>DAIOSZ010000117.1:3851-5539 GCA_036752305.1 Burkholderiaceae bacterium
CAGCGGCTTTCTTGGCCGGAGCGGCCTTCTTGGCGGGTGCAGCGGCTTTCTTGGCGGGCGCGGCAGCCTTCTTGGCCGGAGCGGCTTTCTTGGCGGGTGCGGCCTTCTTGGTTGCGGTAGCCATGGTTTTCTCCTCGATCAAGTTGCAAGGGGCGTTTCAGATGGAGGTGTCCACAAGAAACGATTCACCCTACCGGAGCGGTTGATCGGCGGGGCGAATAGGGGGCGAGTGGCAGCGGGGATGTGCATTCCCGCGCCACTGGGCGCGATGCGGTTGGTCAGCGAGGAGGTGGCCAGCGTCGTCAATCCCACGAAAGCGCACCGCCAGACTGATACTCGATGACCCGGGTTTCGAAGAAATTGCGTTCCTTCTTCAGGTCAATCATTTCGCTCATCCACGGGAACGGGTTTTCCTCGTTCGGGAAGAGCGCTTCAAGGCCGATCTGCGTTGCGCGCCGGTTGGCGATGTAGCGCAGGTAGCCTTTGAACATGGAGGCGTTAAGGCCGAGCACGCCACGCGGCATCGTGTCCTCGGCATAGCGGTACTCGAGTTCGACGGCCTTCAAAAACAAGGCCTTGATCTCGGCACGGAAACTCGGCGTCCACAGTTGGGGATTTTCGAGCTTGATCTGATTGATGAGATCAATGCCGAAGTTGCAGTGCATCGACTCGTCGCGCAGGATGTACTGGTATTGCTCAGCCGCTCCCGTCATCTTGTTTTGCCGGCCGAGCGCGAGAATTTGCGTGAAGCCCACGTAGAAGAACAGGCCCTCCATCAGGCACGCGAACACGATCAGCGACTTGAGCAGCGTCTGATCGGCCAGCAACGTACCGGTCTTGAAAGCCGGGTCCATGATCGCGTCAATGAACGGAATCAGGAACTCGTCCTTTTCGCGAATCGCCGCAATCTCGTGATAGGCGTTGAAGATCTCCGACTCATCCAGTCCAAGCGACTCAACGATGTACTGGTAGGCGTGTGTGTGAATCGCTTCCTCAAACGCCTGGCGCAACAGAAATTGACGGCATTCGGGGGCCGTGATGTGTCGGTAGGTACCCAGAACGATGTTGTTGGCGGCCAGCGAGTCGGCGGTAACAAAAAACCCGAGGTTGCGTTTGACGATGCGCCGCTCGTCCTCGGTCAGGCCATTGGGGTCTTTCCATGTGGCGATGTCGCGCGACATGTTGACTTCTTGTGGCATCCAGTGATTGGCGCAGGTCGCCAGATACTTCTCCCATGCCCACTTGTACTTGAAGGGAACGAGCTGATTGACGTCAGTCTGGCCGTTGATGATGCGCTTGTCCGCCACGTTGACACGCCGGGTATCGGCATTGCGCGAGACGGCGGGGGCCGATACGGGTTTGGCCGCAGGGGCGCCGCGCTGCGCAGGCGCGCTCTGCACGGCTTGCAGGGTCAACGCAGCCAGGCCGGCATCGGCGGGCATGGAATGCCCGACGGTTCGGCTTGGCTTGGCAGTGTCGTCCCAGGTCAGCATGAAATATCCTTGTGCTCGTGATTATGAAATTTATAGCAAGAAAAGCAAGCGTTCCGCGAGTGATGGAGGTGAATTTGTTGCATCCCTGCATCGAAGCGGGTCGCGTGCTCTCTTTTTGCTACTGACAGGCTTCGCAGCCCGGGTCATCGATGGCGCAGAACTTGATGTCGGTGGCGGGCAATTCGGGGGACTCCG
>DAIOSZ010000117.1:5549-12215 GCA_036752305.1 Burkholderiaceae bacterium
GGGCTGTCGTGTGCGGCTCGTGCTGGTGTGTCGCGACGGCGTTCAAGCGGCCCGCCGCGACGGTTGATTTCTCGGCATGCGTGGCCCCCACCGTGCGCAGGTAATAGGTGGTCTTGAGACCACGCACCCAGGCGAGCTTATAGGTGTCATCGAGTTTCTTGCCCGAAGCTCCCGCCATGTAGATGTTCAGGCTTTGTGCCTGATCGATCCACTTCTGGCGCCGCGCGGCGGCTTCGACCAACCACTGCGGCTCGATTTCGAACGCCGTTGCATAGAGAGCCTTCACATCCTGTGGCACGCGATCGATGGGGCGCAAGGAACCATCGAAATGCTTCAGATCCATGACCATCACGTCGTCCCACAGGTTCAGGCGCTTGAGGTCGGATACCAGGTAGTGATTGATGACGGTGAACTCTCCCGACAGATTGGACTTGACCGACAGGTTGCCGAAGCAAGGTTCGATGGAGGCGTCAACGCCGATGATGTTGGAGATGGTGGCCGTGGGGGCGATGGCGATGCAATTGGAGTTGCGCATGCCGTCGCGTGCAATTTTTTGGCGCAGCTGCTCCCAGTCGAGCGAGGCCGAGCGGTCCACCTCGACGTAGCCGCCGCGCGCTTTCTCCAGCAGGCCCAGCGTGTCCAGGGGCAGGATGCCTTTGTCCCACAGCGAGCCCTTGTAGCTTGAATAGCGGCCGCGTTCCTCGGCCAGTTCGGTGGAGGCCCAATACGCGTGGTAGCAGATGGCCTCCATTGACCGGTCGGCAAACTCCACCGCCTGTTCGGATGCATAGGGAATGCGCAGCGAATAGAGCGCGTCCTGAAAGCCCATTACGCCCAATCCCACGGGTCGATGGCGCATGTTGGAGTCACGTGCCTTCTTGACGGCGTAGTAATTGATGTCGATCACGTTATCGAGCATGCGCATCGCGGTGGAGACGGTGCGCTTGAGTTTGGCGTGATCGATGCCGCCGTCCTTGAGGTGCTGGAGCAGGTTGACTGAACCGAGGTTGCACACGGCGGTTTCCGTGTCGCTCGTGTTCAGTGTGATTTCGGTACACAAGTTGGACGAATGCACCACCCCCGTGTGCTGCTGGGGCGAACGCAGGTTGCAGGCGTCTTTGAACGTGATCCACGGATGCCCTGTCTCGAACAGCATCGAGAGCATCTTGCGCCAGAGGTCCACGGCCTGAATCTGACGGCTGGGCTTGATTTCACCGCGCGTGGCTTTTTCTTCATAGGCCACATAGGCCTTCTCGAATTCGGCGCCAAACAAGTCGTGCAGATCGGGAACGTTGGATGGCGAAAACAACGTCCACGTGCCCTTCTCCATTACCCGGCGCATGAACAGGTCCGGAATCCAGTTGGCCGTGTTCATGTCGTGCGTGCGACGGCGGTCGTCGCCCGTGTTCTTGCGCAGTTCGAGAAACTCCTCGATGTCCAGATGCCAGGTTTCCAGATAGGTGCACACGGCGCCTTTGCGCTTGCCGCCCTGGTTGACGGCCACCGCCGTGTCGTTGACGACTTTCAGAAACGGCACAACGCCCTGAGATTCACCGTTGGTGCCTTTGATGTGGCTACCCAGCGCCCGCACCCGGGTCCAATCGTTACCCAGGCCACCGGCGAATTTGGACAGCAGCGCGTTTTCCTTGATCGCCTCGTAAATCCCGTCCAGATCGTCGGGGACCGTGGTCAGGTAGCAGCTCGACAACTGCGACCGCCGTGTGCCGCTGTTAAAGAGCGTGGGCGTGCTGCTCATGAAGTCGAACGAGGACAGCACCTCGTAGAACTCGATGGCACGAGCTTCGCGGTCGATCTCGTTGAGCGACAGGCCCATGGCTACCCGCATGAAGAAGGTTTGCGGCAACTCGATCCGCTTCTTGCGTACATGCAGGAAATAGCGGTCGTAGAGCGTTTGCAAGCCCAGGTAATCGAACTTCAAATCGCGTTCGGGCTTGAGCGAGGCGCCCAGGCGCGTCAAGTCGAACTGCAGCAACCGTTCGTCGAGCAGCTCATGTTTGACGCCCTCGGCAACGAAGGTCGGGAAGTTCGTGGCGTAAACCTCGCCCATCTCCGTGCTGGACACGCCATGGCCAATGACTTCCCGCACAATGGTGTGCAGCAGTAAGCGCGCCGTGGCGTAGGTGTAGTCTGGATCCTTCTCGATCAGCGTGCGCGCGGCCAGGATGGCTGCCTTGTAGACTTCCGCCATCGGCACGCCGTCGTACAGGTTGCGCGCGGTTTCCGCCAGGATGGGCTCGGCGCGAACGTCTTGTCCCAGGCCCGCGCAAGCCGATTCGATCAAGCTGCGCAGGGCGGCACCATCAAGCGGCACCCGCTCGCCACCGTCGAGCACATGCAACACGGGTGCTGGTGGCTGGACACTCTCGGCTTGACGTGCCCGTTCCTGGGAGCGGCGCTCACGGTACAGCACATAGGCGCGCGCGATCTCGTGGTGGCCGCCGCGCATCAGCCCGAGTTCGACCTGATCCTGGACGTCCTCGATGTGGAACGTGCCGCCGCCGGGGCGCGAGCGCATCAGGCCGCGCACCACAGCCTGTGTGAGCTCGTCCACCACCTCGCGCACGCTCGCTGACGCAGCCCCTTGCGCGCCGTGCACTGCAAGGAATGCCTTCATCATCGCAATCGCGATCTTGTCGGGCTCGAAAGGAACCACCGCACCGTTGCGGCGGATGATCTGGTAATGCGCCAGATGCTGGCCTCGCGCTGCCTGCGCGGGGGTTTCGGCGCTGCGTTGGGAGGAGGTCTGCAGGGGGCTGGTGTAGGTGGGGGCGGTGCCGCTGGCAATGGAGGCGTGAACGTGCATGGAATCCTCGATAAGCGCTTCATAGGGCCACCCGAAACATTCGAAATTCCGGTGGCGCTGACGGGAAAATACCGGGTCGCCGAGATCAAGCCCGAAAGAGCTCTGAACACTACCTATAGTGGTTGGTGCGGCCGGCATCCACTACATATAGTGTACCGGCCTGGCCATCTTGGCAAGCGTGGGAACCCTCTCATCGCGTGACATTTCGGGTCTCTTTCAGCCTTCGGAAACCCCGATTTCGCCCGCTTGAGCAAGGCCCGCGCGGGCACGCGCCGAACGCCCCAGCAGCCATGCGCCCTCCAGCGGCTTTTCCCCTTGGAGGCCGCATCCAAACGTGCTCCAGGGATGCGGCGCGATGATGTCAGCGCTGTGACATATCGTTGCGAAATTGCCGATTCCTTAAGGCGTCATCGGCCCGCGAATGGCCCATCCATCAAGCCCCGACAGGAGCCGTTGCCAATCGAAACCGGTTCCGGGATCTTGCTTTCGACCAGGGGCAATATGTTCATGCCCGGCAACGTCGCCTATCGGGTAGGCGGCGGCGATGTCTCGGCACAGCGAGGTCAGCGTGGCGTACTGCGCTTCTTCGAAAGATTCACCTTCCAGGCCTTCAAGCTCGACACCGATGCTGAAGTCGTTGCAGTTGCTCCTACCCCGCCACTCAGACGCTCCCGCGTGCCAGGCGCGGGCGTCGCAGCTGACATATTGCGTGAGGCCACCGCTGCGGCTGATGAGGAAATGGGCCGAGACTTCCAGGCCACGGATCTCGCCAAAATAGGGATGCGCGTCCCAATCCAGCTGGTTGGTCAAAAGTTCGTCGATGAAAGGGCCGCCATATTCGCCGGGCGGCAGACTGATCGAATGAATGACGATCAAATCCACTGCGATCTGTGCGGGGCGTGGGCCGAAATTCGGCGAGGCGACATGGCGAGCGCCGTTGTGCCAGCCCGCATGCCAGCGTGGGGACGCGATCAAGGCGATGGCGCCTCGTCGTCGTCGGGCATCGGAATGGACAGCCGTTGAATGCGATAGCGGATCTGTCTCAGGGTGATCCCCAGTCGCTGCGCCGCCGCGGTGCGGTTGAAGTCCGAGCCCTCAAGGGCCTTGACGAGCAGCGCTCGTTCCATGGCGTCCAGATGGCCTTGCAGATCATTGGGCAACTCGCAAGCTTGATCGGCCTGCGGTTCTGGTGCGTCTGGCACGCGGGAGTCGGGGGTGGGCTGGGGTGACTCGCACAGCAGCGTGGGTTCAAGCACCTCGTCTTCGGACAAAGCCATTGCACGATGCAGCAGATTTTCCAGCTCGCGCACGTTGCCGGGGAACGGGCGACTGCCCAAGTATCCCAGCATCGCGGGCGAGGGGCGGGCCGGCCGCAGCCCACTGTCACGCGCAATGCGCGCGAGCAATGCGCCGCACAGCATCGGTAAGTCGGCAAGGCGTTCACGCAAGGGCGGCACGCGCATCTCGATCACGTTCAGGCGGTAATACAAATCCTGCCGGAAGTTGCCCGTGGCCACTTCGTGCGGCAGGTCTCTGTGCGTCGCGCTGACAATGCGCACGTCCACGTTTTCCTCCTGCGTGGAGCCAATTGGACGCAGTTTGCGTTCCTGGATCACGCGCAGCAGCTTGGCCTGCATGGGCACTGGCAAGTCACCGATCTCATCAAGAAACAAGGTTCCACCACCCGCAGCTTGAAAATAGCCTTCGCGATCCTGTACCGCACCGGTATAGGAACCGCGCTTTGCGCCAAAAAACTCAGCTTCCAGCAGATTTTCGGGAATCGCCCCGCAGTTGACCGCGACAAAGGGGCCCTCGGCGCGGTGGCTGCAGCGGTGGATCGCTCGTGCGACCAACTCCTTGCCGGTTCCGGATTCCCCAAGTACCAGCACGGGTGCCATGCTGCCCGCCACCCGCTGAATACGGCTCTTGAGCTGGAGCATGGCTTCAGATTCGCCGACCAGGTTTGCCAAAGCGTCATGACCGCCGGCGGCGGCACGCGCGCCCTCTCCTTGCGAGCGCAAGGCGGGGGGCGCCGATCGGTTGCCCGGCTGCAGCGCGGCGCTCACCACGCTGCGAAACTGCTTGAGATCGACCGGCTTGGTCAGATAGTCGAATGCGCCAAGTTTCAGTGCTTCGACCGCGTTTTCCGCCGACCCATATGCGGTCATCACGATGCAGCGCTCGGGTCGCTGTTCGCTGGCCAGTTCACGCAGAAGCTCGATACCCAGCCCGTCGGGTAAGCGCATGTCGGTGATCACCGCACGAAAACGGTGCGTCGCCAAGGCCTCGCGGGCTTGCGCGAGCGTACCCGCGCTCTCCACTCGATGGCCCTCTCGCAGCAGCGCCAACTCGTAGAGCGTGCGCAGGTCGGGCTCATCGTCAATGACGAGCACGTCGGCGGAAGCGGAAACGGTCGAGTTCATGCAGGCTGGGCGGATATGTCCGGATTGTGCGCGCTGCCAAGCCGCATATCGATGAAGAATTCATTTCCATCCCGAAGCCGGGCTCCTCGGCCTGCGCCGTCAAGCGCCCGGCGCTCGTAAGCCAGCGTGGCGCCATGGCGTTCGCACAGCTCGCGGCAGATGAAAAGGCCCAACCCCGTCGAGCGGCTTTCCGATGAGAAGAATGGCTCGAACAAATGCTTTTCCACCGCGGGCGAAATCGCCGTCCCGTCACTCCAGACGGCCAGGCGCAAGCGGTCGCCAGCGATGGCGCGCAGATAGACCGTGATCGCGCCGGGTGCGGCCGAGGCGTGCCGCGCCGCGTTGTCCAGCAGATTCACGACCACGCGGCGCAGATGCTCGGCGTCGAAGCGCGCGGTTGCGTCCTCGGGAATGCCGCTGTGCCATGCCAGCCGCGCGCCTTGGTTGTTCTGCGTGCCCCACTCGCTGCACCAGGCGGCCACGGCGGCACCTACGCCCGGCAGGCACGGATCGCCGATGCGCGGCAGCGGCGCGGCGCGCGCGAGTTCGAGCACGTCGTCCACGACAGCCGAAAGACGCGCGGCGTTCTGACCTATCAGTTGCGACAAGCGCGCTTGTCCCGGATCGGTCAAATCCTCGCCAAGCAGTGCATTGGCTTGCACGATGGCCGCCAGCGGATTGCGAATCTCGTGCGCCACGGCGGTGGACATGCGGCCCAGCGCGATCATCTTCTCGGCGCGGATTCGCGCCTCGATCGCGCGCAGGTCCTCCAGATGCATCAGGCACACCCGCTCGTCGAACGGCGCCCGCGCTTGCACGACCTGGATGCGCACCTGCATGCGCACGGCTCCCTCGCCTTGCACAGGTACCAGCACCTCCATCGGCGCGGCGGCGGCTTCGCTCCCGTCGAGCACCGGCGCGGCGAGCGTTGCAAGTGCGCGGCAGGCGGCGCTATGCGAGAACTCGGCCAGTCGCGCGGCATCCAGCCCCGCTCCTTGAAGGGCGAGTGTCTCGGGCATCAGCAGCCGCCAGGCCGCCGGATTGACGGCTCGCGCCTGGCCGTTGGCACCGATCACGACCACCCCGTCGTCCAGGGTCTCCATCACGGTTTGACTCACCCGTTGTTCCAGGGCGGCCGCCTGGCTGCCTTTTACGGCCAGGGCCTCCTCTCGTGACAGCCGCACCGCGAGCTGATTCGCCAGGATCGCGACGACGAAAAAGCCGGCACCCGTCAACGCGGCTTGCACCAGCGCCGGCGTGTTGTCAACCAGGTTTCCCGTCCAGGCGGGAAGCACCGCGTTGGCCAACAGCACCAGCGTCACCAGCGCGGCTGTCGCCAGTCCCGGGGTCACGGTGCCGAGAACGGCGGCGATCAGCACCGCCAGTGCCAATAAGGGGGAATAGTTGACGGTGGCGCCC
>DAIOSZ010000118.1:0-3367 GCA_036752305.1 Burkholderiaceae bacterium
GCCCGCCAACGACAGCAGCACGCCAAAGCGCACCAGGCTCCAGTAACCTTGCGGGTCCGACATGCGCGAGCGCTGCCAACTCGTCCAGGTGCGCAACACGAGGCCAAACCCGGTCGGCTCGCCGCGCTCCACGGCGCGGGACAGCGCATACAGGCTGGTTGCCAATACCGGAGCGACAACCAGAAAGCCCGACAGCGCGCCGGACAAAAGCCAGAAGCGGTTGTGCGCGACCAGGAGGATCAGGGCGCCGAACACCGCCAGCGCGAGGCCATGCGCAAAGCTGACGAAGCCGCAGCGCGCCATGTCGCGCCAGCCCAGCGCCAGCCAGCGCAGCGGCTGGTCCAGCGCCACGGTGCGGACGGGCGGAAGCGACGGCGCGGTGGCAACGGACGGCATGCGACCGTTATACCACCGCGCCAGGAAGGGCTTTCGCGCGCTGGGATGGCCCGGCGCGCCGAGGGGAATCAGCCGTGACGGTGTCCGGCGCCGGGGTTGTCGCCACCCCTTGCGCCGCCGCGATGACCGCCGCGAGCGGTTTGCTGGTCGAAAATGGTCCGTTGCTCGGGGCGCAGCGCGTTGTAGAAGGTCTTGGTGGCTTCCGCGCGGGCGTTCATCGCGCCCATGCGCTGGGCCATCATCTGCTGACGGCGCTCAATGCGTTGCGGCGTGGGCAGCTTCTCCATCTCGGCCGGATCGATCCGCCACTGCCCCATGTTGGCCGGTGGCTGCATCGCGGTTGTCCAGGCGCTCCAGGCGGCTTCCTGATCGGCCGTGATGCCCAGCTTGGCCTTGAGTTGCGCCTGGTGCTCGGCCATGCGCTGCTGCATGCGCGCCTGCATCTGGGCGGGGTCACCCTTCATGCCCATGCCTTGCGCGAAGGCCTGGCCCGAGAGGGTCGCGGCGAGCGCGAGGGAAACGACGGTGAACGTGGTCTTGAGTTTCATCACAATGACTCCTTGAGAGATTGAGGCGGCAACCGCGCCGCCTTGACCGCAAGTGTCCAGGCGCCATGTAGCGCTTGCGTTCCCTCGGGGTATGCGTTCGGTAAAGTTGCGTGAAAGAAAGGGTCGGACATGGAAATGCTCATCATGGGCCTCGTGCTGTTTCTCGGACTGCATTCGGTGCGCATGTTCGCGCCCAACTGGCGGACCAACATGCTCGACATGCTCGGTGAAAACGGCTACAAGGCCGCGTACTCCGTGGCCTCGGCCATTGGCTTGGCGCTCATCATCTGGGGCTATTCGGTGGCGCGGCAAAACTCCCCGGTGATCTGGACACCGCCGCTGGCGCTCAAGCACATGGCCGGGCTGCTCACGCTGGCGGCGTTCATCGGCGTTGCGGCCGCCTACGTGCCGCGCAACCACATCCGCGCTGCCGTCGGCCATCCCATGCTGGCGGGCACCGCGCTGTGGGCGCTGGCGCACCTGCTGTCCAAGGGGACGCTGGCCGCGCTGCTGACGTTTGGCGGCTTCTTCGTCTGGGCGCTGGCGGATTTTCTATCCTGCCGTGCTCGTGACCGCGCCGATGGCCGGGTCATCGCTCCCGGCACCGCTTCGGGAACCGCGCTCACCGTGGTTCTCGGCGCGGCGGCCTGGGCGGTGATGGCGTTCTGGCTGCACGGCGTCTGGCTGGGCTATCGGCCTTATGGCGTCTGATCGGGCCGCACTGGCCGCCAATCCACCACCGATAGCTATTATTGTGATAGCTTAAGCGGCGACCACATACCCCTCGTCCTCGATGGCCTTGGCGATGGCGTCCCGGGCCTGGGCGCTCTCCACAACCACCTTGCCGCTGGCGCGATCGATCTGCACGACCGCCTGGGGATCGAGTTCGCCGATCGCGCGGCGCACGCTGGCCTCGCAATGGCCACAGGTCATGCCGCTGACCTGAAATTGCTGGATACTCATCCTGGACTCCTGAAGCGTTGGCAACAACGATAACCCATGTCATCTGATGTCGCCGCGCCACCGGCCATGACCCTGCCGCCGCTGGGTATCGGGGGCATGACCTGCGCCTCCTGCGTCAACCGCGTCGAGCGTGCCCTGAAAAAAGTGCCGGGCGTGCAGGACGCCACCGTCAACCTCGCCCTGGAGGCCGCGCACGTGAGCGCGGTCCCGGTCCCGGGCGAAACGGCCGCCCAGGCACACGAGCGCCTGGCCGCGCTCGACGCCCGGCTGCGCCGCGCGGTGCGCGACGCGGGCTATGAGCCGCGCGCCGCCCAACAGGCGGATGACGACGCGGCCAGCGCCTCGCCGTGGAAAGGCTTTGGCCCCGTCGCCCTCGGTCTGGTCTTGTCGGCGCCGCTTGTCCTGCCGATGGTCGGCGACCTGTTCGGCCAACACTGGATGCTGCCAGCGTGGGTGCAGTTTCTCCTCGCCACTCCGGTGCAGTTCATCCTGGGGGCGCGCTTCTACAAGGGTGCCTGGCATGCGCTGAAGGCGTTCACCGGCAACATGGACCTGCTGGTGGCGCTCGGCACCAGCGCGGGCTGGCTGTTGTCGATGTGGCTGTGGCTGACTGCGGCACCCGGTCACGCGCCGCATTTGTACTTCGAGGGCTCGGCCGTGGTGATCACGCTCGTGCTCCTCGGCAAATGGCTTGAGGAGCGCGCCAAGCGGCAAACCACGGCCGCCATCCGCGCGCTGCATGGGCTGCGGCCCGACCTGGCGCATGTGCTCGACAAGCGCGGCGCCGAGCGCGATGTGCCGGTGGCCGAACTGCTGCCGGGCGACCGGGTGGCCGTGCGGCCCGGCGAGCGCATTCCGGCTGACGGCCTGGTGCTCGAAGGCCAAACGCAGGTGGATGAATCCATGCTCACCGGAGAGCCGCTGCCCGTGCCGCGCGGCCCGGGCGGAAAGCTCACCGGCGGCAGCGTCAACGGAGACGCCCGCGTCGTGATGGAAGTCACCGCCACCGGCGCCGAATCGGTGCTCGCGCGGATCATCCGGTTGGTTGAAGACGCGCAGGCTGCCAAGGCGCCCATCCAGCGCCTGGTGGACCAGGTTTCGGCCGTGTTCGTGCCCGTGGTGATCGTTATCGCGCTGCTCACGCTGGTTGGCTGGCGCGTCGCCGGCTCGCCCTGGGAGGCGGCGCTGATCCACGCCGTCGCGGTGCTGGTCATTGCCTGTCCCTGTGCGCTGGGGCTGGCCACGCCCGCGGCCATCATGGCCGGTACCGGCGTGGCCGCGCGCCACGGCATCCTGATCAAGGACGTACAGGCGCTCGAACTCGCGCACCGAGTGGACACCATCGCCTTCGACAAAACCGGCACGCTCACCGTGGGCCGTCCGCGCCTGACGGCCTTCATCGCCGCGCCGGGGGTGGACGCCGATGCCCTGCTCGCGGCGGTGGCCGGCTTGCAAGGGGG
>DAIOSZ010000118.1:3377-12113 GCA_036752305.1 Burkholderiaceae bacterium
ACCCTTCTCCATCGCCCAGTCTTTCATGGCCGACGCGACGGCGTCGGCAACGGTTTGCGCCGTGTCGGCCGCCGCGAAGGAAAAGGGGCTGGCCGTGCTGCCCGTGGAGAATCTGCGCGCCGTGCCGGGCCGGGGCCTGGAAGGCGATGCGCTTACCCCGCAAGGCTCGCGGCACCTGCTGGCTGGCAGCCTGGTCTGGATGCACGAGCTCGGCGCGAACGAAGGCGCCCTGGCGGCCGAAGCCGAGCGGTTGCGCGGCGGCGGCGCCACCCTCTCGGCGTTGACCGAGCGTCCGCCAGGCAGCGCCGAGGCACCGGCGTTGCTGGCGCTCATGGCCTTTGCCGACGAGCCCAAGCCCGGCGCGCGCGAGGCGTTGGCCGCGCTGCGCGCACAAGGCCTGACGGTGCGCATGATCACCGGCGACCATCGGGCCGCGGCGCGCGCCATGGGCGAGCGGCTGGGCTTGACGGACGCCGAGATCGAGGCCCAGGTGTTGCCGGGTGACAAGGCTGCCGCGGTGGTCGCCCTGCAGCAGCGCGGCGGCCAGCGGCATTACGTGGCGATGGCGGGCGACGGCCTGAACGACGCCCCGGCGCTCGCCGCCGCCGACGTGGGCTTGGCCATGGGCACCGGCACCGACGTGGCCATGCACACCGCCGGCATCACGCTGATGCGCGGCGATCTGTCCCTCGTCGGCGCCGCGCTCGACATCTCGCGGCGCACGGTGGCCAAAATCCATCAAAACCTGTTCTGGGCCTTCTTCTACAACGCCGCCGGCATTCCGCTGGCGGCCTTGGGGTATCTCAGCCCGGTGGTCGCGGGGGCGGCCATGGCGTTGTCGAGCGTGAGCGTGATGGGCAACGCGCTGCTGCTCAAGCGCTGGAGGCCGCCCGGCACCGGCGTCTCTTGACCCAGGTCATGGCGGGTGCCGCGCCTCTGGGGCAAGCTCGCGGGTCAGTTGCCTGAACGGAGAAGCCATGTCCACCCCTCATCTCGCCCTGCGTGTGATCCGAGACGAGCACGCCGCGCTGGCGGCCATGTTGCTGGCCATGCGCCAGATGATTGAGCGCGGCCCGCAAGACGATGCGCCGCGCTTCTTCGAGGTGCTGCGCGCGATGCTTTTCTACATCGACGAATTTCCCGAGCGGCTGCACCATCCCAAGGAGTCGAGCCTGCTGTTCCCCCGCGTCGCGCGGCGCACACCCGCGCTGATGGATGCCATCGCGCGGCTGGAGCGTGACCACCTCAAGGGTGAGGTCGCGGTGCGCGAACTGATGCACAAACTCATCGCCTGGGAGCTCCTGGGAGACGGCTGCAAGGAGGCGTTCATCGACTCGGCGCGGCGCTACCTGGACTTCTACGTGGATCACATGCGCCTGGAAGAAGAGGCCATCCTGCCCGAGGCCGAGGCCCAGCTCACCGAAGCCGACTGGAAGGAGCTCGACGCCGCGTTCGCGGAAAACCAGGACCCGCTCACTGGCCAGCACGTGCCCAGTCCGGCCTACGAAAAGCTCTTCACGCGCATCGTGTCGATGGCGCCCTCGCCCATCGGCGTGGGCTGATCCGCGCTGCCCCGCCGCAACTTCGCGCGCGCTGCGATCCAGTCGCCGGCAGGCTTCCCAGAACAACCACGACACCGTCCAGCATATCCACGCCGACCACAGCGTGTGGCTGGTGAAATGCGCGCCGCGCACCTGCTGGGCCGCGCCCAGCAGCCCTCCCGCCAGCAGCGCCACGGCCAGCCAGTGCGTGGCCAGCCTGGGAGAGGCGTCACGCAGCCAGAACCAGCCGGCCATGAAGGCAAAGCCCGAAGTCGCATGCCCGGCGGGAAAGCACTGCCCGCCGCCGGGCTCGCGCAACTGCCAGTCCCAGTGGGAGATGTAGTCGCGCACGCCGCCGAACTCCTTGAGCGACCACGGGCAACTGGTGGCGCTGAGTTGCTTGAGCAGGGACACGGTGAGCACCGCCAGCACGATGGCCACCACCATCTCGCCCCGTTCGCGCACGCTGAGCCGACGCAGGCCACCCAGCGGCCAGCGGATCATCAGGACCAGGCCCAGGAGCACCAGCCACGACAGCTTCTTGGCCTGGTCGTGCAGCACATGGGCCAGATACCAGTTTTCCTTCCACACGAAGCCGTGCGCGTTGCCAAACAGGTGCTCAACGGGCCGGTCCAGCGCCGAAGCGTCCCACAGCCCGATCACCGCCAGCCCGATCACCGTCACCCATGCTCCGATTTGCGAGACACGGGCTCGCCCACCACCCCGAGATGCAACCCTCATGCGGCGGCGCCTTCGCCGGCCTTGTGCTCCTTGCCAGAGAACCACGAGACGTACAGCGCCGGCAGCGCCAGCAGCGTCAGCAGCGTGGCGGTGAACAGGCCACCGATCACCACCAGCGCCAGCGGGCGTTGCGTCTCGGCGCCGATGTCGCGCGAAATCGCCATCGGCAGCAGGCCCAGCGCCGCCAGCAAGGCCGTCATCAACACGGTGCGCAGCCGCTGCATCGATCCCTGCCGCACCGCCTCGACAACCGACAGACCCTGGGCGCGCAACTGGCCGAACACCGACAGCATCACCACGCCGTTGAGCACCGCCTGCCCCGACAACGCGATAAAGCCGATCGCCGCCGACACCGACAGCGGAATGCTGAAGATCCACAACGCAATGAAACCGCCGATCATCGCCAGCGGCACGATCACCAGGATCAGCGTCGCCGCCTTGAACGACTTGAAAGCGTCGAACAGCAGCACGAAGATCAGCAACAGGGAGATTGGCACCACCACCGACAGGCGCTGCATCGCGCGCTCCTGGTTTTCGAACTCGCCGGACCACGAAATCGTGTATCCCTCGGGGAGCTTCACGGCTTTTTCGGTGCGCTCCTTCATGTCGGCCACGATGGAGCCCATGTCCCGATCACGGATGAAAATCCCGATGGCCATGGTCCGGCGCCCCGCTTCGCGCGCAATGTTCATCGCTCCGCTGATTTCACGGATTTCCGTCACCGCGCCCAGCGTGGTGTAGCCCCCGTCGGGCGTGGAAATCACGATGCCCGGCAGCAGGTTGATGGTGCGCCGGTCGGTGGGCAGGCGCACGGCAACGGAGAAGCGCCGTTCGCCCTCCCACAGCGTGGTGGCGGCCTTGCCCGCCAGCGCCGACTCGATCACGTCCTGCACGTCACCCACATTCAATCCATAGCGGGCGGCCTGCTCGCGGTTGATGTCGATCACCAGCTGCGGCAACTCGCCCGCGCGGTCGATCTCGGCGCGGTACACGCCACGCACCTGCTTGACTTCGCGCTCAATCGTCTCCGTGATCCGCTTGAGCTCGGACAGGTCGTCGCCCGCCACCTTGATCACGATCTGTCCATCGATCTGCGAAATGGACTCCAGCACGTTGTCGCGGATCGGCTGCGAGAAGGTCGGCTCCATGCCTGGCAGCACCGACACGGCCTGCTCCATCTGCGCGATCAGCGCCTCGCGCGTCAGGCCGGGGCGCCATTGCTCCGCGGGCTTCAGATCGACAAAGATCTCAGCCATGCTGATCGTCTTGGGATCGGTGCCGTCTTCGGGCTGCCCCGCCTTGGAGACCGTGGTGCGAACCTCCGGGACCGACAGCAGCGCCTTGCGCACGCCGGCCAGCGCCCGCGTCGCCTCGTCGTTGGACACGCTCGCGGGCAGCCGCACGTTCACCCAGATCGTGCCCTCGTTCAGCTCCGGCAGGAACTCCGAGCCCAGGCGCGAGGCCACCACCATCGAAAGCCCGAAGCACGCCAGCGTGATCGCCACCACCATCTTGCGGTGAGACAGCGCCCAGTCCAGAACCGGGGCATACAGGCGCTTGGCCCCGCGCACCACCCAGTTGTCGCCGTGCGGCAGCTTGCGCCGCAGCATCCAATAGGCCAAGAGCGGCACCAGCGTGAGCGAGAAAATCAGCGAACCGATCAGCGCCGTGGTCACCGACAGCGCCATCGGCTGAAAAATGCGTCCCTCGTGACGCTGCAGCGCAAAGATCGGAATGTGCGCGGCGATGATGATCAGCATGGAAAACAGCGTCGGCCGCCCCACTTCGTTGGCCGCTTCGATGATCGTCTCGCGCCGCTCGCGCTCGTTCATGTTTTCCCGGTTTTCCGACAGCCGGTGCAGGATGTTCTCGATCACGATGACCGCCCCGTCGACGATGATGCCGAAGTCCATCGCACCCAGGCTCAGCAGGTTGGCCGGCACCCCCATGATCTTCAAGCCCATGAACGTGGACAGCAGCGCCAGCGGAATCACCACCACCACCGCCAGGCTGGCGCGCAGGTTCGACAGAAACAGATACAGCACCAGCGAGACCAGCAATGCGCCCTCCACCAGGTTGCGGAACACGGTGGACAGCGTCTTGCCCATCAGCCAGGTGCGGTCATAGAAAGGCACCACCTTGACCCCGGGCGGCAGGGTGCGGCTGTTGAGCTCCTCGATCTTGGCCTTCACGCCTTTGAGCACTTCGCTGGGGTTCTCGCCTTTGCGCATGATCACGATGCCGGTTACCACATCGTTGTCGTCGTCCTGGCCCACGGTGCCCAGGCGTGGCACGGCGCCTACCTGCACCCGGGCCAGGTCGCGCACGAAAATCGGCGTCGAACCCCGCGCCGCCACCACGATGTTGCCGATGTCGTCGGCCGAGCGCAGCAGGCCGATGCCCCTGATCGCAAACTGCTGCGCGCCTTGCGACACGTAGCTGCCGCCGGCATTGGAGTTGCCACGGCCCAGCGCGTCAAGCAGGCTCTGGATCGAGAGCTTGTATGCGCGCAGCTTGTCCATGTCGGGCTGCACCTCGTACTGCTTGATGAAGCCGCCCATCGCCACCACGTCGGCCACGCCGGGCACCTGGCGCAGCGTGCGCTCGACCACCCAGTCCTGCAACGTGCGCAGCTCCATGGGGCGCAGCCCGTCGCCGCGCAGGCGGTAGCGCATGATCTCGCCGACGGGCGTGGCATTGGGCGCGATCGTCGCCTCCACCCCCGGCGGCAGGCTCACCCCGCGCAAGCGCTCGTTGACCTGCTGGCGGGCCAGATTCACCTCGGCCTTGTCGTCGTAGGTGATCACGGTGAACGACAGGCCGAACTGCGTGTGCGAGAACAGCCGGATCGAATTCGGCAGGCCCGACAGCGCCACCTCGATGGGCAGCGTGACCTGCCTTTCCACTTCTTCTGCCGCGCGGCCCGGAAACAGTGTGATCACCGTCACCTGGGTGTCGGTCACGTCCGGAAACGCCTCCACCGACAGATTCTTGAACGCGATCACGCCCGCCATAGCAAACAGCAGCGTGCCCAACACGATGAACAGCGGTTGATTCACCGCATAGCTGATCAGCCGCCTCATGGCTTATGCGCCGCGGCCGCGGGTGCCGAAACGGGATTGGTGGGCGCCTGTCCCGCCTGTTCATGGGCAATGCGGAACTCGCGCGCCAGCAAAAGCGCGTTTTCCCGAACCACCTCCTCGCCCACTTCAAGCCCGCTGGAAACCAGGACTTCGCGGGGCCCTTCGTGCCTCACCACCACGCCGCGCACTTCGAACACCCCCGGCTTGACCTGCACGTATACCCGGTGGCGCGTGCCCGACAGCAGCACCGCCGTCGCCGGAACCACCACGCCCGAGCCCAGGGTGCGTTCGACTCGCGCGGTCGCCAGCATCTCACCCTTGAGCCGCCGCTCCGCGTTGGGTACCGTGCCGCGCACCTTGATCGTGCGCGTCGCCGGATCGATGAAATCGGAGGCCACCACCACCTGGCCCTTGAACACCTCGCCCGGCAGCGCGGCCACTCGTAACTCGAAGCTGGCACCAGGGCCCAGCGTGCCGACCTCGGACTCGCGCGCGTCGATCTGAACCCACAGCGAGCGCGGGTCCGTGATTGTGAACAGCGGCGGCACGCCGGGGCCGGCCAGATCGGGCCGCAATTCCTGCCCGGGGTTGAGATTGCGCTCCACCACCACACCGCCCAGGCCTGCCTTGATCGCCAGCTGCTGATTCACCGCCGAGCCCGCACCATAGAGGCGGACCCGGGCGTTCGCACGGGCCGCTTCCGCGCGCGCGCGGGCCATGTCCGCCTCGGTTTGCTCCAGTTCCTTGCGCGCGATCACGCCAGCGCCGTACAGCTCATGCTGGCGGGCGAGCACCTTCTGCGCCAACCGCACGTCCACGTCGGCCTTGGCGGCGTCGGCCTGGGCAGCGCCAAAGTCGGGCGAAGCCAGCTGCGCCAGCACCTGGCCGGGCTTGACGGACTGGCCGACGTCGGCCTGGATCGACGTGACGCGCCCCGCGAAGGAGGGGTACACGCGCTGCGTGCGGGTCTCGTCCCACACCAGCTTGGCCGGAATATCCACCGGCACGGCCTTGCCCGGCGCCGCCGTGGCGAGCTTGAGCAGCGCGAGCTGCGGGTGATTGGCCGGGTAGTGCAGTTGCTCGCCCTGCATCATCGGTTGGGGTTCGGGGGGGGGCGCGGGCGGTGCTTCGCGGCAGGCCGCCAGGAGCATGAGCGCGCCGAGCGCGCAAGCCAAATGGATGGGTCGCATGGAAAAACTCGCTTCAAGGTGGGGTGCCGGCGGCCTTGGCCAGCGTCTGCGTCATCAGGCGCCAGGCGCCGCGCGCCTTGGCGTCGTCGGCGCGCGCGGCCAGCGCTTCCAGCAAGGCGGCGCGCAGCGTGCGCCGTGCGTCCAGCAAATCGACCAGCGGCAGCGCGCCCTTGGCATAGGCAAACTCGGCCTGCTCGGCCACCTTGCGCGCGCGCGGCAGGATGTCCTGGTCGTAGGTGCGCCAGCGCGCGGTGGCGGCGGCCAGTTCGTTCTCGCGCAGCTGCAGATCGCTGCGCGCGGCAATGCGCTCGCGGTCCAGCGCCAGGCGCGCCTGCTCCAGCAGCGCGCCGGCGCGCGCCACCTCGCCGTCGTAGCCGCGGCCGGTCTGCAGCGGAATCGACACGCGCAGCTCCAGCAGCGCGTTGGACGTGCCCGGCAGCCGGTCCAGCGAGGCGCCCACCACCGGGTCCACCTTGCGCAGCGCCTGCGCGCCGTCGAGCAGCGACTCGGCAGCGGCCAGACGCGCGCGCGCGGCCTCCACACTCGGGTAGCGCTCGATCCAGTCGGCCGCTGCGCCGGGCGGCACCGCGCTGGCGGGCGCGGCGGCGGGCCAGCTGGCCTCGGCGCTCCAGAACTCGGCGTCCTCGGGCCGGGGCGACAGGCCCGTCAGCTGCGCCAGGCCCACGCTGGCGCGGCGGCGGTCGAGTTCGGCCGACAGCACGTCGGCGCGCGCGCGCTCCGACTCCACCTCCACGCGCCGGTTGTCCTGGTCCGACACGTCGCCCGCCTGCAGGCGCCGGCGCGAGGTGCGCGCCAGGTGGTCGGCCTGCTCGCTGAGCTCGCGCACGCCCAGCACGCGCTCCTGCGCGGCCAGCAGGTCGTAGAAGGCCGCGCTGGTGGCCACCTGCTGCTGCAGCACCAGGGTGCTCACGTCGGCCTCGGCGGCGGCGACGGCGCGGCGCGCGGCCTCGGTGCGCAACTCGCGCTTGTTGCCGCGTTCGTAGGTCCAGTCGACGCCGATGCTGCGGTCAAACGGCTTCTTCCACAGCGGCCCCGAGCCCAGGCGGTGCTGCAGGTCCATCTGGCTGAGCTTGCCGGTGAGCACCGGAAACGGCGCGCGGTCGGCCACCAGCACGTCGGCCTGCGCGGCGCTCCTGGCCTGCTCCTGCCAGCGCACCTCGACGTTGCGGCGCGCGGCCTCCAGGCTCTGCTCCAGGCCGAGCCGCGCGCCCACGCTCTGCGCGTGGGCCGCGCCGCACACCAGCGCCGACGCCAAAGTCGCCGCGCTGCACAATAAGGCGGATACGTTCATGTCGGCTTTATCACTTTTATCGCCTGACCGGAACCTGACCTTTCTCCTTATCTCACCGTGCGAATCCTCCTGGTCGAAGACGACGCCGTGCTGCGCTCGGTGGTCGGACGCAGCCTCGAAGCGGCCGGCCACCGCGTGGACCTGGCCGCCGCGCTGGACGAGGCGGCGCATTTCTGGCGCGTACAGGTCTACGACGCCGTGCTGCTCGACCTCAACCTGCCGGCCAGCACGCGACCTGGCGCGCCCATGACCACCGGGCTGAACCTGCTGCGCGAAGCGCGTGCACGCGGCGACCGCACGCCAGTGCTGGTGCTCACGGCGCGCAACCGCACCGACGAGCGCATCGCCGGGCTCGACGCCGGCGCCGACGACTACCTGGGCAAGCCCTTCGACCTCGGCGAGGTGGACGCCCGCCTGCGCGCGCTGGCGCGGCGCGCCCAGGGCGCGGGCGACCACACCGCCATGGGCGCGCTGGAACTCAACCGCGTGCAGCGCAGCTTTGCGCTCGCCGGCCAGCCGCTCATGCTGCCGGCCCGCGAATACGAGGTGCTGTGCGAGCTGATGACGCCGCCGGGCCGCACCGTCAGCAAGCGCGAGTTGTCGGACAAGCTCTCCAGCTTCGACGACGCGCTGGGCGACAACGCGCTGGAGGCCTTCATCTCGCGCCTGCGCCGCAAGCTCGCCGGCTCGGGCGTGGGCATCCGCACGCTGCGCGGCATCGGCTATCGGCTCGAAGAAGGCGCGGCGGACGGGCCCGCATGAGCGCGCCGGGCCGCTCCCAAGCGCGAATCCCGCAGCACAACGTGCGGAGGGCAGTCCAGTGAGCGCGCCGGGCCGCTCCCAAGCGCGAATCCCGCAGCACGAGGTGC
>DAIOSZ010000119.1:0-4312 GCA_036752305.1 Burkholderiaceae bacterium
GTGATCGGCAGGCTGCGAAACTGCGAAGGGACCGCGGCGCCAGAGGTCGGCTGGCGGACGTCGATTGCCGCGTCCCAATGCGTCCCGGTCCAGACCAACTTGAACGCCACGCCACCCAGGGCATCGGAGTAGGTCTGTGACCACAGCGTCATGGCAACCAAGGCTTGGTAGTCTGGCGCCGGCGCGTGGACCCAGGCTTCAAACCGCCGGCCTGGATCAAAATGGCCCCGCGGAAAGGGAGTCCACGCCTCGCAGAGGCTTCCCGAGCCACTGACGAACCGGAAAGCCGGCGCACCGCACAGCGGTGGGGCAAGGGCCGCCACCAGCCCGCCGCCCGCATACGGACCCGAGCTGGAAAAGCTGGGCAGCAGGTCTTCGGTGATCAGCGTTCCGTGCAACTGGGAGGGGCCACAGTCCAGGGCCTGCCGGAAGGTGTTGCCTTGCGCGCTGTCGGCCAAGGGCCACGCGGCCAGCAGGTCGGCCAACCATCCCGTGTCGTCAGGCAGCTCGCTGTCGGGCGCCAAGGCCATCCGCTCAGGACTCAGGCATGCGCCGTAGATCCGCACGTCGGCCAGGGAGCCTCGCCAGTTCTCGTCCTGCGCGAAGGCGCTCTTCCCCAGATACCCGAACCCGCGCGCGCCGCCGAGCAAGGGAGCGGCCAGCTGGCGCTGGCCAGCCATCCGCCCGTTCACGTACAGCGTGGCCAAGCCATCGGTCGACACCGTGGCCGCCACGTGGACCCACTGGCGCAGCGGCACCGCATGAGGCGCCGTCACGACAGAGCCGGCGCCGTCGGCCCCGTGGGCAACATACAGCGCAAGGTCGGTACTCTCGCCGTCAAGTGCGAGCGCCACGTTGCCGTCTGGTGCGCCATTGGCAAACTCGACGACGCGCTGCCATTTGCGCAACTGGGTCGGGCGCACCCAGGCCATCAACGTCACGGCCGGGCCAAGCGCCAGGGACGGCAGCCGCACGTAGGACTGGCCATCCAGCTTCAATGCCCGGCGGCGCATGGCGGCTGAGCCCAGCAGCAGACCCGGCCCATCGCTCACGCCGCCCAGGCCGCTGCCCGCGGCTCCGTGCAAACCGAGAGGGCCAATGTCGGGTATCGACGCGCCGACGCCACCGCAGCCGGTGAGCGGCCAGCACGCCAGCAGGCCTTCTTCATCGCCCGTGGCTCGGTGATTCCAGTTGGCGGCGATGTCATGCTCGCTGAGCGTGACGCGGTACAGCCGCAGCTCGGTCATCTGCCCGCACCACGGTGCGTCATGGCTCCAGGCACTTTTGCCGATCCAGTTGGCCGCGCGCACCCCATCCCGCACAGGCGGCCCCTGCACGCACTCCACCAGCAGGCCGTTGACGTACAGGCAGGTCTTGCCCGAGGCGCTGATGGTCCCGCTCAGGTGCACCCACTCGTTCGGCCTCAGCGTATCGCCATGCAGGGCGCCCTGAACGCCGCCGTCCACCCATTGATGCAGGCCGAAGGCGCGGGTGCAGCCGACGGCCGACAAGAACAGGTTGCCCTGCCCCGCCCCGTTGCTCAGCTCCAGCACGCGCGCCCAGTTGCCCACCTCGCGCATGCGTACCCAGGCCTGAACACTCCAACCGTTGGAGCCGTCAACATCAATCGAAGGCAGGCTGACACAGCCGCCCGAGCCGTCAAAATCCACTGCGAGAGTCATCACGCCCCTCCTCGTTGTGGAGGCGCATGCTATCCGAGTGCGCCGCTATTCGCCGCCAGTTGGCCCGCCGTTGAGCAGTTCGCGCAGCGTTGCCTCGTCGATCACCGGCACGCCCAATTCGCGCGCCTTGTCGAGCTTGCTGCCAGCCTCGTCGCCCGCGAGCACGTAGTGCGTCTTCTTGCTCACCGATCCGGCCACCTTGGCCCCTGCCGCTTCCAAAAGCGCCTTGGCCTCGTCGCGCGAAAGGCCGGGCAGCGTGCCGGTGATGACCACCGTCTTGCCGGTGAACGCCGTGGCCGCCGGCGCGCGCGCCTCGATGGCCGGCCAATGCACGCCGCAAGCGCGCAGCTGCTCGACCACCTCGCGGTTGTGCGGCTGCGCAAAAAAAGTGTGGATGCTCCGCGCCACCACCGGCCCGACATCGCGCACCTGCAAAAGCGCGTCCTCGTCGGCGTTCATGATGGCGTTCAGGTCACCAAAATGCAGGGCCAGATCCCGCGCCGTGGATTCGCCCACATGCCGTATGCCCAGGCCGAACAGAAAGCGCGGCAGCGTGGTGGAGCGCGACCTGTCCAGCGCTTCCAGCACGTTGCGCGCGGACTTTTCGGCCATGCGATCCAGCGCCGACAAGCCCGTGAGACCGAGCCTGTACAGATCGGGCAATGTGTTGACCACGCCGCCATCGACGAGCTGATCGACCAGTTTCTCGCCCAGGCCCTCGATGTCCACCGCGCGGCGCTGGGCGTAGTGCAGGAAGGCCTGCTTGCGCTGCGCGCCGCAGAACAGCCCGCCGGTGCAGCGGTGGTCGGCCTCTCCTTCCTCGCGCACCACGTCGCTGCCGCACACCGGGCAATGGCTGGGCATGGTGAACGGGTCGGTGCCTTCGGGGCGACGCTCGGGCAGCACGCCGACGATCTCGGGAATCACGTCGCCCGCGCGGCGCACCGTCACGGTGTCGCCCACGCGCACGTCCTTGCGGCGCGCCTCGATCTCGTTGTGCAGCGTGGCGTTGGTCACCGTCACGCCGCCGACGAACACGGGCGCCAGCTTGGCCACCGGCGTGAGCTTGCCGGTGCGCCCGACCTGCACGTCGATCGCCTCCACCGTGGTCAGTTGCTCCTGCGCCGGAAATTTGTGCGCCACGGCCCAGCGCGGCTCGCGGGTGACGAAGCCCAGGCGCCGCTGCTCCTCCAGGCTGTCCACCTTGTAGACCACGCCGTCGATGTCGAACGGCAGATCGTCGCGCAACGCGGCGACGCCCTCATGGAACGCTATCAATTCAGAAGCGCCTCGTGATCGGCTGGAGCGACCGTCAACCGGAAATCCCCAAGACCTGAAGGCTTGCAGCGCCTCCCAATGGCTCTGCCACGCCGGGCCGCCCTCGCCCACGGGCGTGACCTCGCCCGTACCGTAGGCGAAAAAGCTCAGGCGCCGTTCGGCCACCAGCCGGGGGTCGAGCTGGCGAATGGCGCCGGCCGCCGTGTTGCGCGGGTTGATGAACGTCTTCTCGCCCCGCTCGCGCTGGCGCGCGTTGAGGGCCTCGAAATCGTCGCGGCGCATGTAGACCTCGCCACGCACCTCCAGCACCGGCGGCACCGGGTGCCCGGCCGCCAGGCGCAGCGGAATCTGGCGGATCGTGCGCACGTTCTGCGTCACGTCCTCGCCCAGCTCGCCGTCTCCGCGCGTGGCAGCCTGTACCAGCACGCCCTCCTCATAGCGCAGGCTGACCGCCAGGCCGTCGAACTTCAGCTCGGCCACGTAGGTCACCGGTGGGTCGGCATCCGTCAGACCCAGCCCCTTGCGCACGCGGGCGTCGAAGGCAAGGGCCCCGCCAGCCGTGATGTCGGTCTCGGTGCGGATGCTGAGCATCGGCACGCGGTGGCGCACGCTCGTCAGGCTCTCCAGCGGCGCGCCGCCCACCCGCTGCGTGGGTGAGTCGGGCGTCTGCCATTCGGGATGCAACGCCTCGATGGCTTGCAGGCGCGGGAACAGGCGGTCGTACTCGGCATCGGGCACCGCCGGCGCGTCCAGCACGTAATACGCGTGCTGGTGCGCCAGCAGTTGGCGCGCCAGATCCCGCCACTCCTGGCGCAAGGCATCGGGCGGCTGCGACTGGTCGAACAGATCGGGCGTCGAGGAGCTGGCATCGGCCATGCGGGGCGCGGTCATTCGTCGAGTGTACGCATGCTCGTGTGCCTGATCCGGCGCCCGCCGGCCTTCGGCTAAGCTTGCCGTTTTGCTCATTCCCACCGGCCACCGCATGCCCATCATCACTGGAACCACCCGCGTTTTCTTCATCCTCGGCGATCCCGTCGCGCAGGTGCGCGCGCCCGAGGTGTACAACCACCTGTTCCAGCAGCACGGCATCGATGCGGTGCTGGTTCCTCTCAAGCTCTCCGGCGCCAAGCTGCCGGCGTTTCTGGAGCACGGCATCGCGGCCGAGAACATCGGCGGCCTATGGGCCACGATTCCCCACAAGGCGCAGCTCTACGACCTGATCCAGCCCAGCGACCCGGTCGCCCAGGTGGCCGGCAAGCCGAAGTTCGTTTTGATTAGGCCGAAATCGCTGAGGTCGACCGCGCCGTCGTCGTTGGCGTCGCCGTCGAGGGTGACGGGCGAGGTGAGCATGT
>DAIOSZ010000119.1:4322-12105 GCA_036752305.1 Burkholderiaceae bacterium
GATCCAGCCCAGCGACCCGGTCGCGCAGGTGGCCGGCGCCGTCAACGCCGTGCGCCGCCTGCCCAGCGGCAAGCTGGACGCCGCGCTGTTCGACGGCATCGGCTTCGTCAAGGGGCTGGACCACTTCGGGATACCTGTCGAAGGCCGCCGCGTGCTGGTGGTCGGCGCCGGCGGCGGCGGTCATGCGGTGGCTGCCGCCATCGCGCTGCGCCAGCCCGCGCACCTGGCCATCTACAACCGCACGCCCGAGCGCGCGCACAGCCTCGCGCAGCGCCTGCAGCCGCTCATCGGCGCGCGCGCGGCGGCGGTTGCGACGAGCGACCCGGCCGGATTTGACCTCATCGTCAATTGCACCTCGCAAGGCCTCAAGCCGAGTGACGAGATGCCCTTCGACCCCGCGCGCGTGGACGCCGGCGCCGCCGTGGTGGACATCATCATGAAGCGCGAGCCCACGCCCGTGCTCGCGGCCTGCCGCGCGCGCGGCATCCGCGCCGAGGCGGGCTACGAGATGCTGGTGCAGCAGGTGCCGGAATACCTGCGCTTCATGGGCTTTGATGCGCTCGCCGAGACCATGCAGCAAGACCTGTCACCGGTGCGCGCCCTGCTCTACCCCAAATAGCCTCCCCACACCCCGGACCCGACCGTGAACCGCCTTACCCCCCTGCTTGCCAGCGCCTGCCTGGCCCTCGGCCTGGCCAGCGCCGCCTTGGCGCAACCGATCAAGATCGCCAACATCGTCGAGCTGTCCGGCGCCGGCGCCACCTCCGGCACCAATTTCAAGAACGGGGTGGAGCTGGCCGTCAAGGAGATCAACGCCACCGGCGGCATCCTGGGCCGCAAGATCGAAACCAGCACCAGCGACACGCAGAGCAACCCCGGCATCGCCAAGGGCCTGACCACCAAGGCCATCGACGACGGCGTGTTCGCAGTGTTCGGACCGGTGTTCTCGGGCTCCATCCTCGTCAGCATGGCGGAAACGCGCCGTGCCGAGGTGCCCAACTTCACCGGCGGCGAAGCCGCCGCCATCACCAAGCAGGGCAACCCCTTCGTCTTCCGCACCAGCTTCACGCAAGACACCGCCATGCCCAAGGTCGCGCGCTACGTGGCCCGCAACCTGAAGGCCAGGACCGTGGCCCTCATCTATGTGAACAACGACTTTGGCAAGGGCGGGCGCGACGCGCTCGCCAAGGCCCTGGAGCCGCTGGGCGTGAAAATCATCGCCGACCTCTCAACCGAGCAAAGCCAGGTCGACTTCTCAGCGGCGGTGCTCAAGGCGCGCCAGAGCAACGCCGACGTCATCTTCGTCTACGTCAACGAAGAAGAAGCCGCGCGCGCCTTGCGCGAACTGCGCAAGCAGGGCAACACCAAGCCGGTGGTGGGCGAGACCGTGCTCACCAGCCAGAAGGTGATTGAGCTGGCCGGCGACGCCGCCAACGGCGCCGTCGCCCACGTGGGTCTGACCGTGGATGCGCCGACCCCCGCCATGCGCGCCTTCCGCGCCAAGTTCGAGAAGGAATACAAGTACGTCTCCGACCACAACGGCATCAAGGGCTACACCGGCGTCTACATCCTCAAGGCCGCCATCGAGAAGGCCGGCAAGGTGGACCGCAAACTCGTCGCGCAGACCTTGCATGGCCTCAAGATCGCCGCCGCGCAGCATCCCGGCGTGATCATGGATGTCAGCATCGACGCCAACGGCGATCTCGACCGCGAGAGCTTTCTCGCCGAAGCGCGCGGAGGCAAGCAGGAGATCAAGGAAATCCTGCCCGCGCTCGCCGCCAAATAAGGCACACGCGGAGTCGGCGATGAGCGTTTTCGACGAACCCAAGATCGACACCCACTGCCACATCCTCGACCCCGAGCGCCATCCCTACGCCGACCACGTGGCCTACCGCCCGGCGGGGCAGGAGATCGGGACGCTCGACCAGTACCTGCGCGTCATGGATGCCTACGGCATTCGCCAGGCGCTGCTGGTCGGGCCGAACTCAGGCTACGGGCCCGACAACCGCTGCCTGCTCGACGCCATTGCCCGCCACCCCGGACGCTTTCGCGGCCTGGCCGTGGTGCCCAACGGCATCACGCGCCGCGAGCTGCTGGCGCTGCGCGAGGCGGGCGTCATCGGCGTGGCGCTCAACGCCACGTCACTCGGACTGGAGCATTGCCTGGCGGCCGGGCCGCTGCTCACGCTGCTGGCCGAGCTGGACCTGCTGGCCGGCGTGCAGGTCGAGCACGACCAGCTCGTCGCGCTCGCGCCGCTCCTGCGGCGCAGCGGCGCGCGCGTGCTCATCGACCATTGCGGGCGCCCCCGCGCGGGCGCGGGGCTCGACCAGAGCGGCTTCCAGACATTGCTCGGCCTCGCCCCTACCGGGCGCGTGGCCGTCAAGCTCTCCGGATACCAAAAATTCTCCGTCCTGCCCCCGCCGCACCCCGACGCGCAGCCCTTCGTGCGCGCGCTGCTCGACGCCTTCACCCCCGACGCCTGCCTATGGGGCACCGACTGGCCTTTCCTCAGAGCCCCGCAACGCATGGACGTCGGTCCGCTGGTGCGCGAAGTCGAGCGCCTGCTGCCCGACCCCCGCGAGCGCGCCAAGCTGTGGTGGGACACGCCCAGGCGGTGGTTGGGGTTTGAGGGTTGAGGCGCGGCTGCGCAGGCAACAACCGCAAACAGGCCCGGCTCAGCCCTGGCGCCTGGCGAGCGCCAGATAGCCGCCGAGCGCCAGCATCGTCGCCCACGACGCCCGCGTCAGCCATTTGGCGCGTGCCGCCCGTGCGGCGCTTGACCGAAGCAAGCGTTCCGCAGCGAAAACGGCCACCACATCCACGCCAGTATTGAGCGCCACGCAGACGGTGCCGAGCACCAGCAACTGCGGTGCCACGGCTTGATCCGCTGCGACGAATTGAGGCAGAAAGGCCAGAAAAAACAATGCCGTCTTGACGTTCAGCGCCTCGACCATCACGCCCTCGGCGAAAGCACGCCGCGCGCCCTGGGCCTGGACACCCTCGGCAACAAACGAAGCGTCCTTGCGCCTGAGCAACCTGATGCCCAGATAGATGAGGTACGCCGCACCCAGGTACTTGACGAGGCTGAAGGCCAGCGCCGACTGCGCCACGAGGATCGACAGCCCGAAAGCCGCCGCCAGCACGTGAAACATCCCGCCCAGCCCCGTGCCCAGACATGAAGACAGCCCCTCCCTGCGTCCGCCCGCCACCGTGCGCGCAACCACGTAGGCGAGCCCCGGGCCGGGCGTCACGGCGAGAACGATGGCAGCCAGGAAAAATGCAGCGAACGACATGCGAACCTTGCGACACAGCCGCTGCCGCCGCGCGGCAGCCGCCTCAACGCCCCCTGAAAATGAAATAGACCGCCCCCAGTATGCACAAACCCGCCCACACGTAGTCCAGCCTCATCGGCTCCTTGAGATACAGCACGGCGAACGGAACGAACACGGTCAGCGTGATCACCTCCTGAAGAATCTTCAGTTGGGCCACGCTCAGAACGGTAAAGCCGATGCGGTTGGCGGGAACCTGGAACAGGTATTCCAACAGCGCAATCCCCCAGCTCACCAGCGCCGCCACCACCCAAGGCTTGTGCGAAAGCTCCTTGAGATGCGCGTACCAGGCGAAGGTCATGAAGACGTTGCTGATGGTCAGCAGGAGGACGGTGGTCAGGACGGGGCGCATGGACGGCATGGTACCCAAGGCCACCGGCGTGGACGATGCAAGCCCGCCGGCCTCAGGCTCCCTTCGCCCGTTCCACCGCCTCCATCTGCAGCGCGCTGGACAGCAAGAGCGCGTTGCGGCGCGCGGGCGGCGTGGCAAGAAGCAGGGCCGCCAGCAGAGCATGACGCCAATGACCATGAGAGGAACGGACATGCCCCAGGTGGGACAAGGCCGCGCGCGCGGCCTGTCCCGGCGCGATCGTGATCGCCGCGGGCTCGGTGCCCGCAGCCATGGCGGTGGCCATGACCGTGGGCTGAAAGGACAGCACGTCGAGTTGGTCGCGATGTTCGTGCGCCAGCGGAACGGTCAAGTGGTCGATGAAGGCCTTGCAGGCGCCATACAACTGCGTGCCCGGCCAGTGGAAACGGCCCACGATGGAACCCACGTTGAGCAGCGCAGCCCGGCGCCCGGTGGACGCTGCGTGCCGCAGCAGCGCGGGCAGCATCAGCCGCGTCACCATGGCGGTCGTCGTCACGTTCACCGCGAGCGCCAGACATCCTGCCAAAGCCAGCGAGCCAGCATCGCGGCCGCAACAGTCAGGCCGAGCGCGCCCAGAATCCGGCTCAGATGCACGGGGGTAACGCCCAGGTAGCTCGCCAGCACATGCTTGGGGATGCGCGCCACACGCTCGCCCTGCGAAGCCAGCAGGCCCAAGTAGCGCTGAGTCGGGGTTTCGGCGATGGCGCTGGTGTAGAGCCTGACGTAATCGATCAACCGCCGCTGGGTGAACGCCAGCAAATCAACCTGAAAGTCCGGGTCGGCCCGAAGCCGCTCCAGCACGGCGTCCCGCGGATGGCCGGCGGCTCCAGGAGCCTGCGCGCCAGAAGCACATCGGCTGCACGACTGGTTCAAATTTCATAGCTGCCCATGGTTGTTTTTATTAGCCAAATCGTCAATTTGATCAAATATTCAGGCCTTTTTCCGTCCCCCAATGAAGCCGTCTGGACATGTTTTGTTAATGATGTGACATTTTTTGTAGACATATCTACAAACCATTGAAAAAATGCACCGATTCAGCGGATTTTTGTCCGATTTTCATCATTCATTCGGCCTCAGTGTCAATGAAAACAACCACGGGCAGCTACGATTTTCATAGTTGCCAAATCTGGCCTCCGGGCCTGGCCGCCGCGCCGGGTTACCGCCGCTTACACCCGACTGCGGCAACTTCACCTAAGCTCGCGCCCCGATGCCGCTGCCCGCCCTTGACTTGTTCCACATCGACGTCCTGCGCCTGCACGACTGCGCCAGCGCCGATCATCTGCACGCGGCGGTGACGCGGCTGAGCGAATCGCTGGGTTATCCGTATTTCGTCTACGCCTTGCGCGAGGCGGGCCGGTTCGCGCAGTCGCCGGTGCACATGCTCGACGGCTACCCGCCGGGCTGGGTGGCCCGCTACGCCCATCAGGACTTTTACGGCGCCGATCCGGTGCTGCGGCAGTGCCTGCGCACCACGCGGCCGGTGCCCTGGCACCGCCTGGTGCCGTTCGACGGCGACGAGGCGGCCAACGCCTTCATGGCTCAGGCGCGCGCCCATGGGCTGGCCAGCGGCGTGAGCGTGTCGCTGCACACCGGCGATGGCGAGGTGGGCGTGTTCAGCCTGGCCGGCCCGGCCGACGACGCCGCCGCGCGCGTGCAGGCCGAGGATGCCGCGCCCTACGCCCAGGTGATGGCCGGCCATCTGCACGACGCGCTGCGGCGGGTTTCGGTCCCCAAGGAGACGGTGGACCTGTCCGAGCGCGAGCGGCAGTGCCTGCGCTGGGCGGCCGATGGCAAGACCTCGTGGGAAATCGGCACCCTGCTGGACATTTCGGAGCGCACGGTGAACTTCCACCTCAACGGCGTGATGGAAAAGCTCGGCGTCTTCAACCGCCAGCACGCCATCGCGCGCGCCGTGCTGCTGGGCCTGATCACGCCCGCGCCCTTTGTCTGATCCGGCGTCTGGCTGTCAGATTTGACAGTTGCGCCGCCGGCCTCCACCGGGTGCAATGCGGCCCGCGTGCCCCATCTGGCGGCGCGCCGACGTCGCATTCAAGGAGGATTTCAATGACACGACCGATTTCACGCCCTGCTCGGCCGGCCGCCATCGCGGCTTGCGCCCTGGGCGCCGCCCTGCTGGCGGGCACCGCTGGCGCGCAGGACATTCCGATCAGCCTGTCGCAGTCCAGCGTGGCCGTGGTGGGCAACACGGGCCTGCGCATCGCCAACATCGAGGCCGGCGGCCAGCGCTACGTGGCCGATCTGCAATGGGACGCGCGCCGCCAGGTCTTCGTGCCGGTGGCCGTGGCGGCGCAAGGCGCGGCGGCGCTGACCTGCAACGTGCGCGTGCCGACCAATTCCGACGACACCTCGCCGCTGGCCTTCACGCTCACCGCCAAGATCGACCCGGTGGAGCGCGTCATCCGCGTGTGGGTGGTCAACGACGGGCCGAACCTGAGCTACCCGTTCTCGCGCACGCAATGGACCTTCGTGCAGAACCAGAAGCGCTACGCGGTCTCGGTGTTTGCCAGCGACGTGAACGTCAACACCGCGCTGCTGGTGCCGCCGGTGGCCAGCTCGGTCTCCACGATCCAGATTCCGTCTGGCGTGAAGGCCGACATCGGCACCGTAAGCAGTCTGCCCGCCGAGTTCGACTTCTCGATGCCGCTTTCGGCCATCACCTACCACCTGAACAAGCCGATCGCCTGCCAGCCGTAGGCCACAAGCACACTACGCCAGATCCAGCGCGTCCACCGCCACCAGCGTGGCGCGCGGGCCAAAACTCGTGACGTTGGCCAGCGTCAGGTTGTGGTGTCCGATCACCTGCGCGGCCGTGCAGAAGGCGTTGTCCACGGTGCTGTGCGCGTCTTGCAGCAGCAGCACCGGATAGCCCAGCGCGAGCGCGCGGCGCGTGGTCGTGTCCACGCAGAACTCGGTGTGCATGCCGCAGATTGCCAGGCGCTCGACGCCCTGCGCCCGCAGGCGCTCGTGCAGGTCGGTGCGCAGAAAGCTGTCGCCGGTCGTCTTGCGCAGGTACTGGTCGCCGGGCCGCGCGTCCAGGCCCTGGGCCAGCTGCCACGACGGGCTGCCGTGGCAAAACAGGCCTTCGGGCGCCTCGTGCTGAATCCAGAACACCGGCATGCCCGCCGCGCGCGTCTTGTCCGCCGCCCGGTTGATGCGCTCGATCACGGCATCGGCCTCGTGCGTGCGGTGCTCGCCGCTGCACAGGCATTGCTGGACGTCGATAACCAGAAGCGCGGATTTCATGGTGAGCAGCCTATCACGGCGCCAGCGCCAGCGCGCCGCTGCGCACCACGCGCCGAGCGCAGGCCGCCAGCAGCACCTCGGTGGACGGCGCCAGCAGCGCCAGCGAAGCCTTGGCTCGCGTGATGCCGGTGTAGACCAGCTCGCGCGTGAGCACCGGTGTGTCGCGCTCGGGCAGCACCAGCAGCACGCCGTCGAATTCGGAGCCCTGCGCCTTGTGCACCGTCAGCGCCCAGGCCGTCTCCACCGCCGCCAGGCGGGCCGGCGACACCCAGCGCACGCGGCCGTCGCCGGTGGCAAAGGCGGCTTTGAGGCCGCCGTCGGCGTGCGGCAGCACCAGACCCATGTCGCCGTTCATCAGGCCCAGCGCGTGGTCGTTGCGCGTCACGATCACCGGCCGGCCGGCAAACCAGCTCTCGTCCGGCGGCGCGCCGAGCGCCCGCGCGGCCAGCCGGTTGAGCCGCTGCGTGCCCAGCGGCCCCTGGCGCAGCGCGCACAGAATCTGAAAGCGCGCCTGCGCGGCCAGCAACGCCAGCGCCCAGGCATCGCGCGCGCTGCCGTCCGGCACCCGCGCCAGGCCTTCGCGCACGCCGCGCCAGCCCGCCGCCACGCGCGCCAGCGCCTGGGGCTCCCAGGCCTCGGTGACCGACAGCCGCTCGACCCCCGGCGCGGCCGAGCGCAGCAGCGCCCGCAGCTCGGCGGCGTCGCCGGCGTTCACCGCCAGCGCCCAGCGGCCAATGCCTCCGGCGGCCGCGAAGCGGTGGCTCTCGCGCAGCACCGCCTGGTGGTCGGCCAGCCAATGGCGCGGCGCGCCGGGCTGGGC
>DAIOSZ010000120.1:0-636 GCA_036752305.1 Burkholderiaceae bacterium
GCGGGCGATCGAGGCCATGATCGACGAGGCGCGAGGCCGCTTTGACATTCGCGGCGCGCGGGTGATTCACCGGGTGGGGCGGCTGGCGCCGCTCGATCAGATCGTGCTGGTGGCGGTGAGCTCGGCCCACCGGCGCCAGAGCTTCGAGGCTTGCGAGTTTCTGATGGACTATCTCAAGACGCAGGCGCCGTTCTGGAAGAAGGAGAGCACGCCCGAGGGCGCCGCGCGCTGGGCGGATGCGCGCGTGGCCGACGATGCGGCGCTGGCGCGTTGGGGCATTGCCCAAGGCAACGCAACGGGTGGCGCCTGAGGGCCGGTCAATGCAGCACGGTCGGCACGCTGCCGGCGGGCCGGGCGCTCGCGCCGGACAGATCGACACCCAGTGGCGCGGCATCCCAGCCGGCGTGGGCGAGGGCCAGGTCGATGAGGTGAACGAAGGCCGTGAGCACCGGGCGCGACAGCTGGGTTCGCAGTTCGCGGCTCTGGCCGGCGTCGGCTGAGGGCCGTTCGGCAAAGACGAGTTCGGCGCCATCATCCCGGGGCGTCAGGCGCAGGTCGGTGACCAGCCACTCGTCGCCGCCGAGAGGGCCCGCCGTGCGGCCCGGCTCGAAGCCACGGCTGAAGTCCGCGGTGCGG
>DAIOSZ010000120.1:646-12026 GCA_036752305.1 Burkholderiaceae bacterium
GGTGTCTTCCCAGCGCATCTCGGCCGCCAGGCGCTGGGCGGGGTCGGCGGCGCGGGCGGGGCTTTCGGGGTGCCCGGCCTGTTCGCGCAGCGTCGGCAGCACCGCGGCGGTGAACCGGCGGGTGAACCACAGCCGCAGTTCGGCGCCGTCGACCGTGTTCAGGCGCACGCGCAGGCGATCCTGGCGCTCGTCGTAGTTGACCGATATCTGCTTGAGGCTCATGGGCGAGGAAGTTTCCAGGGAAGCGCAAATTCCCTCTTGAACTGGGTGGTATTGTCACCACATACGCCGCGAACGGAGATTTTCCCCATGGCTTTACAAGACAAACTCACCACCAAATTCCAGGAAGCGCTGGGCGACGCGCAGTCGCTGGCGCTCGGCGCCGACAACGCCTACATCGAACCCGTGCACCTGCTGGCGGCGATGCTGCGCCAGGACGACGGGCCGCGCTCGCTGCTGGCGCGCGCCGGCGTCAACGTCAACGGCCTGCTGGCGGCGGCCGACAGCGCGATCAAGCGCCTGCCCCAGGTCACCGGCCAGGAGCAGGTGACGGTGGGCCCCGAGCTCGGGCGACTGCTGCAGGCCACCGAGAAAGAGGCCATCAAGCGCGGCGACGCCTTTGTCGCCAGCGAGATGTTTTTGCTGGCGCTGGCCGACAGCAAGGTCAGCGCGGGCGAGATCGCGCGCGAGAACGGTTTGTCGCGCAAGTCGCTGGAGGCGGCGATCCAGGCTGTCACCGGCGGCCAGAAGGTCGATTCCGCCGACGGCGAGGCCAAGCGCGAGGCGCTGAAAAAGTACACGCTCGATCTGACCGAGCGCGCCCGACTGGGCAAGCTGGACCCGGTGATCGGCCGCGACGACGAAATCCGCCGCGCCATCCAGGTGCTGCAGCGGCGCAGCAAGAACAATCCGGTGCTGATCGGCGAGCCGGGCGTGGGCAAGACCGCCATCGTGGAGGGCCTGGCTCAGCGCATCGTGGCCGGCGAGGTGCCCGAGTCGCTCAAGGACAAGCGCGTGCTGGTGCTCGACATGGCCGGTCTGCTGGCCGGCGCCAAGTACCGCGGCGAGTTCGAGGAGCGGCTCAAATCGGTGCTCAAGGAAGTGGCCCAGGAAGAGGGGCGCATCATCCTGTTCATCGATGAGATCCACACGATGGTGGGTGCTGGCAAGGCCGAGGGCGCCATCGACGCGGGCAACATGCTCAAGCCGGCGCTGGCGCGCGGCGAGCTGCATTGCATCGGCGCGACCACGCTGGACGAATACCGCAAGTACATCGAGAAGGACGCCGCGCTGGAGCGCCGCTTCCAGAAGGTGCTGGTCGAGGAGCCCAGCGTCGAGGCGACGATTGCCATCCTGCGCGGTTTGCAGGAGAAATACGAGGTTCACCACGGCGTGGACATCACCGATCCGGCCATCGTGGCCGCGGCTGAGCTGTCGGCGCGCTACATCACCGACCGTTTCCTGCCCGACAAGGCGATCGACCTGATCGACGAGGCAGCGGCCAAGATCAAGATCGAGATCGACTCCAAGCCGGAGGTGATGGACAAGCTCGACCGCCGGATGATCCAGCTCAAGATCGAGCGCGAGGCCATGAAGAAGGAGACCGACGAGGCTTCCCAGAAACGCCTGGCGCTGATCGAGGAAGACCTGGCCAAGCTGGAGAAGGAGTACGCCGACCTCGAGGAAGTGTGGAAGGCCGAGAAGGCCAGCGCGCAAGGCGGCGAGCAGTTGCGCAAGGAGATCGACCAGATCAAGTTCCAGATCGAGGAACTCAAGCGCAAGGGCGAGTTCAACAAGGTGGCCGAGCTGCAATACGGCAAGCTGCCGGCGCTGGAAAAACAGCTCAAGACGGAGCAGGCCAGCGAGGCCAAGCGCGAGAAAGCCGCGCCGAGCCTGCTGCGCACGCAGGTGGGTGCCGAGGAAATCGCCGAGGTGGTCAGCCGCGCGACGGGTATTCCGGTCAGCAAGATGATGCAAGGCGAGAAGGACAAGCTGCTGCACATGGAGACCAAGCTGCACGAGCGCGTGGTCGGCCAGGATGAGGCGATTTCCGCGGTGGCCAATGCCATCCGCCGTTCGCGTGCGGGCCTGTCGGATCCGAACCGGCCGCTGGGCTCGTTCCTCTTCCTGGGCCCCACGGGCGTGGGCAAGACGGAGCTGTGCAAGGCGCTGGCGTCCTTCCTGTTCGGCAGCGAGGATCACCTGATCCGCATCGACATGAGCGAGTTCATGGAAAAGCACAGCGTGGCGCGCATGATCGGCGCGCCGCCGGGCTACGTGGGCTATGACGAAGGCGGCTACCTGACCGAGGCCGTGCGGCGCAAGCCTTACAGCGTGGTGCTGCTCGACGAGGTGGAAAAGGCCCATCCGGACGTGTTCAACGTGCTCCTGCAGGTGCTCGACGACGGCCGCCTGACGGACGGCCAGGGCCGTACCGTGGACTTCAAGAACTGCGTGATCGTGATGACCAGCAACATCGGCAGCCACCTGATCCAGAACATGGTCGGGCGTGATGCGGAGGACATCAAGGACGCGGTGTGGGGCGAGCTGAAGAACCATTTCCGACCGGAATTCCTCAACCGCATCGACGAGACGGTGGTGTTCCACGGCCTGGATGCCAAGCACATTGCGGCGATTGCCAAGATTCAGCTGGAGGCGCTCGAAAAGCGTCTGGCGGCGATGGACCTCAAGCTCCAGGTCAGCGATCTGGCCTTGGCGGAACTGGCCAAGGTGGGGTTCGATCCGGTGTTCGGCGCACGGCCTCTCAAGCGCGCCATTCAACAGCGCATCGAGAACCCGCTGTCGAAGTTGCTGCTCGAAGGGCGCTTCCCGCCCAAGAGCACGATCCCGGTGGATGTGGATCCGATCAAGGCGCCGGGCCTGTTCACCTTCGGGCCCACGGTGCATTGATGATGCCGCCCGGGCGGTTGGCGGCGCTCATGGCCGCCGACCGCCCGTGTCCGTCAGCGCGCCAGCACCTGTGCCAGCAGCCCCAGGGTCGCCGCGCGCGCGGCGGGCAGGTTCAGCAGCGTATGAGGGGCGCCAGGAATGAGCACCACGCTGGCTTTCTTGTGGTCCTTGAGCGCAGGGCCGCAATGGCCCACGGCGGCAGGATTGCCCAGCCAGAGGTTGGTGGGCGAGAAGAACGGATCGGTCGAGCTGATCACGTTGAGCACCGGCGTGCCGTCGCCAAACGCGTTGCGCGGGGTTTCAACAAAGTAGTTGGGCTCGCAGCTCCAGGCGTACATGATCCGTCCCGCGAAGACCGGCCCCTCGTAGCGCGCCACCGACACGGCCCCTTCGCTGGTGCCGGCCAGCACCATGTGGCGCGTGTCAGCCCAGGGCGCGTCCAGCAGCGCATCGGCCGTCAACGTGATCTCACTGGCGCGCAGCGCATGCACCTTCTCATAGGTTGTCTTGCCCACGGGTGATTGATAGGTCACGCGGTCGGCCAGCGCAAACGAATCGGGCGCCACGCTCGCCCAGCCCTGGCTGGCCAGCCATTTCTGCCAGTCGCCGATGGCCGCCAATCCCAGGCCCGATGAGCCGTGGAGAAACACCACGACCGGGGCCTTGCCCTGCACCGGTGGCACGCCGCTCCATTTGCCCAGATAAGGCGTGCCGCCGGTGACGCTGGCGGGCAGCGCGACCTGAGCCTGGCGCACCACGAGCGGCCGCGAGGCGTCGGTGTGTGCCCAGGCGCTGCCCTTGAGTTCGCCCTTGGGGGCGGCGGGCGCCGGGGTGACGGGATTGCCGGAACAGCCGGCCAGCGTGGCAAGGGCACCCGCACAGGCGAGCGCGGTGATCAGAGCAGAAAAAGAGCGTTTCATGGTGTTCTCCAATGTGGAACATCGTAAGGCATCGCCCAGCCAGATGACCCGTCGCGGAGCGTGGTGGAAACCTCTTGTCTATACAGCCCAAGCCGGGCAGAATTCCTGACATGTCCTTCTTGAACATGCCACAGGAGTTTCTCGCGATGATCAAACGATTGCTTCCTCTTGCCGCCGCGCTCGTCATGGCCGGCTCGGCCGCGCACGCCCAGACGACCAAGCTCGCACTCGGTATGTCGGGCTGGACGGGGTTTGCGCCGCTGACGTTGGCCGACAAGGCAGGCCTCTTCAAGAAGCACGGCCTGGAGGTGGAACTGAAGATGATCCCGCAGAAGGATCGGCATCTGGCGCTGGCCTCTGGCGGCATCCAATGCGCGGCCACCACGGTGGAGACACATGTGGCATGGAACACCAACGGCGTGCCGATCACGCAGATTTTCCAGATGGACAAGTCCTACGGTGCCGACGGCCTGGCCGTGCGCAACGATGTGAAGGGTTTTGCCGACCTCAAGGGCAAGGCGGTCGGCGTCAGCGCCCCGGGAACGGCGCCGTACTTTGGCCTGGCCTGGATGCTCAGCAAGAACGGCATGAGCATGAAGGACGTGAAGATCGTCACGCTGGAGCCGCAACCGGCGGCGCAAGCCTTCGTGAGCGGCCAGAACGACGCCGCGATGACCTACGAACCCTATTTGTCCACGGTGCGCGCCAACCCGCAGGCGGGCAAGATTCTGGCAACCACGCTGGACTACCCGATGGTGATGGACACGGTGGGCTGTGATCCCAAGTGGCTCAAGGCCAACCCCAAGGCGGCGCAGTCGCTGGCGAACGCCTATTTCGATGCGCTGGAGATGATCAAGGCCGATCCGTCGAAGTCCAATGACATCATGGGATCGGCGGTCAAGCAGACCGGTGAAGCCTTCGGCAAATCGTCGTCCTACCTGCGCTGGCAGGACCGCGCGGCCAACCAGAAGTTCTTTGCCGGAGAAATCCAGCAGTTCATGAAGGACGCGGCCGCCATTCTCTTGGAGGCTGGGGTAATTCGTCAGTTGCCGACGGATTACTCCGTCATGATCGATACCAGCTTCATCAAGTAAGCCCGGGCGCATGCGACCACTGGAGCCGGTTGGCGCCCAGGCCCGCTGGGCACTGGGGCTAGCGTTTTTTGTGTTGTTCGTGCTGGCCTGGAGCGTGGCGACGTTTGGCGGCTTCGTCTCGCCCACGTTCCTGGCCAGTCCGCTGACCATGCTCAGGGAGGGCGTGGCGTTGTTCGCGCAGTTCGACTTCCTCAAGGACATCGGCATGACGGTGTGGCGCGTGGTGGGTGGATTCCTGCTCGCTGCGGTGATTGCCGTGCCGCTGGGCATCGCGATGGGCGCGTACAAACCTATAGAAGCGTTCTTGGAGCCGTTTGTCAGTTTTTGTCGTTATCTTCCTGCATCGGCCTTCATCCCCCTGCTGATACTGTGGGCGGGGATTGGTGAACTGCAAAAGCTGCTGGTCATTTTCATCGGCTCGGTGTTCCAGATCATTTTGATGGTGGCGGTGACCGTGGGCGGTGCGCGCAAGGACCTGGTCGAAGCGGCCTACACGCTGGGTGCCGACGGACGGGGCGTGGTGCGGCGTGTGCTCATTCCAGGCGCCGCGCCCCAAATCGCCGAGACGCTGCGCCTGGTACTCGGCTGGGCCTGGACCTACATCATCGTGGCCGAGTTGATTGGCTCCTCGTCCGGTATCGGTCACATGATCGTGGACAGCCAGGCGTTGCTCAACACGGGGCAGATCATCTTCGGCATCATCACGATCGGCTTGATTGGTCTGGCGTCGGACTTTGCGTTCAAGGCACTCAACCGGCGCCTGTTTGTCTGGAGCAATCTGTGAGCACCGTGTTCATTCAGGGCGTCTCGCGGGTGTTCGACAGCGGCCGCGGCCAGAGCACTCAGGCCTTGCTGCCCGTGGATTTCGAGGTGCGCGACAACGATTTCGTCACCATCCTCGGCCCCTCGGGCTGCGGAAAGTCCACGCTGCTGCGCATCGTCGCGGGGCTTGACAAACCAAGCACCGGGCGGGTGCTGGTGGACGGGGCGCCGGTGACCGGACCGAGCGCCGAGCGCGGCATGGTGTTTCAAAGCTATACGCTGTTTCCCTGGCTCACGGTCGCGCGCAACATCGCCTTCGGTCTGCGCGAGCGCGGCGTGCCCGAAGCCGAGCAGCGCGAGCGCGTGGCCTATTTCATCGACAAGGTTGGCCTCAGGGGCTTCGAGGACCATTTCCCCAAGCAGTTGTCCGGCGGCATGCAGCAGCGCACCGCCATCGCGCGCGCACTGGTCAACGATCCCAAGGTGCTGCTGCTCGACGAGCCTTTTGGCGCGCTGGACAACCAGACGCGGGTGCTGATGCAGGAGCTTCTGCTGGGCATCTGGGAGTCGGCCCAAAAGACTGTGCTGTTTGTCACACACGACATTGACGAGGCCATCTTCATGGCTTCGCGTGTGGCGGTGTTCAGCGCGCGGCCCGGGCGCATCAAGAGTGACATCGCGGTGGATCTGCCGCACCCGCGCCACTACACGGTCAAGACCAGCGCGGCGTTCATGGCACTCAAGGCTCGCCTGACCGAGGAAATCCGTGCCGAGGCAATGGCGGCGGCGGTGCATTGAGGGTCCGCATGTCCAAGGTCTCGCTCTACCAGCACATCAAGGACCACATCGTCCAAGGCATCGGGGCGGGCCGCTGGAAACCGGGTGATCGCCTGCCATCGGAGAGCGAACTCGTCGTCAGCTTTGGCGTGGCCCGCATGACGGTCAACCGTGCGCTTCGCGAATTGGCCGATCAGGGCCGCGTGCGTCGCGTGGCCGGCGTGGGCAGCTTCGTCGCCGAGCCGCGCCCGCAAGGCACGCTGCTGCGCATCGCCAGCATTGCCGCCGACATCCAGGCGCGAGGACATGTGCACGAGTGTCGCGTGCTGGCGGCCCAGGCTGCGCCGCTGCCGGCCGAATGCGCGCTTGCCATGGGCATGGAGGTGGGCGAGAGCGCATTTCACAGCGAATGCGTGCATCTGGAAAGCGGCGTCCCGGTTCAGTACGAAGACCGTTGGGTCAACCCGCGGCAGGCGCCGGATTTCCTGGCGCAAGATTTCAGCCGCGTGCCGCCGGGCGATTATCTGGTGGCCCATGTGCCTTACGACGAAATCGAACATGTCGTCGATGCCGTGCTCCCGTCCCGGGAGCAGGCCCGGCATCTGGCGATGGGGCGTCAGGAGCCTTGCTTGCTGCTGCAACGACGCACTTGGTACCAGAACGAGACCGTCACGCTGGTGCGCTGCTGGCACCCGGCTTCGCGCTACCGGCTGGGGAGCCGGTTCGCGGTTTGACCTACGGCGTGCGCACGATCCGTTCGGTTCAGGAAGCCTTGGGTTTGCAGCGGCGCGTGGTGCTGACGGATTCCTCCACCTTCTCGGGTGTGAGGGCGGCAGCCCAGGCCTTGATCTGCTCGGACTCTTTCTCGCCCGCGCTGAAGCTCTTGCTCAGTGCCGTCCCTTGTGTCTCCAGCAATGAGCCCAGGTTCGTCGCGTAGCGGTCGAGTTTGACCTGAAAGACCCGCACGGCGGCACGTTGATCCGCAACCGTGTCCTCCAGTTCGTTGCGGGCCGCGCCGCTGGCCAGTTCGAGCGAGGCTTCCGTGGCAGAGAACGTGACAGCCAGTTGCCGGGCTTCGGCATAGCAGGCATTGGTTTTGGAGTCGTTGCCGCGGAACACCTTCAGGTAAGCGTCCCTGGCGGTGGTGAAAGCCGACTTGGTGTCCGCACTCAGGCTTGCGACGGCAGAGGCTTCTTTCTTCGACGCCTTGAGCGCCTCGAGCGCCATTGCCAGGCCGTCGTCAAAGGTCTTTTCGATGGTTTTTGCCGTGGTGTTGGCCGCGACCGTGACGGCCTGCGAGTTGGCCAAGGGTTCCGTGGGTGGATAGGCCGCCGGCGGAATCAGAATTCCCGCCGTGGTGGACAACTGGACGCCGAGCTTTTGGATGTCTACCAGGGATTTGGCGTCTTCGCGAGCCAGCAGTCGGGTCACGTGGCCGTTCAGCAGGGCCCGGTTGATCGCATCGCGACCGGGCTCCTTCAGGCGCAGCAACGCTTCGTTGGCCTGCTCCAGGCCCACGGCGATGTTGCAGGAGGCGTCGTAACGGACGCCATCGGCGATGGCGCTGGCCACGTCGTACTGGGCATAGCTCTGCCGCTGCGCGGCGGCGATCTGATCACGAAGCGCCGCGCGCCGCTCGTCGATGGCGCGGGTGATCACCGACACCGCGAGATTGGAGTAGTACTCGCTGTTGTACTCGGCCCGCAGTCCCGATACCAGCGCGCTGCTTCCCGACAGGTTGCGCGCGGCGGTTGCTCCGGGCACGAGCGCGCCAAGCACCGACAGGACGCTGGAACCGATGGCGAACTGGAAGTTCGTGTCCGAGTTGTCGGTTTTCAGGTACTGGAAGAAGCGGCCGCAGCGGCGGTCGGAGGCAGCGATCAAGCGGTTCTGGATGAGGTTGCGGCGGCTGCCGGCTTCCGCTCCCCTGTACCTTTGCCCGAACTCCGCCATGAGCGCGTCGTACCGATTGTCCGAATCGAGGCCCTGCCACTTGCCCGGCCCGTGACGCAGGTCGTATTGGTGCGCGAAGGTGCCCAACGGGTCCATCAGTTCGACCAAATTCACCTGTTCTAAGCTTTTTTTGGTCACGGGTCCGGTGCCCGCGCGCCGGATATTTTTCCAATCATCATTGTTCGACACGGGGCCTGGTGCGACCATGCCCGCACAGCCTGCCAGCAGCAGCGACGCGCCAGGCGCGGAAAGTGACAAGATCTGACGTGCGTTCATCTCGTCCCCCAAAAGTGGTTTGAAGTCCATGCACTGTGGGGCATCGTCCAGCTCGGCGCATCCCCAAAATGTGGGATGCGCCGCCGCCAGAGGGGTGGGTGAACGTCCTTGCATCCGGGTGGGAAGCGCGGCATGATAGGCAACCTGTATAGACAAGTTGACGTCATGTCTGTTCCCCTCACCCTGCATCCGGGCCGCGTGAGCCTTGCCCAATGGCGCGCGATCAGCGCGGGCGATGCGGTTTGGCAGCTTGATGCCGCCGCGCTCGATGCGATGCAGGACTCGCGCAGCGCGGTGCAAGGCATCGTCGCGCGCGGCGAGGTCGTCTACGGCATCAACACGGGCTTTGGCAAATTGGCGCAGACGGTGATCGTGCCTACGCGGCTGCGGGAACTCCAGCGCAAACTCGTGCTGTCGCACGCGGTGGGTCTGGGCGACGACCTGCCCGACGCCGTGGTTCGACTGGTGTTGGCCTCCAAGGCCGTGAGCCTGGCGCGCGGCCACTCGGGCGTGCGTGCGGATCTGGCGCGGGCACTGGGGGATTTGGCGCAGGCAGGGCTTTTGCCGCGCATCCCGGCGCAGGGTTCGGTGGGCGCATCGGGCGATCTGGCGCCCTTGGCGCACATGGCCTGCGTGCTGATTGGCGAAGGCCACTGCCGCGCGACGGATGGCGCCGCCGTGTCGGGCGCAGAGGCCATGCACCAGAGCGGCCACGCGCCCTTCGTGTTGGAGCCCAAGGAGGGGTTGGCGCTGCTCAACGGTACGCAGGTATCCACCGCACTGGCGCTGGTTGGGCGTTTCGGGGCGCAGCAGGATTTCTCTGCCGCGCTGGTGGCCGGTGCGCTGTCGTTGGAAGCGATACAGGGCTCGGTCAAGCCGCTGGATGCGCGCATCCACGCCGCGCGCGGTCAGCCAGGACAGATCGCGGTGGCGGCGGCGTTGCGCGAGCTGCTGGCGGGCAGTCGCATCGTCGAGTCGCACGAACATTGCGGCCGGGTGCAGGATCCGTACTCCATACGCTGCGTGCCGCAGGTCATGGGCGCCTGCCTCGACAGCCTGCGCCACGCCGCGCGCGTTCTGGAGATCGAGGCCAATGCCGCCTCCGACAACCCACTGGTGTTTGGCGAGGGCGAGGTCATCTCCGGCGGGAATTTTCACGCGGAGCCGGTTGCACTGGTCGCCGACCAACTGGCGGTGGCCATCGCCGAGATCGGCGCCATCTCCGAACGCCGCATCGCCCTCTTGCTGGACAGCAGCTTGTCGGGTCTGCCGCCCTTCCTCGTGCATGACGGCGGGGTGAATTCCGGCTTCATGATCGCTCAGGTCACGGCCGCGGCGTTGGCGTCCGAAAACAAGGCGCTGGCGCATCCGGCGAGTGTGGACAGCCTGCCGACCTCGGCCAACCAGGAAGACCATGTGTCGATGGCTACCTATGCCGCGCGCCGGTTGACGCAGATGGTGCGCAACACGGCGGCGATCGTCGGCATCGAGGCCATGGCCGCCGTGCAGGGCATCGAGCTCAAGCGCGACGCGGCCCAGCCCGTGCGCAGTTCAGCGCTGCTCGAGGCCGAGGTCGCAAGTGTGCGCCGACGGGTTGATTTTCTCGGCGCGGACCGGCTGTTGGCGCCTGATCTGCGCGCCATGCAGGCCTGGGCCGAACAGGGGCCCTGGCCCGCGCCCATCGCCCAACTTTTTGACTGAACGGAGAACGCCATGCACAACCCCGACGCCCGCCTTGACCCGTCACGCGTCGTGCGCGCGCCGCGCGGCAGCCAGTTGCATTGCACGAATTGGCTGGCCGAAGCCGCCTATCGCATGATCCAGAACAACCTCGACCCCGAGGTGGCCGAGAACCCGCAGGCGCTGGTGGTCTACGGTGGCATCGGTCGCGCCGCGCGCAACTGGGCTTGCTTCGACCAGATCCTCGCCTCGCTCAAGGTGCTGGAAGCCGACGAGACACTGCTCATCCAGTCGGGCAAGCCGGTGGGCGTGTTCAAGACGCACCCGGGCGCTCCGCGTGTGTTGCTGGCCAACTCCAACCTGGTGCCTGCCTGGGCCAACTGGGAGCATTTCAATGAACTGGACCGTAAAGGTCTGTTCATGTACGGCCAGATGACGGCAGGCAGTTGGATCTACATCGGCAGCCAGGGCATTGTGCAGGGCACCTATGAGACGTTTGCCGAGGCTGGACGCCAGCATTACGGCGGCTCCTGGGCGGGGCGCTGGATTCTGAGCGCGGGGCTCGGCGGCATGGGCGGTGCGCAACCGCTGGCGGCGTCCTTCGCGGGCGCCTGCTCGCTGATCGTCGAATGCCAGCAGGCAAGCATCGATTTTCGCTTGCGCACGCGCTACCTCGACAAGCAGGCGCGCGATCTGGACGATGCGTTGGCCCTGATCGAATCGCATGGTGCGCGCGGCGAGGCGATTTCCGTCGGCCTGCTCGGCAATGCGGCCGAGGTGCTGCCGGAGTTGGCGCGCCGTGCGCGGGCGGGCGGCCGCAAGCCCGATCTGGTGACCGACCAGACCAGCGCGCACGACCTGATCCACGGCTACCTGCCCGCCGGGTGGACGCTGCAGCAGTGGCGCGCCGCGCAGCAGGATACCGCTCGCCACGCCGCGCTGCGCGAGGCCGCCGCGCGCAGCTGCGCCGCCCACGTGCGCGCCATGCTGGAGTTTCAGCGCCTGGGC
>DAIOSZ010000121.1:0-11989 GCA_036752305.1 Burkholderiaceae bacterium
AGGCCGGCGCGCACGCGGGCGATGGTGCCGTAGTGGTCGGTGCCCTGGCAATTGATCACCTTGGTGAAGCCGCGCCCCCACTTGTTGATGTGATAGGCCACGTCGGGCACGAAATAGGTGTAGCTGCCGTCGGACTTGCGCATCACGCGGTCCTTGTCGTCGCCGTAGTCGGTGGTCTTGAGCCACAGCGCGCCGTCCTGCTCGTAGGTCTTGCCCGCCGCTTGCAGCGCGGCCACCGTGGCGGCCACCCGGCCGCTGGTGTACAGGCTCGATTCGAGGTAGTACTCGTCAAAGCGCACCGCAAAGGCCTTCAGGTCCAGATCCTGCTCGCGGCGCAGGTAGGCCACCGCGAACTCCCGGATCCCGTCCAGATCGTCCACGTCGCCGCTGGCGGTGGTGGCCCGGTCGTCGCTCCGCACGCTTTTCCGGGCGAGAAAGTCGTCGGCGATGTCTTGAATGTATTCGCCGTTGTAGGCTGCCTCGGGCCAGCCGGGCTGCCCCGGCCTGAGGCCGCGCGCACGCGCCTGCACCGACAGCGCCAGCGTGGCGATCTGCACGCCGGCGTCGTTGTAATAGAACTCGCGGTGCACCGCGTGGCCCTGCGTCTGCAGCAGATTGCAGATGGCATCGCCCAGCGCCGCCTGCCGGCCATGCCCCACATGCAGTGGCCCGGTGGGGTTGGCCGAGACGAACTCGACCAGGATGCTCCGCCCACTCGCGCCGCGGCACCCGTAGGCCGACCCTTGCGCCAGCACCGCGCGCACCACCTGCTGGTGCGCGGCGCTCTTCAGCCGCAGGTTGATGAAGCCCGGGCCGGCGATGTCGATGGCCTCGACCCAGCGCGCGAACGCGGCTTGCTCCAGCAACCGGGCGCGCAGTTGCTCGGCCAGCTGGCGTGGATTCATCTTGAGCGACTTGGCCAGTTGCATGGCGGCGGTGCAGGCGTAGTCGCCATGCTCGGCCATCTTGGGCTGCTCGAACACGGCGCGCGCGCCGGCGCCGGGTTGCAGCGATTCGAGCGCCGCCGCAAGGCCTTCCAGCAGTTCTTCCTTGATTGAGGGCATGCGCGGGATTCTACGGGGCGCCCTGTCAACCGCCAGGCGGCACAATGCGTTGCGGAAAAAGCCTCGGCGCCGCCAGGTCTTTTGCCAGCCCACCTACCCATCAAGGAGTGTTTTCATGAAAAAGCTGTTGTCCCTGGCCGCGCTCGGATTGGCCCTGTCCTTCGGCGCCGCCTCCGGCGCCATGGCCGCCACCGCCCAGCAGGAAAAAATGAAAACCTGCAACGCCGACGCCAAGACCAAGGCGCTCAAGGGTGACGAGCGCAAATCCTTCATGAAGGATTGCCTGGGCACCAGCAAAGGCGAGAAGCAGCGCAACAAAATGAAGACCTGCAACGCCGACGCCAAGACCAAGGCGCTCAAGGGCGATGCGCGCAAGTCCTTCATGAAGGAATGCCTGTCGGCGGCCTGATTCCGCCCGGTGTGAACCCAGACCCCGCGCCCTAGGTGCGGGGTTTTTTGCTTTTTGGCACCATTTCCCGCATGCCCGATTTCATCCGGCCCGTTCCGTCGATCTCCTGCGTGGTGCCCGCCTACAACGAGGCGCCGCACCTGCTCGAAGTGTTGCCGGCCATCCTCGCGGCGCTGCAGGCGCTGTCGCCACGCGTGGAACTGATCGTGGTGGACGATGGCAGCCGGGACGACACGGCCAGCGTGATCCATGCGCTGTCGGCGCGCCATCCGGCCATCGTCGGCCTGAGCCTGTCGCGCAATTTCGGCAAGGAAGCCGCGCTGACGGCGGGACTCGACGCCGCCAGCGGCGAAGTCACGGTGATCATGGATGCCGACGGCCAGCACCCGGTGGCGCTGCTCGAACCCATGGTGCGCCTGTGGCGCGAAGGCATGGACGTGGTGTACGCGGTGCGCCAATCGCGCGACGACCAGAGCGCCTTGCAGGAGCGCCTGACGAATCTGTTCTACCGCCTGATCAACTGGGGCACGGCGGTGGAGATTCCCGCCAACGCGGGGGACTTCCGGCTGATGGGACGTCCGGTGGTGCAGGCGCTCAAGGCCATGCCCGAGCGCAACCGCTTCATGAAAGGCCTGTACGCCTGGGTCGGTTTCAAGAGCACGGCGCTGGCCTACGACCCGCTGCCGCGCCTGTCAGGCCGCTCGCGCTTTGGCTGGAAAGGCGCCTTCTCCCTGGCGGTGACCGGCATCGCGGCATTTTCCTCGGCGCCACTGCGCGCGCTGGCCGCGCTGGGCCTGGCGATTTCGCTCGCCGCCTTCGGCTACGGCGCGTGGGTGATCGTCGAATACCTGTTCTTCGGCATCGCCGTCCCCGGCTACGCCACCATCGTCGCCGGCATGATGCTGCTGGCCGGCATCCAGTTGCTGGGCATGGGCGTGATCGCCGAATACGTGGCGCGCATCTACGACGAGGTCAAGCAGCGGCCCGCCTACTTCGTGCGCAACCGGGTCGGTCAGGGTCTGGCGGGCGCCGCCACGCCGCCGGACACCGGCGAGCGGTAGAGCGCCCAGGCCGGCGTCTCGGCCACCAGGATCCAGTCGTCGTCGGCCTCGTCGTGGCGCGGCAGCAGCAGCCAGGCACCCGGGTCCAGCGCGGCGGCATCGAGCGCGCCGGGATATTGCAGGGCTTCGCCGGCTTCGGGGTCGAACCCGGCGCCATCCAGCATTTCGGTCAACCAGTTGTCCACGCCCGACAGGCGCACCGCGACCCAATCGTCGATGACGATCAGTTGCTCGGGGTAGTTGGCGAGGAACGGCAGGTCATACGGATAGTCGCCGCTCACGTAGACCCGCTCGCCGGGCTGCCAGCGCGCCATCAGCGCATCGGCGATGGCGCCCGTGCCGTCGCGCCGGCCCTGGCGCTCGGCATAGCCGTTGGCCGCCACGGCCAGCGCCAGCGCCAGCGTCACGCCCGCGCCCCAGGCGATGCCGCGCCAGCGAGAGGCCAGGCGCAGGCGCTCCCAGCCCGCCGCCGCCAGCAAGGCGATGGCCGGCATGACGGGCAGGATGTAGCCGACGATTTTTGACCGCGGCACGCTGAAGAACACCAGGATCGCGATCACCCAGGCCACGCACAGGCGCCACCAGCGCGCGGGCAGCGCCAAGGGCGCGCGCAGACCGCGAACACCTTCCACGAGCGCCAGCAGCCCCCAGGGCAGCGACAGCAGCGCGATCGCCGCCAGATAGAACCACCAGGGCCGCGCGTTGTTGAAGCCCGCCGCCGTGTAGCGTGCCAGATGCTGCGTGCCGAACAGGTAGGCCAGCATGCCCGGGTACTCGCGCTCGGCCAGCCAGAACCAGGGCGCGGTCAGGGCTAGGAAGATGGCCAGCCCCGACAGCCACGGCAGCCGCGCCAGCCAGCGCGGCACGTCGCGCGGCGCATCCCAGATGAGCCACGCGGCCAGCACCAGGCCCGGCAGCGCCAAGCCGATCAAGCCCTTGGAAAGCACCCCCAGCGCGCAGGCCGCGAAGCCCAGCCGCGCCCAGACCGCATCCACCGTCCCGCCCGGACCGCAGGCGCGGGCGAAGCAGGCAATGGCGATTCCAATCCAGCAGGCCACCAGGGTGTCGTGGTTCACATACTGCCCGGCCGCCAGGAATGCGAGGCTGGTGCCGAACATCCAGGCCGCGCGCCGCGCCACGGCCTCGGCCACGATGGCGCGGGCAAACAGGTACAGCGCCACCAGCATCAGCAGCGCATGCGCCACGACCGGCACGCGCACCGCCAACGGCGTGACGCCGAACAGGGCTATGCTGTCGGCCTCCAGCCAGTACAGCAGCGGTGGTTTGTGGAAAAAAGGAATCCCGTTCACGCGCGGCGTGATCCGGTCGCCCGACTGCAGCATCCAGCGGCCGATCTCGGCGTAACGGCCCTCATCGGGCAGCGTGAGCGGCCGCCAGGCGGCAAACGCGAGCAACAGCAGCCCCAGGCAGGCAAACCCAAGCCACGCGGCGCGCGTGGTCGCGGGCCGCGTGGCGCTGGGCTCGGCGGGATCGGTCGGCGGCATGGGCACGCTCATGGCCGGCGAGTGTAGGCGCCCCGCGGCCCGCCGCCGCGCACCAGCGCCACCCCGGCCGCCTCCAGTTGCCGCCCGAACGCGTCGCTGTCCAGGTGCGCGAATTCGGCGCGGCGCGCATGTGCGATGGGGTCATCCTCCAACTCTGACGCGGACGGCAGGCCCTGCGCCGGGTGGCACATCAGCAAGGTGCCCGCTTCGGCACCGGCGAGCCAGCGCGCCATGAGGCGCGCATACCGCTCCTGCCCGCCGCGAAAGTCGTACACGCCCGACAGCGGCCCGGCCACGGGAACGGCCCGCAAGCGGGCTCCGCGCGTCAGCGCCCCGGCGCCCCAGGCGGCGATGACGCTGGCCTTGGCGTCGGCCTGACCCCTGGCGGCGCGCGAGACGCGGAGGTAGGGCCGCTCCCCGCTGGCGTAACGGCGGGCGATGCACGCCAGCAGCGCCTCGCGAATCCCCGCGAACTGCTGCACATGCTGGTGGCCGTCCACGTGGTCGGGCGGCGCACCCCAGGCGCGCTCAAAGGCATCGAACTGCGGCTCCAGCCAGCGCGCCACCTCCCCCGCGCGGGACAGGCGCAGCGCGGCCCGGGCCATGACCGCGCCCAGGCCCGCGCCATGCCCGGCCAAGGCGGCAAACGGACTGGTCGCATCCAGGTGCAGCCCCACGTCGAGTTTTCCACGCAGGGGCGCCAGCGCCGCCGCCTCCTCGCGCCAGCGCGGCGACAACACCAGGCAACTGGTCGCCGTGAGGCGGCCGGCCGCCGCCAACCCGCGCACCGCCCGCGAAACGCCCGCATCCTGCGCATAGTCGTCGGCGCACAGCACGACCGGTTTCAGGTTCACGGGTGCCCGATCACGTGGAAAAGCCGGGGTTTCGCCCAATTTTCAGATGCGATATTGGGCTCAACGCCTTTAAACATGTCCACGGGCAGCTATCTATTTTGCTGTCCCCTCAGTTGTCCGCGCTCGCGCCGGAGCGCCGCACCACGGCGCCCCAGGCGGCGATTTCACTGGCGACGAAGCGGTCAAACTCCGCAGCCCCCGTGGGCGCCGGCTCCGAGCCGCGGTCGCGGATGTACTTGGACAGCTCCGGCGAGCGCAGCAGGTCCACCACCTCGCGGTTCAGGCGCGCGACGATCTCCGGCGGCGTGGCCTTGGGCGCCATCAAGCCCAGCCAGCCCACCGCCTCGAAGCGCTCCGTGCCCTTGATGCCGGTCTCGCGCACCGCCGGCACGTCGGGCAGCAGCGGCGAGCGCGTGGCCGAGGTCACGGCCAAGGGAACGGCGCGGCCCGAGCGGATGTGCGGCAGCGCGGCGGTGACCGAATCGACCATCAACGGCACCTGGGCGCCCAGAAAGTCCGCTTGCGCCGGACCGCTGCCGCGATAGGGAATGTGGACGATGAACACCCCGGTGGCGGACTTGAGCATCTCCGCCGCCAGATGCTGCGTGCCGCCGATGCCCGCGCTGGCATACGCCAGCCGGCCCGGCTGCGCGCGCGCCTTGCTCACCAGGTCGGCCAGGCTGGTGATGCCGCTTTGCGGGTGCGCCAGGAACACCAGCGGCACCTTGGCGATCAGGCTGATGCCGGCCAGATCCTTGCGCGGATCGAAGCCCGGCTTGGCATACAGCGTCTGGTTCACCGCCATCGCGCTGCCCGCCACCAGCAGCGAATAGCCATCGGGCGCCGCGCGCACCACCTGCTCACTGCCCAGGTTGCTGCCCGCCCCCGCCTTGCTTTCAACCACCACCGGCACGCCCAACCGCCGCGACAACGGCTCGGCCAACGCCCGCGCAAACACATCGGTGGCCTGCCCGGGCGGAAAAGGCACCACGAGCTTGACCGGACGCTCGGGCCATTCGGCCTGCGCCGGAAGAGCCAAGGTCGCCAACAGGGCGCCAGCGGCAAGGACAAAGCGACGGAGCATGGAAGACGGCAGCATGCCGGGATTGTGCCCCGGGGTGGGATCGGATGCGGCCCTTGAAGGCAATCTGGCATGGGGCGCGATGACCGCCATCACAGGATGGTGAGCGCCTTCATCGACCGAAAACTCCCCCACCAAGTAGACATCTGAAATCAGAGAATGCGGCCAAACCCGAAAGGAAGTCCCTTTTGGATTTCGCGGCGCAGGCCCATCAAGGGGATGCAAAGCTCCTCGACGACCTGCGCCAGAGGCTCTTCTGTAGAGATGCTGACGTTGAGTACATAGATCGCGTCAGGGGTGACTATAGGGGTCGCAACCGCCACTACTTCTGGCTGCCATGCGGCCGCACAGAACCTTCGCTCGTTCACGGAGGCCCGAGCATCTTCAATCGCTTGTCCAATGGGGCCCCATTGGCTGGCTCTGCGCCGCTTGAACATAGTAAGCAACGCTTTGCGCCTGGGCTCCGGAGCGACCGCCAAGTACGCTCGTCCCAATGACGTCAGTTCCATGGGGACCCGCTGGCCCGAAACGACGCGTCGAAGCACGATGCGTCGGTTGTATCGGATGGACTCAAGATAGACCATCTCGTCTCTGTCAGGGGCGGCCAATCCAACGTTGATGCGTTGGCTTTCCGCCAGAGCGCGCATCAGAGGGGCGGCAATTGTCAGGATATGGGAACCGGTGCGCATGGCATGGGCCAGGCTAAGAACTGCCGGGGCGAGCCGGTAGGTGCGTGTCTGCACATCAACCTGGAGCATGCCCGTCCCCACCAGCGTTTGGGTCAATCTGCTTACCGTGGATTTGGATAGCCCTGTTCTTTCGGCGATGTCTCCATTCCCGAGTAATTCGGAGCCAGGTCGAAACGCTCGGAGTATTTCTATTCCCCGTTCGAGCGAACGATTGGAAGGGGACTGACCAGGCTTGTCATGCAGGACGGCAGAACGATTGGTGTTCATGGGGGATACGTGTCAGTCGAACTGCTGGGGTGCTGGTCTGGAGAAGTCATCCCCGGCAGGGCAACACCTTTGAGCGAAGTTCTGAGTTCCATTCATTGGAATTACGTTTTTAACCTCCAAGCCGACATTATTCCATCTGTTGGAAATGAGGGGCTCACAAAAGTGCTTGCCGCTCCTAAGCTTCACAGCACCGACATCAAGCGCTGATGTCGTGACATGTAAAGCAACGCGGCACCTGCCGCATATTCAGGAGACAACTCAATGCCTGCTTCCATCGTTAGCCGAGGTGCGATAACGATTGCACTTTTTGCGGCCGTTATGGGCTCTGCCGGATCGGCTCTGGCCGCCTTTCCGGAGAAGCCGATTCGGCTGGTGGTGCCGTTTGCCCCGGGGGGAGGAACGGATCTGATCGCGCGTACGCTGGGCGCTGAGATGTCCAAGGACCTGGGCCAACCCATCATCGTAGACAACAAGCCCGGTGCAGGGACGATGATCGGCACGGACAACGTCGCCAAGAGTGCTGCAGACGGCTACACCATCGTCATCGCGTCATTCGCGCACGCTATCAATCCAACCCTTCAGCCGAAGCTGCCGTACAAAGACAACAAGGCATTCGCGCCGGTCGTTCTGATCGGACGGGGGCCCAACGTCCTGGTGGTCCGTCCTGAAAGCCAATACAAATCTGTGGCCGACGTGCTTGCCGCAACCAGGGCCAACCCTGGCAAGCTGGCCTATGCCTCTCAAGGAGCCGGAACCTCGGCCCATCTGGCTGGCGAAATGTTCGCCAGCCTCGCCAAGGTGAAGATCAACCACATTCCCTACCGCGGGGCTGGTCCGGCGTTGACGGATCTTCTGGGGGGGCAGGTGGACATGATGTTTGCCACCGCTGCCGCCGTCGCCCCGTTCATCGACAGCGGCAAGTTGAGGGCCCTCGGTGTCACAACTGCGGAACCGTCTGCGGCCTTCAAGGGCGCACCACCCATTGCCGGGAGCGTTCCAGGCTATCTGGTCGAGAGCTGGTATGGGCTGTATGTCCCCGCCGGCACGCCTTCTCCCGTGATTGAGCGCCTGAATGCTGCTGCTCGCAAAGCTGTTCGTTCCCCCGACTTCGTGCGCAAGGTCGAGCACGAGGGGTTGGTGATAAGTGCGGGCGCGCCCGCGGAGTTGGACACGTATGTGCAGGCCGAGGAGCTGCGCTGGTCCAAAGTCATCAAGCAAAACAACATCAAGCCCGACTGATCGGGAATGAACCGATCAACTTTGGAGAATTTCATGGACTACGTCCTGATTGAGCTGCAAGTCACCGACGCTGTGGCAACCCTCACTCTCAACCGCCCCGACAAACGCAATGCCATGAGCGACGACATGCGCTCGGAGTTCATCGATGCGCTGGCGCGCGTGGCAGCGGACAAGAGCATTAAAGCGCTTGTGCTCACCGGGGCTGGCAAGGGCTTCTGCGCTGGTGGCGACATCAGCGGCATGCAGAAGCGGATGAATGCGCCGGCAGGCGAAGTGGGTTTCAATGGCTGGCATCGCCAGCAGCGCGTCCATCACACGCAGGCGTTGCTGCATACGATGCCCAAGCCTGTGGTTGCCGCCGTCAATGGTGCTGCGTCCGGCCTTGGTGCCGACACTGCGCTGGCCTGTGATTTCATCATCGCCAGCGAATGGGCCAGCTTTACCTGGTCATACATCCACCGCGGCATCATTCCGGACGGCGGCGGCATGTACTTCCTGCCGCGCCGCGTCGGTCTTCCCAAAGCCAAGGAGCTGATCTTCACCGGCCGCCAGGTCAAGGTGGACGAAGCCCTGAATCTGGGCATCGTGGATCGAAAGGTGAGCGCCGACACCCTGCTGGCCGAGGCGCAGGCATGGGCCGCCGAGCTGTCCAAGGCCTCATCCACCGCGCTGGCATTGACCAAGACCATCTTGAACCAGAGCTTTGAGCTATCCCCCCATGACGTGTTCGCGCAGGGCAGCCAAGCGCAAGGCATTTGCTACACCAGCAGCGAACACCGCGCCTCGGTGGAAGCCTTCCTGGCCAAGACGGCCGCCAAGGAGTGACGTCATGAACAACGCCATTGCAAAGCTGCTGTCGCCACACAGCGTCGCCGTCATCGGTGCCTCGGCAGACCCGAAGAAGACCACGGGCCGTCCTGTCGCTTACCTGCAGAAGCACGGTTTTGCAGGACGCATCATGCCGGTGAACCCGAAAGTCGAGCGCATCGGTGATCTGCCGTGCTATCCCGATGTCGCCTCGCTGCCCGAGGTGCCCGACGTTGCAGTTGTGCTGCTGGGTGCTGAGCGCGCGCACCTGGCAGTGAAAGAGCTGTCGGCACGTGGCTGCGCGGCCGCCATCGTGCTGGCCAGCGGCTACACCGAAACCGGTGAAGAAGGCGCGCGGCGCCAGCAGCAACTGGTCGAAGCCGCCGGTCCGATGCGCATCCTCGGCCCCAACACCATCGGGCTCGTCAACCTCACGGACAACATCGTCCTTTCGCCGTCCGGCGCTCTGGAGATGGATGAGTTCCAGGCCGGCGGCATTGGCGTGGTCTCGCAAAGCGGCGGCATCCTGGGCTCACTGTTGTCACGCGCCGCGGCGCGCGGTATTGGCCTGTCCAAATTGATCTCCACCAGCAACGAGGTCGATCTGGAGTTGGCCGATTTCATCGACCACCTTGCTGAGGATCCCGCCACCAAGGTGATTGCGCTGTACGTCGAGACCGTCCGCGACCCCGCCAAGTTCCGCGCTGCCTGCCTGAAGGCCGCCCGCCTGGGCAAGCCGGTCGTGGCCTTCAAGATCGGCCGATCCGAAGCTGGTGCCAAAGCGGCGGTGTCGCACACCGGCGCCATGGCGGGCGCCGACAGCATGTACGACGCGCTGTTCAAGCAGGTAGGCGTGATCCGGGCGCAAAGCTTTTCCGACCTGCTGGATATCCCCGCTGCACTGACCACGGGCCGCAAGTTGCACGGAAAGCGCGTCGCCATCCTGACCTCCACAGGCGGCGCCGGCACGCTGGTGTCGGACGACCTGGGCGTAGCAGGTTTCGATACGCCGGCGCCTGATGCGGCCACTGCCGATGCGCTGCGCGCGCTGGAGACCGGCAGCGAAGCCGTGCTGGACCGCAACCCCATCGATGTGACCTTGGCCGGCCTGCGCCCGGATTTGTTGCGCGGCGCCATCAATGCGTTGCTGACCAGCCCGAGCTATGACGCGCTGGTGATCATCGTCGGTTCCTCCAGCTTGGCCATGCCCGAATTGCTGGCTGGTGCCATCCAGGACTGCCTGCCCAATTCCGACAAGCCCGTGATGGCCTACGTGAGCCCGCATGCGCCGGAAGTGGGCGCGCTGCTCACGCAGCGCGGCGTGCCGGCCTTCACGGCCGCCGAGAATTGCACCGCCGCGCTGGCCGGCATGCTACGTGTGCAACGCTTCGTTCCGCCCGAAGAAGGCGACGTGGCGACCTCGTTGGTCGAGGTTGGCACGCTGCCCAGCGGATCGCTTGACGAGGCTCAGGCCAAGCAGCTGTTCTCGCGCTTTGGCGTACTTTGCGCTGCCGAGCGGGTGGTCGCGTCTCCCGCTGAGGCCGAGGCCGCCGCACGCGACCTGGGCGAGCGCGTCGTGCTGAAGATACTGTCGTCGGAAATCACGCACAAGAGCGATGTGGGGGGCGTAGCCATCGGCCTGGGCAGCGACACCATCGGTGAGCGCCTCAGCCGCATGGCCACTGACGTGAAAGCCCGTTGCGGCGTACAACCGGAGCGCTTCCTCGTACAGGAAATGGTGTCCGGCGGTACGGAACTCATCCTGGGCATGCACCGCGACGCGCTGGGGACGGCCATCCTGTTGGGCATGGGCGGTGTGACGGCGGAGCTCTTCAAGGACACCACCATGCGGCTGTTGCGGCAGGATGCGCGTGGGTTGAAGCCGCTCAGCCGCGGCGAGGCGCTGTCCATGGCCCAGGACCTGAAGACCTGGCCGCTGCTGGACGGCTTCCGTGGACGGCCCAAGGCCGACGTCGATGCGCTGGTCGATGCCATCGTGGCCTTTTCGAAGATGGCGGCCCAGCTCGGCGAACGGCTAGTCGAAGCCGAGATCAACCCGGTCTTCGTGCTGCCGCAGGGTCGGGGCGTGCGTGCCGCAGACGGCGTGGTCGTGCTGGCCTGAGCGTTGAACATGAGCGAACAGCGCGTGCGCCTGGAGCGCGACGGTGACGTGGGCGTCATCGTCATCGACAACCCGCCAATCAACGCCAGCTCGACGGCCGTCCGCAGCGGCATGCTGCAGGCTGTGCGGGAGGTGCAGGCCGACATCAGTCTGCGTGCCTCCGTGCTGATCGGCGCGGGCAAGACCTTCATTGCCGGTTCGGACATCCGAGAGTTCGGCCAGACGCTGGCCGAGCCGCAACTGCCCGATGTGATCGCCGCCATCGAAGCGTGTCCCAAGCCCGTCGTCGCCGCGCTGCATGGTGCGGCCTTGGGCGGTGGCTTCGAGCTGGCCCTTGGCTGCGATGCCCGCTTGGCAGCGCCCGGCACCGTGGTGGGTCTGCCGGAGGTTACGTTGGGCATGATCCCCGGCGCTGGTGGCACGCAGCGGCTGCCGCGCGTCGTTGGCATACCGCGTGCCATCGCCATGGTTTGCTCGGGCGAACGTGTACCTGCCGAGCAGGCGCTGCAAGCCGGCTTAATCGACGAAGTGGCCGAGGGAGAGCTGCGTGAGGTCGCCGTAGCACACGCGCGTGCGCTGGCGGATGGCCCCGAGGCACAGCGCAAGCGTCGCCTCCGCGACCGGCCGGTTCCGCCGGTGGAGGAGGCCGCTATCGAAGCCGCGGCCCAGACCGCGCTCAAGGCAGGCAAGCGCCGGCCGCAGGTGGTGGAGGCCATCGCTGCCGTGCGCGCGGCCGCCACGTTGCCTATCGACGAAGGCCTCCGCCAGGAGCGCGAGGTGTTTCAGCGTCTGCGGGTTGGGCGCGAGGCCCTGGCCCTGCGCCATCAGTTCTTCGCCTGTGCGCGCCGACCGAACTTTGACCACCCGTGCCGACTGAACATTGACCAGGGG
>DAIOSZ010000122.1:0-11938 GCA_036752305.1 Burkholderiaceae bacterium
CGTTGATTGGCCGCATCGGCGCGTCCTGCGAGCCGTTGACGCGCTCCTCGATGCGCCGCAGCCAGGGGCCGGCGGCCGCGCCGTCAGCCATGCCGGATCGCCACCGTCTTGAGCGTGGTGAAGCCGTACAGCGCCTCGAAACCCTTCTCGCGCCCGTAGCCGCTGGACTTGACGCCGCCAAACGGCAGCTCCACCCCGCCGCCGGCGCCGTAGTTGTTGATGAACACCTGGCCGCTGCGCACCCGCCGCGCCAGGCGCAACTGGCGGCCGCCGTCGCGCGTCCATACACCGGCGACCAGGCCGAAGTGCGTGGCATTGGCGATCTCCACCGCCGTGGGCGCCTGGTAGTAGCCGGTCTCGGGCGCCTCGTCCACCACCTGGCCCTGCGCCACCATGGGGATGCCGGCGACCTGCGCGTCCGACAGGAAATCCCACACGCGCTGCTGCTGGCTCTGGCGGATCAGCGGGCCGCAGTCCAGATCCATGGCCGCCGGGCCGACGCGCAGGCGCTCAAAGGCGCGGCCCAGGCGTTCCAGCAGCGGCTCGTACAGGCTGCGCTCGACCAGCAGGCGCGAGCCGGCCGAGCAGGTCTGCCCGGCGTTTTGCACGATGGCGTTGAGGATGGCGGGGATGGCGGCGTCCAGGTCGGCGTCGGCGAACACGATCTGCGGGCTCTTGCCCCCCAGCTCCAGCGTGACCGGGCAATGGCGCTCGGCGGCCACCTGCTGGATCAGCGTGCCCACCTTGGGGCTGCCGGTGAAGCTGATGTGGTCGATGCCCGGGTGGCGCGCCAGCGCGTCGCCCACCTCATGGCCGTAGCCGGTGACGATGTTCAGCGCCCCGGCGGGAAAGCCCGCGTCCACCGCCAGTTGCGCCACGCGCAGGATCGACAGGCAGGCGTCCTCCGAGGGCTTGACCACGCACACGTTGCCCGCCGCCAGCGCGCCGCCCACGCTGCGGCCAAAAATCTGCATGGGGTAGTTCCACGGCACGATGTGGCCGGTCACGCCATGCGGCTCGCGCCAGGTGAGCACGCTGGTGCCGTCCAGATACGGAATGGTCTGGCCATGCAGCTTGTCGCAGGCGCCGGCGTAGAACTCGAAATAGCGCGCCAGCGCCACCACGTCAGCCTTGGCCTGCTGCGTGGGTTTGCCGCAGTCGCGCTGCTCCAGCGCGGCCAGCTCGGATGCATGCTCGATGACCAGCGCCGACAGGCGCATCAGGAGCCGCCCGCGCTCGGCCGGCGCCAGGCGCTGCCACACCGCCTCGTGGCACTGGCGCGCGGCGCGCACCGCGGCGTCGATGTCGTCGGCGCCGCTGCGCTGCAATTCGTCAAAGGGCTGGCCGTCGGACGGATCGATCACGGGAATCGTCTTGCCCGTGGCGCTGGGGCGGGGGGTGTTGCCGATGAAGTTCAGTTGCATGGGAGCATTTTGACCCGAACTGCCCGCGCGGCGCGGGTCGTGGCGCCCCGCGCGGGCCGGCGCGCCGGTTGTGGGAACATGCGGGCAGATTGCCCCGCCACCCGGAGAACCCACGATGATCGACCTCTACACCTGGCCCACGCCCAACGGACACAAGGTGCACATCCTGCTGGAGGAATGCGGCCTGCCCTACCACGTGCACGCGGTGGACATCGGCCAGGGCGAGCAGTTCGCGCCCGACTTCCTGGCCATCAGCCCCAACAACAAGATCCCCGCCATGATCGACAGCGACGGCCCGGACGGCCAGCCGATCAGCCTGTTCGAGTCCGGTGCCATGCTGCTGTACCTGGCCGGCAAGACCGGGCGCTTTCTGCCGGCCGATGCGCGCGGGCGCTTCGAGGTGCTGCAATGGCTCATGTTCCAGATGGGCGGCGTGGGGCCGATGCTGGGGCAGAACCACCACTTCCGCACCTACGCGCCCGAGAAGATTGCCTACGCCATCGACCGCTACACCAACGAGGCGCGGCGCCTGTACGGCGTGATCGACAAGCGCCTGGCGGCCACCGGCAACTGGATCGCCGCGGGCGAATATTCGATTGCCGACATGGCCATCTTCCCCTGGCTGCGCAACTGGAAGAACCAGGGCATGGAGCTGGAGGATTTTCCGGCGCTCAAGGCCTGGTTCGAGACCATCGCCGCCCGCCCGGCGGTGCAGCGCGCCCTGGCCGTGCTGGCCGATCGGCGCAAGCCGCTGCACGACGACAAGGCGCGCGCCGTGCTCTTTGGCGCCGAGCAATACCAAAAGCGCTGACGAGGGAACCCGGCAGATGGAATCGATCGACACCGCCGTCATCGGCGCGGGCGTGGTGGGCCTGGCCTGCGCCCGCGCGCTGGCGCTCGCCGGCCGCGAGGTCTGGGTGCTGGAGGCGGCCGACGCCATTGGCCAGGGCGTGAGTTCGCGCAACTCCGAGGTCATCCACGCCGGCATCTACTACCCGAGCGGCTCGCTCAAGGCGCGGCTGTGCGTGCGCGGCAAGGAGCTGCTCTACGCCTACGCCGCCCAGCGCGGCGTGGGGCACAGCCGCTGCGGCAAGCTGATCGTGGCCGGCACGCCCGAGCAGGAAGCCGAGCTGGACGGCATTGCCGCGCGCGCCGCCGCCAACGGCGTGGCCGACCTGCGGCGCCTGACTGGCGCCGAGGCGCGCGCGCTGGAGCCCCAGTTGCACTGCCGCGCCGCGCTGCTGTCGCCGTCCACCGGCATCGTGGACAGCCACGGCCTGATGCTGGCGCTGCAAGGCGATCTGGAGGCCGCGGGCGGCCAGGTGGTGCTGCACGCGCGCGTGGACGGCGGCGCCTGCCAGGCCGACGGCATCGTGCTGCACGTCGCCCTGCCCGAAGGTGAGCGCATGGCGCTCAAGGCGCGCCAGGTGGTCAACGCCGCCAGCCTGCATGCGCCCGATCTGGCCCGGCACTTTGCGGGCCTGGACCCAGGCCCGTTGCCAGCGGCCAGCTATGCCAAAGGGAGCTATTTCTCGCTTGCCGGACGCGCGCCCTTCGCGCGCCTGATCTACCCCGCGCCGCAGGACGCCTGGCTGGGCGTGCACTTCACGCTGGACCTGGGCGGCCAGGCCAAGTTCGGCCCCGACCTGCAGTGGCTGGACCTGGCCAGCCCCGAGGCCATCGACTACCGCGTCGATCCGGCGCGCGGCGAGAGCTTCTACGCCGAAGTCCGCCGCTACTGGCCCGGCCTGCCCGACGGCGCGCTGCAGCCCGCCTACAGCGGCGTGCGCCCCAAAATCCACCCACGCGGCACCCCCGCGCCCGACTTCCGCATCGACGGCCCCGTCGAACACGGCGTGCCGGGCCTGGTCAACCTGCTGGGCATCGAATCGCCCGGCCTGACCAGCTCGCTGGCGCTGGGCGAGGAGGTGCTGCGGCGGCTGGCGGGGTGAGGCGCTTCAAAAAGCGGAGTAAAAAACGATAGCTGCCCGTGGTCGTTTTTATTGGATTTGTCGCCTGTTTTGTTCTGAAAATGTGGCCAAAAATCGGCGCTGAGCGGTTGCGATACTGAAAATTTGTTGATGCATCTACAAATTTTGTTGACACATCAACAAAAAGAGCGATTTTTCGGCGTTTTGAGGCCAGTTTTGGGGTTGATTTCAGGCATGTTTTGGCCTGCAAGCCAATAAACACGTCCACGGGCAGCTATGGTTTTTCAAGTGCGCAGGGCGCGGGCCAGTTTGTCTGCGGTGAAGGCCTGGCCTGAGGGCCAGGCGTCGGCGGCGGCGCCGTGTTCCCAGGCGGCGGTCCAGGCGGCGTCGAAGGCGCCGAGGCCGCTGGCCAGGCGGGCGCCGGCCAGGCCGGCCAGAACGTCGCCGGTGCCGGCAGTGCCCAGGCGGGGGTTGCCGGTGGGGTTGATGAGCGGCACCCGATCGGGCGCGGCGGTGATGCTGCCGGAGCCCTTGAGCAGCACGGCGCAGGCCAGGCGCCCGGCCAGTTGGCACGCGGCGCCCAGGCGGTCGGCCTGCACCTGCGCGGCGGTGACGCCCAGCAGGCGCGCCGCTTCCAGCGGGTGGGGCGTGAGCAGCGTGGGCCGGCCGGCGCGCTGGCGCAGCAGGGTTTGCAGGGCAGCGTCGGCGGCGATCAGGTTGAGCGCATCGGCGTCCAGCACCAGGCGCGCGGCCTGGCCGAGCACGCGCGGCAGCACCGGGCCGAGCGTGCGGGCGTCGCCGCCGCCGCAGCCGCAGACCACGGTGGCGGCGGCCAGGTCGATGTCTTGCCAGCGGCGGCCCATCAGCTCGGGCTGGGTGGGGTCGAACGGGGGCTCGGTGGAGCCAAGCAGCGCGAGGTAGACGCGCCCGGCGCCCGCGTGCAGCGCGGCGCGGCCGGCCAGCCAGGCGGCGCCCGCCATGCCGGGCGCGCCACCGATGACGGCCACGTCGCCATGCGTGCCCTTGTGGCTGGCGTGGGCACGGTTGCGCGCGGCGGGCGGGCCGGGGAGCGCGGCGTCGGGCGGGGGGTGGGCGCGGGTGGCAAGGGTGGCGTCTGGCGCCGATTCACCGGCGACGGGCGACAGGCCGAGGTCGTCCCACCAGACCTGGCCGGCGCAGTCGCGCCCGTCGGCGGTGAACAGGCCCGGCTTGAGCGTGAGCAGGCTGAGCGTGTGGCGGGCGCGCACGGCGCGCTCCTGCGCCTGGCCGGTGTCGCCGTCCAGCCCGGTGGGCAGGTCCACCGCGAGCACCGGCGCGGCCTGTGCGTGGATGCGCACGATCCACTCGGCCATGCGCCCATCGGGTGCGCGGCGCGCGCCGATGCCCAGCAGCGCGTCGATGATCAGGTCTTGCGCGCCCAGGTCCTCGGGCGGCGCGTCGGCCAGCGCCACGCCCGCCGCCACGGCGCGCTGCCAGGCGCCGCGCGCGTCCGCCGGGCAGCGCTCGGGTGTGCCCAGCCAGGTGACCCAGGGCGCAAAGCCCCAGGTTTGCAGGTGCGCTGCGGCCTCCAGGCCGTCGCCGCCGTTGTTGCCCGGTCCGCAGGCGATCCAGATGCGCCGCGCATGCGGCGCCACGGCCGCGGCCAGCCGCGCCACGGCCAGGCCGGCGCGCTGCATCAGCGTGCCGGGGGGAAGGCCGGCCAGCGCGGCCTGCTCGATGGCGCGCGTGGCGGCGCAGTCGAACAAGGTGTGCGGTGCGCTGGGGGTGATGCGCTGGAGGTTCAAGGGGTATGCAGGCATGAAGGGCTCAGGCGCGGCGGGGGAAGGCGGATCGCCGCCTGGTTGGCGAACGCGCCCTCATGCTGCTTGATGTGGGCGATGTGGCGGTCCATGAGGGCGAAATATGCCCGCAATTCGTCGGGTGCGCTGCCCAGGTCAAAGCGCCCGGCGGCCAGGTAGCCATAGGCCTGCTCGGAGTAGCGGTTCAGTTGCGCCAGGCAGGCCCGCTCCCTGGCCGGCAGCAGGACGGACAGCGACAGCGCGGCGAACGCCAGGCCGGTGAGCCAGATTGGCAGGGATGGAAAACGCCCGTGCGAGGCGCCTTGCGGGGGGGGGGGCAGATGGCGGCGCAGGTGATCGCGGCGCCGACGAACAGGCCCATGAAGGCCGAGAACACGTAGCGGGGAGGGACGAAGGACGCCCGGCCAATTTCCACCGGCATGGAGTGAATCACCGGCAGGATGGGCACGACGGCGGCGACGGCCCACGCCCAGGCCAGCCTGGAGGAGAGGATTTTCTGATGCAGTCCCACGACGGTGAGCGCGACCCCCGCCGCGAGGCCGAGCAATCCGCCCAGCCCGGCGCCGAAAACCCAGCGCGGCGAAGCGTCCCAGAATCGGCTGAACTCGGCCAGGGTGGGCAGCAACCGCGCCTGATAGCCACCCATGCCGCCGAGCATGAAGACCCGCATCGCCAGATAGCCGGCCAGCACGGCGGCGCAGCCCGCCAGCGTGAGCCACAGCTCCCTGGGCCGGCGGTCGCCAGGACGCAGCGCCAGCAACAGCAGCGGCAGCGGAATATAGATTTCCTTGCACAAAATGGCGCCCGCGTAGCACAGCACGCTGAGCGCCCAGGCGATGGGTGTGCGCGAGACGAACAGCGCATAGGCCAGCACCGCGAAGATGCCGCCTTCCAGGTATTGCCGCAGCATCAACTGCTCGGTCATCACGTACACCGGCAGCGAAAACACCAGTACCACACCGCAAACCGCCTGCAGAACCGGCGGCAGCGGACGCAGCACCACGGTGGAAAGCAGAACGACGAGGACCGAAGAACTGATGAAGTGATGGGCGTAGAAACCTGCGGGTTGGGCACCGAACAGCCGGTAGTCCAGCGCGTAGGACAGGGTGTGAAGGGGCGTGTAGAACGGCAGCCCCAGCGTCCGCCAGACCTGCGGCTGGTAGAAGCTCTCGAAGATGGGCTGGTGGATGACGAAATCCAGGATTTGCGGATCGTCATAGCGCCAGAGGCCTTGCAGCAGGTGCGGGTGCGCCAGGCCGTTGGCCAGGATGATGACGGCACACACGAAAAGGCCAACCACTGCCTTGCGCGAAGGAGAGGCGCCTTTTTGCGCGATCTGGCTGTCCGTCGAGAGTCCCTGAAAATCAGTCGAATCCAAAGAGTCGTCAGGCGCTCGCACGGAGCGCCTGCCTCGCCTATTTGCTCATTCTTTTTTTCTGCGTGCGCGGAGTTCTCTGAAAAATTCTAGTGCGCGAGCCAAGGCCGCATCGGGTGGACGCCTTTGATTTGAATGCGTTGGCGCGCCGTCCTAAGACCCGCCGCCCGCCTCGAACCCCAGCTGATGCAGCCGCGCGTACAGCCCCTGGCGCGCCACCAGTTCGGCGTGCGTGCCTTGCTCGGCGATGCGGCCTTGCTGCATGACGACGATGCGGTCGGCGTGTTCGATGGTGGACAGGCGGTGCGCGATGACCAGCGTGGTGCGCCCGGCCATCAGGCGGGCGAGGGCTTCCTGCACCAGCCTTTCGCTCTCGTTGTCCAGCGCCGAGGTGGCTTCGTCGAGGATCAGGATGGGCGCGTCGCGGTAGACGGCGCGGGCGATGGCCAGGCGCTGGCGCTGGCCGCCGGAGAATTGCTGCGCGTTGTGGCCGACGACGGTGTCGATGCCCTGCGGCAGCGCGTCCACGTCGGCGGCCAGGTTGGCGGCGCGCAGGCAGGCCTGGACGCGCTCGCGGTCGATGGGCTCGGCGCCCAGCGCCACGTTGGCGGCCACGCTGTCGTTGAGCATCACCACGTCCTGGCTGACCAGGGCGAACTGGCGGCGCAGGCTGGCGAGGTCCCAGTCGGCCAGCGGCACGCCGTCGAGCGCGGCGCTGCCCGAGGACAGTTCAACGAAGCGGGGCAGCAGGTTGACCAGGGTGGTTTTGCCCGCGCCCGAGGGGCCGACCAGCGCGACCGTTTCGCCCGGCTGGACGGTGAGCGTCACGCCGTCCAGCGCCGCGCCGCGCTCGCTGGCGTAGAGCACGGTGGCGCGCTGCAGTTCCAGCCGGCCTTGCGCGCGGTCGGCGCGGTGCGAGCCACCGGATTCGGGGCGCGTCTGGTCCAGCAGGTCGAGCCCGCGTTCGACGGCGGCCAGGCCCCGGGTGATGGGGTTGGCGACGTCGGAGAGGTGCTTGATGGGCGCCACCAGCATCAGCATGGCCGTCACGAACGCCGCGAACTGTCCGACCGATACGCCCGAGCTGCTGCTTTGCCACAGCGCCACCGAGATCACCGCCGAGAGCGCGGCGGCGGCGAGCAGTTGCGTGAGCGGCGTCATGGCGGCCGAGGCGGCGGTGGATTTGACGGCCAGCCGTGACAGGCGTTCGCTCAGTCGTTCGAAGCGCCGTGCCTGTGCCATCTGCGCGCCATGCAGACGCACCATGCGGTGCGCCAGGGTGTTTTCTTCCACCACGTAGGCCAGTTCGTCGGTGGCCTGCTGGCCGGCGCGGGTGAGCGCGTACAGGCGGCGCGAGAGCGTTTTCATGACCCAGGCCACCGCCGGGAACAGCAGCGCGACGATCAGCGTGAGCCGCCAGTTGAGGTAGAGCAGGTACACCAGCAGCGCCAGCAGCGTGAGGCTGTCGCGCGCCACCGTGAGCACGGCCGAGACCAGGTGCATGGCGCCGGTCTGCACCTCGTAGACGACCATGTTGGCCAGCGAGCTGGCCGATTCGCGCCGGAACAGGCCGAGCCGTGCGTCGAGCACCCGGGCAAACACCGCGCGGCGCAGCCGCAGCATGCCTTCGTTGGCTACCTTGGCCAGCGCCACCTGCGCGACGAAGCCGGCCAGGCCGCGGATGCCGAACAGCAGCATCAGGATGAGCGGCACCAGCCACAGCTTGAGGTTGCCCTGGTTGAAGCCCTTGTCCAGCAGGGGCTGGAGCAGCGCCGGGATCATCGGCTCGCTGGCCGCGCCGACCAGCGTGGCCAGGCCCGCCGCGAGCCACAGGCCGCGTTGCGCGGCGGAGTGGACGAAGTAGGGCGCCAGCCGCGCCAGGCGCTCGCGCATCGGGCGCGGCGCGGCGGCGGGCTCGGCTGGGGCAGCGGGAGGAGGGGCTTGGGGAGTGGTCACGAAATCGGGCTGGACACCAGGCGCGTGGACATGAGGCAAGGCTGGAAAAGTCCCGCGCGGCGCGCGCATTCGCGGGTGATTTCTTCAGCCTTGCCATAATCGCCCGGTCGCGCCGATTATGCGGCCCTCGCCCCGGTGACAAAGCACCCACGCCGCAAGGGGTTGTTGGGCCTTGGCGGTACGCTCACTTTTTTGATGATTTCTGGCATGCCCGCTGCACGCACGCTTTATTCCCGCCGCCGCTTCGTCGTCGTCTCGGCCGCGGGCACGACCCTGGCCGCCGCTGGCCCGGCCGCCCGCGCGCAGTTTCGCGTGGACGTGACGGGCGTGGGCATGACGCAAATTCCGGTGGCGCTGCAGGCGTTTCGCGGCGATGAGTCGTCGCCGCAGAAGATCGGCGCCATCGTGCGCGCCGATCTGGAGCGCAGCGGGCAGATCCGGCATGTGGATCCGGGCATCGCGCCGGGCGACGAGAACACGCGGCCCGATCTGTCGGCGGCGCGGCAAAAGGGCGTGGATGCGCTGGTGTCGGGCAGCGTGTCTCGGCTGGCCGATGGGCGCTACGACGTGCGGTTTCGGTTGTGGGACGCGGTCAAGGGCCAGGATCTGGGCGCGCAGAGCTTCGTGGTGCAGCCGGGCGATCTGCGTCTGGCCGCGCACCGCGTCTCGGACTATGTGTACGAGAAGCTGACCGGCGAGCGCGGTGTGTTTTCCACGCGCATCTGTTTCATCACGCAAAACGGCAGCCGTTACACGCTGTACGTGGCCGACGCCGACGGTGAGAACGCGCAGGTGGCGCTCGCCAGTCCCGAGCCGATCATCTCGCCGGTGTGGTCGCCCTCGGGGCAGCAACTGGCGTATGTGTCGTTCGAGTCGCGCAAGCCGGTGGTCTACGTGCACAACGTGGCGACGGGCGCGCGGCGCCTGCTGGCCAGCTTCAAGGGGTCCAACAGCGCGCCGGCCTGGTCGCCGGACGGGCGCAGCCTGACGCTGGCGCTCAGCCGCGACGGCGCCTCGCAGCTGTATCGCATCGACGCGGGCGGCGGCGAGCCGCAGCGCCTGACGCAGTCGGGCGCCATTGACACCGAGCCGGTGTATACGGCCGACGGGCGCCAGTTGTACTTTGTGAGCGACCGCGGCGGCGCGCCGCAGATTTACCGCATGCCGGCCGGCGGTGGCGGCGCGGAGCGGGTGACGTTTCAGGGCAGCTACAACATTTCGCCGGCGCTGAGCCCCGATGGGCGGCACCTGGCCTATGTCTCGCGCGTCAATGGCGCGTTCCGGCTGCACGTGATGGAGCTGGCCTCGGGCAACGTGACGGCGCTGACCGATACCGGCGCCGACGAGAGCCCCAGTTTCGCGCCCAACGGCAAGCTGATCGTCTACGCCACGCAGCAGGGCGGCCGTGACGCGCTGATGACGACCACGCTGGACGGGCGCATCAAGGCGCGCCTGGGCGGGCAGAGCGGCGACGTGCGCGAGCCCGACTGGGGTCCGTTCCAGAAGTTTTGACATTGCACGAGGAGGAGTAGCCACCATGAATTCGACGACTTCAACCTTGCGCGTACTGGCAGGCGGCCTGGTGCTGACCTTGTTGGCTGCGTGCAGTTCCGGCGTCAAGCTGGACGAAACGCCGGTCGAGGACCGCAACGCAACGACTGCCGGCAACACGGCGGGTGGATCCGGCACGGGTGGCTCGTCAACGGGCGGCGCATCGGGCACGGGCGGACAAAGCGCGGTCACGGGCGTGAACGTCGGGCAGGGGACACAGGACCGCGCCGGCGCCAACGCCGAGCGCGTGGTGTATTTTGACTACGACAGCTTCGTCATCAAGCCCGAGTACCAATCGGCGCTGGACGCGCATGCGCGCTACCTGAAGGCCAACAAGAATTCGCGCGTGGTGGTCGAGGGCCATACCGACGACCGCGGCGGGCGCGAGTACAACTTGGCATTGGGGCAGAAGCGCTCCGAGGCGGTGCGCCGCGCGCTCTCGCTGCTGGGCGTGGCCGACGCGCAGTTGGAGGCGGTGAGCTTTGGCAAGGAAAAGCCGGCCGCCAGCGGTGGGAACGAGACGGCGTACGCGAAGAACCGCCGCGCGGAAATCACGTACCGCTGATGACCGCGCCACAGACCCGGGCGGGGGCCGGATTCCCCTTTGTCCGCAGCGGGTTGCGCGTGGCGGCGCTGGCGGCGCTGCTGGCCGCTTCGTCCGCGCAGGCGGCCCTGTTCGAGGACGACGAGGCGCGCCGCGCGATCCTGGATTTGCGCGGGCGCGTCGAGGCGCAGCGCGAGGCCAACGAGCGGCGCTTGAACGACATGCAACGGGAGTTGCAGCGGGTGTCGGGCGACGAGACGGCGGCGCTGCGTGCCAGCTTGTTGCAGTTGCAGTCGCAGATCGATGCGATGAAGGCGGAGATTGCCACGCTGCGCGGGCAGAACGAGCAGTTGGCGCGCGACCTGTCCGAGGTGCAGCGTCGCCAGAAGGACATGGCGCAAGGCGTCGAGGAAAGGCTCAAGCGCTTCGAGCCGGTGAAGGTGCAGATCGACGGCCGCGAGTTCATGGCCGACCCGGCGGAAAAGGCTGCCTATGAGCAGGCGCTGGCGCAGTTCCGCCAGGGTGACTTTGAGCGCGCGCAAGGCGGCTTCAACGCGTTTCTCGCGCAATACCCCAAGAGCGGCTACGGGCCGAGCCTGCTGTTCTGGCTGGGCAATGCGCAGTACGCGCTGAAGGACTACAAATCCGCGATGAGCCAGTTCCGCCTGTTGCAGAGCGTGGCGCCGGACCATCCGCGCGTGCCGGAGGGGCTGCTGTCGCTGGCCAACAGCCAGATGGAGCTGAAGGACTCGCGCGGCGCCAAGAAAACGCTGGAAGACCTGGTGCGCCTGTACCCGCAGTCAGAGGCGGCCGTGGTGGGGCGCGAGCGTATGCAGCGCATCAAATAGTCCGGCCGTGGGCGAATAAAATTCCGGCATGGACCTTCCGGAATTTCAAGCGCTCACGACAACCGTGCTGTGGGCCGCCTTTGGCGTGGCTTTTGTGTTTGGCGCCATCGCCCAGGTGACCCATTTCTGCACCATGGGCGCGATCAGCGACGTGGTGAACATGGGCGACTGGACGCGCGCGCGCCAGTGGGTGGCGGCCATCGGCGTGGCGATGATCGGCTTTGGCGCGATGGTCTACGCGGGCTGGATCGACCCGGCGCGCACGCTTTACGCGTCGAATCGCGTGCTCTGGCTGTCGGGCATTGTCGGCGGCCTGATGTTCGGCTTTGGCATGGTGCTGTCATCGGGCTGCGGCAGCAAGACGCTGGTGCGCATTGGCGCGGGCAATCTCAAGGCGGTGGTGGTGTTCCTGGCGATGGCCGTGGGGGCCTTCGCCACGCTCAAGGGTGTCACGGCGGTGCTGCGCGTGGCCACCGTGGACAAGGCGTTCTTCGAGCTGACCGGCCAGGC
>DAIOSZ010000123.1:0-11723 GCA_036752305.1 Burkholderiaceae bacterium
GGAGTTGACATGGGTTTTCCGTGTGCTCTCCCCGATCATGCCACGCAAGCAGCGTGCCCGCTTGGTACAGAAACTGCCAGATTCTGGTAACTAATGCCCAAAATACCGAAGTTTGTGCCGCCGGGCGTTCAGCTCGCGCTTTTGCGGAACCGGCCTTTGCGCAGGAGCACGCGTTCAATCACGCTGACAGGCACCTGCTTGGCTTTTACGAGACGGAGCGCCTCGCCCGTACGGCCGGCATTGAACAGCACGGTGGCCTCGTTGACAGCCATTGCCATGTCCACATTGGCTCGCCCGAATGGGCGATGGACGGAAACGCGTTGACGAGGCTGGGACAGCATGCGGGGCTTCTTGAGGCTGCCGCTGATCTTATTTCACTTTGACCAGTTTTATCAGTAACAGTTTGTAGCGGCGCGGGTCAACTCGGCGCATAACCCGCGTTGGGGAGTCCTCCATCAAGCCCGGGCTGGTTGAGCACGCGGGGCGCCACGACGCCCCCTCGGGCGCGCAGCCACTGTTCCACCAAATCCCACACCATCGGGTTGCCCGCGGCCTTGGCTTCTTCCGCCACCGGCGCCCAGCCCGCGACCTTGTATTTCTTGCTTGCCTCGATGGGCTGGCCTTTCAGGCGCATGTCGCGAATGCGCTGCCCCATGCGGGCCAGGGGATCGCATCGGTAGCTCATGCCGCCCACGCGCACCATGTCGCCACCCTGCTGGTAGTACGGGTCGGGGTTGAACAGGTTGTCGCAGACGTCCTCTAGGACGGTCTTGATCGTCTCGCCGGTCATCTCCGTCACCGTCGCGTAGGAGTAGGTGGTGGCGGTCATGTCCATGAGCCATTCGCGCGTGATCGCCTGCCCCGGCAGCAGCGTCGTTCCCCAGCGAAAGCCTGGCGAAAACGCAATGTCGGCCCCTTGCACATCCATCAAGGCGTCCACGATGAGCTGATCGCCCGTGCCGTTGAAATTGCCGCGGCGATACAACAGGCCTTCCGTCACCGCCAGTTTTTCGGCCAGTTTCGCTTCATAGGGTGCGCGGACTCCGCGGATCAAGGCGTCCATGTCCGCGTCCGCGGGCAGCAGGTCGGAAAACACCGGCAGCAGGCGATATTGGAAGTCGGCGACCTTCTTGTCCTTGACCTGCAGATCCAGCACCGCCAGGAACTTGCCGTTTGAACCGGCGTTGGTCACCAGGGTCTGCCCGCTCTTGTTCCTGACGATCACCGGTACCGGCATGCCGTCGTGCGTGTGGCCGCCCAGGATGGCGTCCACGCCCGTCACGCGGCTGGCCATCTTGAGGTCAACGTCCATGCCGTTGTGGCTGAGCACCACGACCACCTGGGCGCCCTTGCCGCGCGCTTCGTCAACCATCTTTTGCAGGTTCTCGTCCTGTATGCCGAACGCCCAGTCGCTCACCATGTAGCGTGGGTTGGCAATCGGCGTGTACGGAAAGGCCTGACCGATGATGGCGACGGGTACGCCGTTGATCTCGCGCAACACGTAGGGCTTGAACACCGGGTCACCGAAATCCTGCGTCTTGACGTTCTGCGCGACGAAATCAACCTTGCCCTTGAAGTCCTTGTCGATGATCTGCTGCACGCGGTCCATGCCGAGCGTGAACTCCCAATGGCCCGTCATCACGTCCACGCCCAGGAGCTTGCAGGCATCGACCATGTCCTGCCCGTTCGTCCACAGCGCCGTGCCCGATCCTTGCCAGGTGTCGCCGCCGTCGAGCAGCAGCGCACCAGGACGACTGACCTTCAGGCGCTTGACCAGCGTTGCCAGATGCGCGAATCCACCCACCTTGCCAAAGCGCCGCGCGGCCTGCTCGAAATCCAGGTAGGTGAGGGCATGGGCTTCGCGGGTGCCGGGTCGCAGGCCCGCAGCCTTGAGCAGGTGTTCGCCCACGAGATGCGGCAACTGCCCACTCATGTTGCCCACGCCCAGGTTGATGCTCGGCTCGCGAAAGTACAGCGGCAAGAGCTGCGCATGGCAATCCGTCATGTGCAGCAGGGAAACATTGCCGGACGGGGGCAGGTCGTACAGGTCGGCGCCAGCGGAGGCACCGTCGCGGTGGGCGCAGGCCGACAAACCCATGCCAGCCGCGGCGCCAGCGCCCAGTACATGCAGGAATTCACGCTTGGATAGGTTTATCATGATTCAGTATTCACTGATATATGCGACGGTAAAAAACCCGGCGCCGCCGGGTTCGATGAGCGAGTGTCGGCGGCTACTGGTTGACCGGCGATTTCGGGTCAAGCAAGAGCGCCATGACGTCCCGCACCTGCGCTTCGGTCAGAATGCCTTTGTGACCCGCGCGCGGCATGTTGGAGCAGGCGTTGTAGGCCTTGGCGTTCCAGATCTTTCCCCAGGTGTATTCGACCACGGGCTTGGCAGCCGCGCTGGAGGGGTCGGTCACCCCGCGCAGCTTGCCGTAGTTGTACAAGCTGGGGCCTATGGTGCCAAACGAGATTTCCTGGGGCGCGAGCTGGTGGCAGTTGTAGCAATTGCCGCCGTTGACGACCTTGTCGTCGTCGGTAAAGGTCAATCCCCGGCCACTTTGTGCGATGGCCTCTCCACGTTTCCAATCACCCAGAAACCGGCCGTCGGATGGCCAGCGGATGCTCTTGAAGTTCTGCTGCTCGATTTCCTTGGCGCGCTTGGCGTCAAGCGGGGCTCCCGCCACGTCCGCCGCGCTGCATTCGCGCAGCGCGTCGTCCTGCTCCAGGACGGCGACCTTGACGATGCCTTCGTCACGAAACGCCGCCTTGACCATGTCGGCGGCCTGTTTGTCGTAGTCAACGCTGGAAGGGCCGGTGGCGCAAGCCGCGAGCAACGCGGCCATGGCGGCGGGAATGGCGACAAGTGCCACGGACTTGCGAACGATGGAATGCTTCATGGCTACCCTTTCAGCGCTTGATCGCCGGAGCGACCGAGACCGAGCCCTTGCTGTTGACGCCCAGGTACACACCCAGCGCGATCGTCGCATCGCTGGCAAAGCCAGGGTAAGGAAAACGCTGCTGACGGTAGCAATCGTTTAGGCGCTGCTGCATGCCCCACATCTGGCCATTGGAGACGCGGTAGGCCGGCCAGGCGGCAAAGCCGACGCCGTCACCCGGGTTCTTGCGCAGATCCGGCAGATCTTGCAGGCGGATGCGCTTGCCTTCCTCGCCGTGACAGGAGGCACAGGCAAAGTCATGCGGGCCGGCGCGCATGAAGAACAGGCGCTTGCCCGCTTCATAAAACGCGCGCTCCTGGGGATTGGTTTGCGGCAGATGGAAGCGCATGCCCTTGGATTCGGCGGCGATCCAGGTGGCCAGCGCCGTCACGTTGTTTTGCTCGCCTCGGCCGAAGCGCGTCTTGGCGATTTCCGCCGCATTGAAGCCCTGCAAGGTCTCCATGCAGGTCAACAGGCGCGACTCAAGATCTTGCACCCGGCCAGTGTCGGCAAAGTAACGCGGAAGCTCGACGAACGCCCCCTTGACGACACCGGGTCCCTTGCCCAGATCGCACGCTTGCAGCGACGCATTCTTGGGTCCACGCTTTCGCTTCCACAAATCCTCACCCTTGGCCTCGAACAGCTCGGCCGGGTTTCCGTCTTGCAGCATGGCCCGGTATTCGTCAATGGCGGCGGTGGCAGACTTGCCAGCGGACTGCGCCCATGCGACACCAGCGCCCGCGAGAGCGAGCACTGCCGAAAGGAAAAGCGTTGGACTCTTGCGCATGGGCGTCAGCTCACGGTGGCTTCGTCGGTGCGGGTATCGCCTTTGTTGTCCTTCCAGGTGATGCTGACCTTGTCGCCGGCCTTGGCACCCTTGATCGTGAATTGCAGGAACGGGTTCTTGGCGACGGCGCCGCCCCATTCGGCCGTCAGCACCGGCTTGCCGTTGAGGTTGGCGGTCACGTCGGAGATGTACCAGGCTGGAATGGTCTTGCCTGCGCTGTCCTTGCGCTGGCCGGATTCCATCTCGTGGCTCATGAGAACGCGAACGGTGGCGTTTCCACCGGCGGATTGGGCGCGTATGCGCATCGGGTCTGCCATGTCAATACTCCTAAATAGATAGCTGGCCGTGGGCGTGTTTATTGGGTTTTAGCCACCACAGCCACCCAAAGTGACCTTGACTTCCTTCTTGGCGTAGAGTGTCTTGCCATCGGCCATGACGGCCACGGCGTAGACGTCCGAGGACTGGCCCATCTTGGCGCGCGTGGAGATGTTGGCGTCCACGGCGTCGGTGAGGTTGAAGACGGCGACCAGCGGATCGGGGTTTTTCTCCACGACGATCATCAAGCGCTTGACACCGGGCAACGAGGTGGATGCGCCCAAGGGCACGACCGCGCCGTTCTCGGCGATGTCAGGGCCGGTGATGGTCACGTCCTTGCTTTCAGCGGGGGCGCCACCGCCGAGAGCCTTGGTGGCGTCTGCAAGGTTGCGAGCGGTGAACGCGGCGTCAGTACGGGCAGCGGCATATTGCGGGAACAGGCCAGTGCCCGCGAGCACGCCAGCCAGCGCCACGCTGTGTTGCAGGGCAGTGCGTCGGGTTTGCATGGTGAGAACTCCAGGAGTGAAATGGGGGTTGAATAAATCTTAAAGCGTTGACGGCGAAGCCGCGAGGGAACTATCCCTAGGACAGATCAGGGTTTGGCGGGCTCCGTCTTTCCGGTCTTGACGCCCCGCTGCGCGCCCACGAGCCGGTTTTGCTCTGCCAAGTTTCCATGGGCGCCAATGGCGAAATCCGGAAGGAAGGATGCCACTTTCGCGTCGGTCTTGCATTGGCTCATGCATGCGGTGTTGGCGGTGTCTGGCTTTTTGGCGCCCTTGAACTCCGTCCCGGGCCACAGCGCGTGGTTTGTCGTGACGCCGTTGCGATTGGGCAATTTGGCCTGGACTTCGGCTATGTTTTTGTCGGAGAGCGTGAAGTCGTCCGGAACCACGCCCGCGAGGTTGAGCAGAAAACCGGTTACCGCGTACACCTCTTCGACGGTGAGGGACTTGGGTTGCGTCCAGGGCATGGCGCGGTTGATGTAGTCCCACAGCGTGGAGAGCGTGGATACCTTCATCATCGTCGTGCGGCCGGGGTAGTCCGGGCGCACGAGGTTGGCGACGCGGCCTTTCTGAATGTCATCCGCGGTGGTGCCGCCCACCAGCGGGTTGAACACTTCGTTGGATTCACCAAAAATCCCGTGGCAGTGCGCGCATTTGGACTCCCAGACCTCCTGGCCCTTGGCCACCGTTCCCGAGCCGGGGGGCAGGCCCTTGAAGTCGGGTCGCACGTCAATGTCCCATGCGGCAAGCTCCTTGGCCGTTGCGGCACGGCCCAGGCCGCTGAATTTCTCCTGCGCCGCAGCGGGGAAGCAAGCCCCGATCACAACAAGCGCCCAGACGGCCTTACGAAACTTGAACATTCTTGACCTCGCCGTCTTCCTGCACCAACCAGGACTGGATGGCATTGTTGTGATAGATCGAGCGCGTACCACGCGTCGCGCGCAGTTGCTGATAGGTGGGCTGAACGAAGCCGGTTTCGTCCATGGCGCGGCTCTGGATGATGGCGGGCTTGCCATCCCAGACCCAATCGATATTGAAGCGCGTCAGACATTTGTCGAGCACCGGAGTCTGCAGGCGAGCCGTGCGCCAGTTGCGTCCACCGTCCACCGTGACGTCCACCCGCCGGATCTTGCCCCTGCCCGACCAGGCGAGGCCCGTGACGTTGTAGAAGCCCTTGTCCAGCAGCACTTGCCCGCCCGAAGGCGTGGTGACAACGCTCTTGCATTCCTGAATGGAGCTGTACTGGCGATGCGTGCCATCGGGCAGCAAGTCGATGTAGTGAATGGCCTCGTCCTTGGCCGCCCACGCCTGGTCCCCGACTTCCAGGCGGCGCAGGTACTTGACCCATGACACGCCCTGTACGCCCGGCACCACCAGCCTCAGGGGATAACCGTTCTCCGGGCGCAGCATTTCACCGTTTTGTCCATACGCCACCAGCACTTCGCCACTCTTGACAAGGCTCATTGGAATGGTGCGCGTCATGGACGAGCCATCCGCTCCTTCGGCCAGCACGAACTTGCCACCCTTCAGATCGGCGCCCGCCTGTTCGAGCAGCGCAATGAGCGGAACGCCGGTGAATTCGCTGCACGAGATCATGCCGTGGGTGTACTGAACCGTGGGCACCGCCACGTTGCCCCATTCGACTGCCGTGTTCGCCCCACACTCAATGAAGTGAAAGCGCGAGACGGCGGGCAGGCGCATGATCTCGTCCATGGTGAACACCATCGGTGTCTTGACCATGCCGTTGACCATGAGGCGATGCTTGGAGGGGTCGATGTCCCACCAGCCTTGGTGATGCCGCTCGAAGTGCAGGCCGCTGGGCGTGACGATGCCAAACAGGCTTTGCAACGGTGCGAACGACACCGAGGCCTGCGCGGTCTGCGTCAGGCCTGGGCTCTGGCGGCGCTGCACGTTGGCCTCGTATTTGGACGGCTTGCCGTAACCATCGGTGGCCACCGGCTGACCCAGACCGGTGCTGTGCTCGGGCAGATTCAGGATATTGGGGTCTCCGCCCTCTGTCGGAACGGGGTTGGTCGTGGCGCGCGCGGCGCCAACCGTCGTGCCCGCGACCGCCGCCGCGGAGGCGCTGGCAAACGCCCGACGCAGAAAGTCCCGCCGGCCGCTCTTGGCCTCAGCACATACGGTTTTGATGTCATCGCGGGAGAGAAAACTCTCCGGCGCCTTGCGCAAGCGGCCTGAGCCGGCCTCGGCTGTCGTCACGGTGGTCCTTTCGTCGGTCAACCGATCCATATCTGTTTATTAGCACATACGAATATATCAAGGATGGCCGCTCAACCAAACCAGGGAAAATACTGAGCACGCTTATTTGACGTGCTTGTAGTAGCTTTGGTTGAGAGTGGCGGCGATGGCGGTCACATCCTCGGGAAACAGGCCGAGGTTCATGTCGGTGTTGCACATCTCCACCATGCCGCGCAGCAGGCCTGCCGTGTTGAACTTGCCCGCCGGCTTGTACATGGCCGTCCCGTCACCGCCAACTTTTCGAGCGTGGCAGGAATTGCATTGGTGTTCGGCGATAAGCTGCGTGCCGAGCTTGAGGTCGGCGCCCTTGAATATCTCAGGCGTTTGCGCAAAGCCTAAGGCAGGAAATCCACCGAAAGCTATAAAAATAAGAGCGCCAAGTGTGCGCATGCACGTTCTCCTATAAGAGCGCGTAAACCAGGCTGGCGCGGCAGACGCTTTTGCCGTCGGCGGCACCCGACAAATCGGCCTCGCCAAAGGCCGTGCCCTTGCCCACGCGGGACAGGCGCACTGTGACGAGCGCATCCTGTCCTGACAAGGGCTTGAGAAAACTGGTGCTCATCTGCACCGTGGTGCACGGGCGAAACTGGCCGAAATGGCGCATCAGGGCCAACACCATTGCGGTGTCGCATGCCGCCATCATCGCCTGCCCGCACAGCGTACCGCCCATGCGCGCGAGGCGATCGCTGTGGGGAAGCCACAGTACCACGGTGTCATCGGCGGGCACGTTGTGCACGCGCAGGCCGAGTTCCTGTATCCAGGGTGCAAACAAATCGGACAGTGCTGTTTGGAGTTCGGCGACGGTGACGGACATGGTCGGGGATTCGGTAGGCCGCAGCGAGAGTGTGCAATTTTGGACACAAATTCTCCATCGCGAAGCCCCGGGATTGGAATGGGTGTCTACCCGGCGGCGCTGCGCTGCGTTATGGTGACGCTCAACCGCCTATCGCCCAGGAGGGTATTCATGGTCAAACGCCTGCTCCACGATGCCGCGCTCACCCACGAAGGCACGCCGCTGCTCCCGTCGCCCGGACTGCTTGAAGCCCCGGTGCTGGATCTGATGTGCTCGCACTTCGTGCTGACCCTGGCGGCCAAGCAAGGCCCCAAGTTCAACGTCCGCCGCGATCTGAACAGCCTGATGTCGCTGGCAGGCAAGCACCTTGTGTGGCCACAGCCGGTGCTCACGCGCTTGCGCGAATTTCTGGAGCGGCGCTGCAAGGACAGCGACTTCTGGCGCGCCCAGGAGCAACTGGGGGCGCGCGAATTCCTGGAGCGCTTCGGTGTATGGCGTGGTCCCTACGAAGAAGGAACCCTGTTTTTCTATCTTGACGAGTACGCCAAGGACGCGCCGAAAGACATTCTGGCAACGCTGACCGCCACCGGCGCATGGCTGACAAAGGCGCTCAAGAAACAATCGACGCTGGTTGAAAAAAATATTGATGCGCTGGCGGGCCTCTTGCAGCTCAATCAGGCCGAGCGCGCGCTGCTGCTGTACGGAACGCTGTCGCGCTACCAGCGCGATCTGCGCAACATGCTGGTGGAGTTCAAGGTGTCGAGCGCGCCGGAAGCGTACGCCGCGATCGCCGAAGTCGCCGGCGTCAACGCCAGCGAGATCGGTGAAGCGCTGCGAACGGGTTCGCGCCTGGAACGCATCGGCATGGTGGAGAACCTCATTTCCGAACACAACATCACCGATCTGGCCGACCTGATGAAGGTCAGCGAGAAGCTGCCCCCGGTGCTGATGCGCGAGTATCGCGACCAAAACGAGTTGATGGCCGTGTTCACGCGCCCTGCGGCCTCCAGCGAGCTGAAGCCCGCAGACTTCCATTTTGTTGCGGACGATGTGGACGTCCTCGTCAAACTGCTGCGCCGTGCCGTGGAGACTCGGGCCACCGGCGTGAACGTATTGCTGTACGGCCCGCCCGGCACGGGAAAGAGCGAATTGTCCAAGGTCATCGCGCACGCGGCGGGTGTACAGCTGTTCGAGGTGGAGTACGCCGATCGTGACGGAAACAGCCTTTCCGGCCGAGACCGCTACCGTTCGCTGCAGATTGCGCAGGTCTTTCTCAAGGGTACGCAGCACGCTGCGCTCTTGTTTGACGAAGTGGAGGACGTATTTCCCCCCATCAGCGTGGACGCCGCAGGCTTGATGGCGCGTGCCGAGCAGCAGGCGCTTGCCGCGGCGGTGAGCCACAGCGTGAACGGCAAGGCTTGGGTCAACCAGATTCTGGAATCCAACCCGGTTCCCACGATCTGGGTCACCAATCGCATTGAGCAAATCGACCCAGCCTTCCGGCGCCGCTTTGCCTACCACCTGGAACTCAAGAGTCCGCCGCCTGGCGCGCGTGAACAGCTCATTCGCAAAGCCTTGTCGGCCGCAGTCGGAGATCTGCCGGTGAGCGAAGCTTTCATAGGCAAACTGACCGAGCGCAAGGGGTTGACCCCCGCGCAAATCCGAACTGCGGTGCGGTTCGCGGAACTGGCGACCGAGCCCAACGTGGACACCGAGCCCCCTGCCCGTGCGGCGGTGTTGGAAAACCTGATTGATCGCCAACTCAGGCATGCCGATGCAGCGCTCGGCCGCTCCGATGACGCCAAAAAGCAGGGCCGCCGCCAAGTAACCACCTACGACCTGGGGATGCTGAACGTCGAAACGCGGTTCGAGATTCCCCGCATTGTCGACGCGCTCAAGGCCCGCGGCCACGGCACGCTGTGCTTCTATGGCGCGCCTGGCACCGGAAAGACAGCCTTGGGCGAACACATTGCGCGTGCGCTGGATAAGCCGCTTCTCGTCAAGCAGGCCAGCGACATCATGAGCAAGTTTGTCGGAGAAACCGAGCAGAACATGGCCGCGATGTTCAAGGAGGCCGAAGAGGAAAAGGCAGTGCTGTTGCTCGATGAGGCCGACAGCTTTTTGCAGGATCGTCGCGGCGCGCAGCGTACCTACGAAGTGACCGAGGTCAATGAAATGCTCCAGGGCATGGAGCGCTACAACGGCATCTTCATTTGCACCACCAACCTGCTTGATCGCCTGGATCAGGCGGCCTTGCGACGCTTTACCTTCAAGATCAAGTTCAAGCCGCTGACTAAAGAGCAACGCGAGGCGATGTTCGTGACCGAGGCGCTGGAAGGGAACCGCGAGCGGCTGACCGATGCGCTGCGCTCACGCTTGCTAAAGCTCGAACAGCTAAGCCCGGGCGACTTCGCGGCGGTAAATCGCCAAGTGGACATTTTGGCTACCGCGTTCAGCGAAGAGGAGTTCATCGAACAGTTGGAAGCCGAGCACCGCATCAAGCCGGAGGTGCGGGAGGCGCGGGGGATAGGGTTCATACACTAAATTGACGAAGGCCACGCTGCTGGCCAATATCTTTCAGCGCATCGCCGGCCAGACCGGCCATCCAGCGCCTCCACCGGCGCTCCAGGCGGACGGGTAATTGCGGCTTTTAGGATCAATTGATGACAGACCCTAGCCCTAGGCCGCCGGTTGAGTATGCCTTAGGACTTGATGCCGGAGACTGTTGACTTCGGTATCTCGTTCTGCAATCACCTGTTGAAGATACTGAATGCGCTCGACATACTCTTGGGCCTGAACTTCAATTGCTGCGATTTTGTCCAGAACCTCATTCTTTTCTCTGACCTCATTCTCAAGTACACCTCTTAATGACAGAATATCGCCGCCCAGTTCCACAATTTTCTTCTGACTAGACTCGACCGAGAACTTTACAGAACTAACCCGGTAGCGATCTATTGCTTCAATGAGAGGCATGACACGCGCCCATTCATCGCCTTGCCCCTTCAGGATGTCCGCCAACGCTTGGCTCTCCAAACCATCGACGTCGCCCAGCGCCGAGAATAGCTCAGCTACAATCGGGAGGCAAGTAGGATCCAGCCACAAATCTTTCTCGGTCGAATGGGAATGTCTGAGATCAAAATCTATATAGACTGCGGAGTACTCGCTCAACAAATCTGAATTTACCACCTGGCCCAAAAAATCCGCAATTCTATTGACTTCACTCACCGGATTCTCAAGCAATTCATTATAGTCTACAATCATCCGAGGATAATCTATCGTATATCGCAGTGCGCTTGACATGTATTCCAGCCACATTAGATAGCCGAAGGTATGAGGAATTTCATTTCTCTTCTTTAGCGAGCGCACAACATCCAAGGGGTTTCGCTTTGCGATCAAGAAATATATCTTCACTCCTAGATAGGGCAAAACCGAGACCCAAAAGGGAAGCATCTTGGTGAACCTTGGATCTTTGAAGCCGAAAACAATCTTATTTTGTGTTTTCCTTTTCAACAATGAGAGTGCTTCGAGTAGAAACCCTTGGCACTTTAGTTGCTCAATCTCGTGTTGACGAATAGGTCTAAGGCAGTCCCACTCCATACCAACTGCGCGCATCAATCGCTCATTGAAAGAAAGCATTTCCGAATCTTCCCAAAAACCTTTCGGATTATCTTCCTGCGATTCGATTAAATATGACCCAAGATCGACCCCAAGCACTGTTAATGCGCGTGTAACGGCACTGGTACCACTACGGTGCATACCGAGTACGATCACCAATTTGTTCATCTTGTATGCTCCATACGACGGAGGCAGCTTCTCCGCGACAACTGAAGACGCTCCAACAACCATTGCTGGCAAAACACACAAAGTTGTTGATGTACCAGACGGACGCTACCTCATAACGAGCGGAAATAGCCGTAACGCCGTGCACGTTAGCACAAGAGGCTCTGGGCGGGCAAGCCAAGCCGACCAGGACTCTAACGGAGCGCTCTGTCCGTGCTGCTGCTACACTACTTGTGCGCCCCTCAAGCGTGAGGCAGGCGTATGCTGGGGCCGCTTGGGGAAGAAGCGTCAAACGAGCAAGTCCTAACAGCTGATGTACGCAAGGTGAGGAGGTTGAATGTCGTCTC
>DAIOSZ010000124.1:0-11702 GCA_036752305.1 Burkholderiaceae bacterium
ATGGACACGCTCGACATCGCCCGCGTGCTGGTGGGTTTCAACACGGTCAGCGAGCACTCCAATCTGGCACTGATCCACTGGATTCGCGACTACCTGGGCGGCCTGGGCGTCGCCAGCCGCCTGAGCTACAACGCCGATCGCACCAAGGCCAACCTGTTTGCCACGCTGGGCGCGGGCAAGCCGGACGGACTCATCCTCTCGGGCCACACCGACACGGTGCCCTGGACCGGCCAGCCCTGGACCGTCGATCCGCTGGGCGCGCTGGTGCGGGACGATCGGCTCTACGGGCGCGGCTCGGCCGACATGAAGGGTTTCATCGCCGCCTGCCTGGCCCACGCACCGCGGTTCTTGCAAAGCGATGCGCCGCATGCGATCCACCTGGCCTTCAGCTACGACGAGGAAGTGGGCTGCTTTGGCGTGCGGGAGCTGATCGCCGACATGCGGGGCGCGGGCATCCGCCCGGTGGGGTGCGTGGTGGGCGAGCCGACGGGCATGGTGCCCGCCATCGCGCACAAGGGCGTGTACCGCTGGCGCTGCTGCGTGCGCGGCAAGCCGGGACACTCGTCGCTGACGCCGCAACTGGTCAACGCGGTGGACTACGCGGCGCGCATGGCCGTCAAGATCCAGGGCATGGCCGAGCGCTGGGAGCGCGAGGAGACGCGCTACCCGGGCTTTGACGTTCCCTGGTCCACCGCCTGCGTGGCGCAATTCCACGGCGGCACGGCCGACAACATCGTGCCCCAGGACGCCGAGCTGCGCTACGAGTTCCGCAACCTGCCCACGGCCGACGTGGCCGCCATGCAGGCCGAGGTGGAGCGCCACGCCGCCGAGCTGACGCAGCGCATGCGCGCCGTGGCGCCCGAAACCGGCATCCGCTTCGAGACGATTTGCGAGGACCCGGCCTTTCTCACCACGCCGGGGGCGCCGCTGACGCGCCTGGCGCAGGCCTGGGCGAGCGAGGAACGCACGACGCTGGTGGCCTTTGGCACCGAGGCGGGCTTGTTCACCGGAGCGGGCATTCCCTGCATCGTCTGCGGGCCGGGACACATTGCCCAGGCGCACCAGCCTGACGAATTCGTGGAATTGGAGCAACTGGCGCGCTGCGACGCCTTCCTGCAAGCCCTGGGCCAGGCGCGCGCGCTGCCGGGACTGTCGTAGGCGCTTCCTTCCGTTCTGGCAGGAACTTCAAAAACGATAGCTGCCCGTGGTCGTATTTAAAGGGATTTTTGCCAAAACAATGCTCAAAAATCGGCAAAATTCCGCGCCTTGGACCCTCTGGGCATGAATTTCTGTTGATGTTGTGACATTTTTTGTAGATATCTCTACAAATATGCTCAAAACTGCCCGTTTTTGTGAATCAAATCGGCCATTTCTATAGGGAAAATCACCACGGGCAGCTATGATTTTTGAATCACCGAACAGGGACGCTCATGCGGCCGTGGGCAGTGCGATGCGCGTCACGCCCCAGATCAGCACGACGAGTTGCAGGAAGTTGATCGTCAAGGCCGTGACGTGCAGGTGGCGAAAGTGCCGCACGGCGACGGACTCGCCAGCGGTGTGAATCCGCGCTCCCATCTGGTCCATGGCCGGCAGCAGCTTGCCACGCAGCCGCAGCGCGATGACGGCGATGGCGCCGGTTCCGATGGCAAAAAACCAGCGATCGGCGGATGCGTAGGCAACCGCCGCCGCAATGGCCGCGACGATCGCCACCCGGTAGTACCAGGTGAAAAAGCTGCGGATGAAGCTGGCATCGACCGGCGTCTCATGCTTGAGGATCAACAGCGGCAGGCCGCCCAGCAGGAAGTAGGTGGTGATCACGATCAGCACGACCGTGAGCAGCAGGGCAAAGTGAATGGCGGTGGGCATGGCTGGGCGCCTCCATGAAAAAAGCCCGCGGGCAGCGGGCTTGGCAAGGCTTTTCGGGTTGGCGACTGCGTCAGACGCTCAGAGGGTCACTTCGGCCGCCTGGTCCGCGTAGTCTTTCATGTCGTTGAAGTTCATGTAGCGGTAGATCTTATCGCCGTTTGCGTTGATCACGCCAATGTCGGCCAGGTACTCGGCCTTGGTCGGAATGCGCCCGAGCTTGGAGCAGATGGCCGACAGTTCCGCCGAGCCCAGGTACACATGCGTGTTCTTGCCCAGCCGGTTGGGGAAGTTGCGCGTGCTGGTGGACATGACGGTCGCGCCCTCGCGCACCTGGGCCTGGTTGCCCATGCACAGGCTGCAGCCGGGCATTTCGGTGCGCGCGCCAGCGGTGCCGAACACGCCGTAGTGACCTTCCTCGGTCAGTTGCTTGGCGTCCATCTTGGTCGGCGGGGCGATCCACAGCTTGACCGGGATGTCGCGCTTGCCTTCGAGCAACTTGCTGGCGGCACGGAAATGGCCGATGTTGGTCATGCACGAGCCGATGAAGACCTCGTCGATCGTGGCGCCGGCCACGTCAGACAGCGTCTTGGCGTCGTCCGGGTCGTTGGGGCAGCAGACGATGGGCTCGGTGATCTCGTTGAGGTCGATCTCGATCACGGCGGCGTATTGCGCGTTGGCGTCGCCCTTGAGCAATTGCGGGTTGGCCAGCCAGGTTTCCATGGCCTTGATGCGCCGCGCGATGGTGCGCGCGTCCTGGTAGCCGTCGGCGATCATGTTCTTGAGCAGCACGATGTTGCTCTTGAGGTATTCAATGATCGGCTCCTTGTCGAGCGCGACGGTGCAGCCAGCGGCGGAACGCTCGGCGGAGGCGTCGGCCAGTTCGAACGCCTGCTCGATCTTGAGCGTGGGCAGGCCTTCGATCTCCAGGATGCGGCCGGAGAAGATGTTCTTCTTGCCCTTTTTCTCGACCGTCAGCAGGCCCTGCTTGATGGCGTACAGCGGAATGGCGTGCACCAGGTCGCGCAGCGTGACGCCCGGCTGCATCTGGCCCTTGAAGCGCACCAACACGCTCTCGGGCATGTCCAGCGGCATGACGCCGGTGGCGGCGGCAAAGGCGACCAGGCCCGAGCCGGCCGGGAAGCTGATGCCGATGGGAAAGCGCGTGTGGCTGTCGCCGCCGGTGCCCACGGTGTCGGGCATCAGCATGCGGTTGAGCCAGGAGTGGATGATGCCGTCGCCCGGGCGCAGGCTGATGCCGCCGCGCGTGCTGATGAATTCGGGCAGCTCATGGTGCATCTTCACGTCCACCGGCTTGGGATAGGCGGCGGTGTGGCAGAAGCTTTGCATCACCAGGTCGGCCGAGAAGCCCAGGCAGGCGAGATCCTTGAGCTCGTCGCGCGTCATCGGGCCGGTGGTGTCCTGGCTGCCGACGCTGGTCATGCGCGGTTCGCAGTAGGTGCCGGGCAGGATGCCCTGGCCTTCGGGCAGGCCACAGGCGCGGCCAACCATCTTTTGCGCCAGCGAGAAGCCCTGACCCTGCGGCACCTCCGGGTTCTTGGGCAGGCGAAACAGCGTGGAGGGCGGCAGGCCGAGCGATTCGCGGGCCTTCGCGGTCAGACCGCGGCCGACGATCAGCGGAATGCGGCCGCCGGCGCGCACTTCGTCGAACAGCACGTCGGACTTGACCTGGAATTCGGCGATGACTTCGCCGTTCTTCAGCGCCTTGCCGTCGTACGGACGCAGTTCGACCACGTCGCCCATCTCCATCTTCGACACGTCGAGTTCGATCGGCAGCGCGCCGGCGTCTTCCATCGTGTTGTAGAAGATCGGCGCGATCTTGGTGCCCAGGCACACGCCGCCGTAGCGCTTGTTGGGCACGTAGGGAATGTCTTCGCCGGTGAACCACAGCACGCTGTTGGTGGCGGACTTGCGGCTGGAGCCGGTGCCCACCACGTCGCCCACATAGGCCACCACGTGGCCGCGCGCGCGCAGATCCTCGATGAACTTGATCGGGCCGCGCTTGCCATCTTCCTCGGGCGTGAAGGGCGCGCCTTCGCGCTTGTTCTTGAGCATCGCCAGCGCATGCAGCGGAATGTCGGGACGGCTCCAGGCGTCGGGCGCGGGAGACAGGTCGTCGGTGTTGGTCTCGCCAGGCACCTTGAACACCGTGAGCGTGATGCTCTGGGGCACCTCGGGGCGGCTGGTGAACCATTCGGCATCGGCCCAGCTTTGCAGCACGGCCTTGGCGTGCGCGTTGCCCGCGTCGGCCTTTTCCTTCACATCGTGGAACTGGTCGAACATGAGCAGCGTTTTCTTCAGCGCCTCGGCGGCGGCGGACGCGGTCTCGGCGTCGTCGAGCAGTTCAACCAGCGGCGTCAGGTTGTAGCCGCCCAGCATGGTGCCCAGCAGTTCGACGGCGCGGGTGCGCGAGATGAGCGGGGACTTCTCGCTGCCGGTGGCCACCGCCGCCAGGTAGCTGGCCTTGACCTTGGCCGCGTCGTCCACGCCCGCGGGCACGCGGTAGGTGATGAGGTCGAGCAGCGTGGCTTCCTCGCCCGCCGGAGGGTTCTTGAGCAGCTCGATCAGCTCGGCCGTCTGCTTGGCCGACAGCGGCAGCGGCGGAATGCCCAGCGCGGCGCGCTCGGCAAGATGGGCACGGTAGGTTTGCAGCATGGTGTGTTCTCCTGGTATGTCCTGGGGGTGTTCGGTCGTTGGAGCGCGGTCAGGGCTTGACGGAGCCGACGGGCGTGCCGCTCAGCAGGCTGGGCGGCGGCGCGTGCTTCATGGCCTCGGCCACGCGCGTCTGCTCCTCGCTCTTGCAGTCGTCGGCCAGGCGCTGGCCGATCTTCTGGTTCATCAGCATCGATTTGTTGGCCACCTGCAGCCACACCGCGCCGCCGCGCGGGTCTTCCAGGCGCACCGCGCCGGTGGTCGTCTCGACCGGGGTCATGTGGTAGGTGCTGCCCTTGTGCTGGAGCGTGAAATGGCCAGGGCGCCCGGCGTCGGCGCTCAACTGCACATGCGCGCCCAGCTCGCAGGGCAGGTGCCCGGTGTGCACGCGCTCGGCCACGGCCAGCTCGCCCGGAGTGAGCGCCTGCTCGGCGGCGCGCACGCCACTGGCCACCTGGCCGGCGGCGGAATGCAGGCGCTCGCGGCTGCTGAGATCGCGCGACGTGCTTGCCACCTTGGCGGTGGCCGGCTTGCTCTTCGCGGCCGGTTGAGACTTGGCGGCGCTGGCCGGCTTGGCCTTGGCCTTGGCCTTTGTTTCGGCGTCCGCCGCGTGGCCCAGCAGGGGCAAGGCCAGCAGCGCGGCAGTCAGCAGGGAGAGGGTTCGCATGGAGACTCCAGTAAAGCGGCAGGCCGCGTCAGAAAAAGGCGCGCAACGCATCGGGCAACGCGCGGCCGGTCTGGTGCGCACGCTCGATGACGAGCCAGAAGTATCGGTAACTCGCCCGATCGTGCAACTGGCCCGCATGGCTCACGGGCGCCCAGTCGGCCGCGAGCGCGGCTTCGATGATGGCGACGGCCCGGTCAACTTCCTGCTGCTCGGGCGCGAAGGCTTCAAGAATGGGGCGGATTTGCGCGGGGTGAATGCTCCACATGCGCGTGAAGCCCAGCTCGCGGGACGCGCGCGCGGCGGCAGCGCGCAGAGCCCCGGTGTCGGAAAACTCGGTCACCACGCCGTGCGCGGGCACCTTGCCGTGCGCATGGCAGGCGGAGGCGATCTCCAGCTTGGCGCGCAACACGAGCGGGTGCGTGAACTGCCCTTGCACACCCATGCCCGACGACGGGATGGCACCCGCGTGAGCGGAGACGAAGTCCATCAGGCCAAAGCTCAGCGACTGCACGCGAGGATGCGCCGCCAGATCGAAAGCCCGGTGCACGGCAGCCGGAGACTCTATCAAAATGTGTAGCGGCTTGTGGTCAGCCGGCGTGCCTTGCAGCGCGGCTTCTACTTGGATAATGTCTTCCAGGCGCTCCACCTTGGGCACCATGACATGCGTCAGGCGCCCGCCCGCCCGGGGCATGATGGTGGCAATGTCCAGCGCAAAGGCTGGATGATCCACCGGGTGCACGCGCACCGCCACGCGAGCCCCCACCGGCGCCTGCGCCGCCATCTCGGCGACCAGCGCGGCGTGTTCTGCCTCACCGCCGACGGGTGCGCCATCCTCGCAGTCCAGCGTTACGTCGAACGGGCAAGCCCCGTCAAACTCCTCGGTCATCTCGGCCTGCAGTTGCAGGCTCTTGCGCATGCGCGCCTCGACGCCGCTGTAGTGGTCACAAACCGGCAGCGCCACGGCGCCCGCCTGGGCGCCGAGAAGGATGTCACGGGGGTGCGGGGTTGGCATGCGTCGTCGAGGCGGTGATAGAGGAACTTGGGGACGTATGCGAAGACGGATGGCTTTGCCGCTGCGCGGCTCAATGACAAATCACTTCCGGCCCCGGTGGCGCAGACGTCATTCCCCCAATCACAGCAGATGCTTGACGCCGTCCTTCTCGCCTTCCAGCTCGGCCAGGGTCTTGTTGATGCACTCCTGGCTGAACGCGTCGATCGGCAGGCCTTCGATGACCTTGTACTCGCCGTTCTCGCAGGTGACCGGAAAACCGAACATGGTCTCCTTGGGAATGCCATACCAGCCCTGCGACGGAACACCCATGGTCACCCACTTGCCGTTGGTGCCCAGCGCCCAGTCGTGCATGTGGTCGATGGCGGCGTTGGCGGCGCTGGCGGCCGACGACAGGCCGCGCGCCTCGATGATGGCGGCGCCGCGCTTGCCGACGGTGGGCAGGAACACGTCCTTGTTCCAGACCTGATCGTTGATCAGGTCCTTGACGCTCTGTCCGTCAATGGTGGCGAAGCGGTAGTCGGCGTACATGGTGGGCGAATGGTTGCCCCACACGCAGAGTTTCTCGAGATCGGCCACGGGCTTGCCAAGCTTGGCGGCAATCTGGCTGGCCGCGCGGTTGTGGTCCAGGCGCAGCATGGCGGTGAAGTTCTTGGCCGGAAGGCTGGGCGCGCTCTTCATCGCGATGTAGGCATTGGTGTTGGCGGGGTTGCCGACGACCAGCACCTTGACGTTGCGGCTGGCCATCTTGTCCAGCGCCTTGCCCTGCGCAGTGAAAATCTGCGCGTTGGCGGCCAACAGGTCGGCGCGCTCCATGCCGGGGCCACGCGGACGGGCGCCGACGAGCAGCGCATAGTCGGTGTCCTTGAACGCGGTCATCGGATCGCTGTGAGCCTCCATGCCAGCCAGCAGCGGGAAGGCGCAGTCCTCCAGTTCCATCATCACGCCCTTGAGGGCCTTTTGCGCCTTCTCGTCGGGGATTTCCAGCAACTGCAGGATGACCGGCTGATCCTTGCCCAGCATTTCGCCGGAAGCGATGCGGAACAGCAGTGCGTAGCCAATTTGACCGGCGGCGCCGGTAACGGCCACGCGGACGGGTTTCTTGCTCATGGGGAACTCCTCGGACAGTGGGGAAATGGCGTGCTGCCTGCAGAGGGCAGGCAACAGGGAAACTGGCGGCGAGTGTACCCGCGATAACCCTGATTCGTCAATCTGTCTTATGTCTTATATAAGAGATATGATTGCGTCCGATGAGAGCATTTCATGGCCTTGACATTTCCCGCCGCATCGGCTGACGGCGCTGACGCGGCTGGCGGCGTCACGCCCTCGTTCAGCCCGCTGTACCAGCAGATCAAGACGCTGATTCTGCGCGGCCTGCAAGATGGCGAATGGCGCCCTGGCGAGGCGATCCCCAGCGAAATGGAGCTGGCGGCCCGCTTCAAGGTCAGCCAGGGCACGGTTCGCAAGGCAATCGACGAACTGGCCGCCGAGAACCTGCTCGTGCGCAAGCAGGGCAAAGGGACCTTCGTCGCCACGCATGCCGAACAGCAGGTGCAGTACCGGTTTCTCAAGCTGATGCCCGACGCGGGAGAAGCGGCCAGCGAAGGGCCGGCCGAGCGGCGCATCCTCGAATGCCGGCGCCAGCGCGCGGCCGGCGAAGTGGCGCGCGCACTGGAGCTGCGCGCGGGCGATGGCGCCATCCAGGTGCGCCGCGTGCTCGCCTACGCGGGCGTGCCGACCATTCTGGAAGATATCTGGCTGCCCGCCGCGCCGTTCAAGGGCTTGACGGCCGAGCGCCTGGCGGTGTACCACGGCCCCATGTACGCCCTGTTCGAGACCGAATTCGGCGTGCGCATGGTGCGCGCCGAGGAAAGAATCCGCGCGGTGGCAGCTTCCGCAGTCCAGGCCGAGCCGCTCGAGGTTGGTGTCGGCGCGCCTTTGCTTAGCGTTGAGCGCCTGGCCTATACCTACGACGGCACGCCAATGGAATGGCGCCGCGGCCTGTACCGAACCGACACGCACCATTACCGCAACGAACTCAGTTGAGCAAGCACCCCCGCGCGAAACCCTCATGTCAGCTTGGGCGGTTGCAATAGAATTTTGATTTTCGCGCGGCTGGCCCTGCCTTGTAGCCCACGCCCGAAAGTCCTCCCCTGGAAAGCGCCTCCATGACCGAGATTGCCAAGAAGCGACCCGAGTTCCGCAACATCAACGCCCTGTCTGATCTGCCCTCCTATCGGCTGCCGCCCGCTGGGTGGGTATCGATCCTGCATCGGGCCAGCGGTGTGCTGATGTTCCTGCTGCTGCCCTTCATCATCTGGATGTTCGACACCTCGGTCAGCTCCGAAATCTCGTTCGCCCGCTTTCGCGCCGCATTCAACGTCGGCCTGGGCCCCATGCCCGGATGGTTCATCAAGCTGGTCGCGCTGGCGCTGATCTGGGCCTATCTGCACCACTTCATCGCCGGCCTGCGCCACCTGTACATGGACGCCTGCCATGCGGTCAGCAAGGAGTTCGGCAAGACCTCCGCGCTGGTCACGCTGGGCCTGTCCATTCTGCTGACGCTGGTGCTGGGCGCCAAGCTGTACGGCCTGTATTGATCACACTTCACGGAGCGATACCCATGTCCGTCAACTACGGTTCCAAGCGCGTCGTCGTCGGCGCGCACTACGGCTTGCGCGACTGGCTGAGCCAGCGGGTCACCGCCGGCCTGATGGCCCTGTTCACCCTCGTCGTGCTGGCGCGGGTGATCTTCTCCGCGGGCCCGATCGACTACGACAGCTGGGCCGGCGTATTTGCGCCGCAGTGGATGAAGGTGCTGACCTTCTCCGTCATCGTGGCCCTCGTCTATCACGTGTGGGTGGGCGTGCGCGACGTGCTGATGGACTACATCAAGCCGGTGTGGCTGCGCCTGCTGCTGCAGGTTTTCGCCATCGTGTGGCTCGTGGGCTGCGCGGGTTGGGCGTTTCAGGTGCTGTGGCGCGTGTGAGCGGCCGGCCGAGCAAGAAAGACAAGCATGAGCTATACACAAAAAGACATCGCGCGCCGCCGCTTTGACGTGGTCATCGTCGGCGCTGGCGGATCGGGCCTGCGCGCCTCGCTGCAACTGGCCCGCGCGGGCCTGAACGTGGCCGTTCTCTCCAAGGTGTTCCCCACCCGCTCGCACACGGTCGCGGCGCAAGGCGGTGTGTCGGCCTCGCTGGGCAACATGAGCGAGGACAGCTGGGAGTACCACTTCTACGACACCGTGAAGGGCTCGGACTGGCTGGGCGACCAGGATGCCATCGAATTCATGTGCCGCGAGGCGCCCAAGGTGGTGTACGAGCTTGAGCACATGGGCATGCCGTTCGACCGCAATCCCGACGGCACGATCTATCAGCGACCGTTCGGCGGCCACACCGCCAATTACGGCGAGAAGCCCGTGCAACGCGCCTGCGCCGCCGCCGACCGTACCGGCCATGCGATGCTGCATACGCTGTATCAGGCGAACGTCGCGGCACGCACCACGTTCTTCGTCGAGTGGATGGCGCTGGATCTGGTGCGCAACGCCGCCGGCGATGTGGTGGGCGTCACCGCGCTGGAGATGGAAACCGGCGACCTGTACACGCTGCAGGCGCAAACGGTGCTGTTCGCCACCGGCGGCGCGGGCCGCATCTACCAGTCGTCCACCAACGCCTTCATCAATACCGGCGACGGCCTGGGCATGGCCGCCCGCGCTGGCATCGCGCTGCAGGACATGGAGTTCTGGCAGTTCCACCCCACCGGTGTCGCCGGTGCCGGCGTCCTGCTGACCGAGGGCTGCCGCGGCGAGGGCGCGATTTTGCTCAACAGCAACGGCGAGCGGTTCATGGAACGCTACGCGCCCACGCTCAAGGATCTGGCGCCGCGCGACTTCGTCTCGCGCTGCATGGGACAGGAAATCCTCGAAGGCCGCGGCTGCGGACCCAACAAGGACTACATCCACATGAAGCTCGATCACCTCGGTGCCGAGACGATCCACAAGCGCCTGCCGTCGGTTTATGAAATCGGCATCAACTTCGCCAACGTGGACGTGACGCGCGAGCCCATTCCCGTGGTGCCCACCATCCACTACCAGATGGGCGGCATCCCGACCAACATCCACGGCCAGGTGATGGAGCATGTCGATGGCGCCGAGCGTCCCATTCGGGGCCTGTACGCGGTCGGTGAATGCTCCTGTGTCTCGGTGCACGGCGCCAACCGGCTGGGCACCAATTCGCTGCTTGACCTGCTGGTATTTGGCAAGGCGGCAGGCAACCACATCATCGCCAACGTCGTGCCCGGCGCCGCCGTGCAAGACCTTCCCGCCAACGCCGCCGAGGCCACGCTGGCGCGCCTGAACCGGCTGGACAGCAACCCCAACGGTGAGTACTCGCAGAACGTCGCCAACGACATTCGCGCCGTCATGCAGACCCACGCCGGGGTGTTCCGCAGCCAGGCCACCATGGACGACGGGGTGAAGAAGATCGCCGCGTTGCGCGAGCGCGTCAACAACATTGGCCTCAAGGACAACTCCAAGGTATTCAACACCGCCCGTGTCGAGGCGCTGGAGGTGGAAAACCTCATGGAAGTCGCCCAGGCCACCATGGAAAGCGCCGCCGCGCGCCACGAATGCCGCGGCGCGCATCTGGTGCGCGACTACGAGCACGACGTGACGCACCCCACCTGCCCGCTGGGCCGCAACGACGCGGAGTGGATGAAACACACGCTTTGGTACAAGCATGACAACCGCCTCGCGTACAAGCCCGTGCGCTCACAGCCGCTCACGGTGCCCTCCGTGCCGCCCAAGCCGCGTACCTTCTGACCGGACCGCGCGACTCAAAGGAACCTGACCCATGGCCAAACGCAGCTTCAAAATCTACCGCTACGATCCGGACAAGGACGCCAAGCCTTACATGCAGACCATCGAGATCGATCTCGACGGCAGCGAGCGCATGCTGCTCGATGCGCTGATCAAGCTCAAGGCCGTTGATCCCACGCTGTCGTTCCGCCGCTCCTGCCGTGAAGGCGTATGCGGCTCGGACGCGATGAACATCAATGGCAAGAACGGCCTGGCCTGTCTGACCAACCTGAACTCGCTCAAGGGCGAGATCGTGCTCAAGCCCCTGCCCGGACTGCCAGTGGTGCGCGACCTGATCGTCGACATGACGCAGTTCTTCAAGCAGTACCACAGCGTCAAGCCCTACCTGATCAACGACACGCCGCCGCCCGAGCGCGAGCGCCTGCAAAGCCCGGAAGAGCGTGACGAACTCAACGGCCTGTACGAGTGCATTCTGTGCGCCAGTTGCTCCACCAGCTGCCCCAGCTTCTGGTGGAACCCCGACAAGTTCGTCGGCCCGGCGGGCCTGTTGCAGGCCTACCGCTTCATCGCCGACAGCCGTGATCTGGCCACCGGCGAGCGCCTGGACAACCTCGAAGACCCGTATCGGCTGTTCCGCTGCCACACGATCATGAACTGCGTGGACGTGTGCC
>DAIOSZ010000125.1:0-8053 GCA_036752305.1 Burkholderiaceae bacterium
CCCTCGTGAAGACAGGGCCGAGTCTATGATGCGGCGTGGCTCGCGGAGGCCGCCGCCGCGCCCACCCCCTGAGCATGCCCGTTCACCTCATTCGCCTCATCACCGGCCAGATTTGCCTGCACGCCTGCATGACGGGGCTGCGTCTGGCCGCGCCGCTGCTGGCGCTGCGCTCGGGCTCCAGCCCGGCGGCGGTCGGGTTTCTGCTGTCGCTGTTCGCGCTCTCGCAGGTGTTTCTGGCGCTGCCCGCGGGGCGCTACGCCAACCGCCATGGGTTGGGGCGCCCCATGCGGCTGGGCGTGGTCACCGCCATGGCGGGCGCCGGGCTGGCGGCCATCTGGCCGGTCTACCCGGTGCTGTGCGTGGCCGTGCTCATGGCCGGGGCGGCAACCGGCGTGGTGCTGATCGCGCTGCAGCGCTATGTGGGCCGCGCCGTGGAAGGCAGGGAAGACCTGCGCCGTGCGTTCTCGTGGCTGTCCATCGGGCCGGCGGCCTCCAATTTTCTCGGGCCGTTCGTCGCGGGGCTGCTGATCGATGCGTCGGGCTTTCGCGCGGCGTTTGCGTTCTGCGCGCTGATGCCGCTGGCCTGCTGGGCCCTGATGCGCGGCACCACCGAACTGCCACCGGTGGACGAGCCGGATGACCGCAGCGCGTTGCGCGGCGCGGCCGACATGCTGGCGCAGCCCGACTTTCGCCGCCTGCTGCTGGTCAACTGGTGCCTGTCGGCCTGCTGGGACGTGCACACCTTCGTCGTCCCCTTGCTGGGGCACGAGCTGCACCTGAGCGCCTCCGTCATTGGCACCATTCTCGGCAGCTTCGCGGTGGCGGCCACGGCGATACGCCTGCTGCTGCCGATCATCGCGGCGCATCAGCCCGAGTGGCGCATGCTGATGATTTCCATGCTCGCCGGTGGACTCATCCTCGCGGTCTATCCCCTGCAAAAGCACGCGCTGGCCCTGGGCCTGTGCTCGGTGCTGCTGGGCTTCGCGCTCGGCTCGGTTCAGCCCATGGTGATGAGCCTGCTGCACCAGATCACGCCGGAGCAGCACTACGGTGAGGCGCTGGCGCTGCGCCTGATGACGATCAACGCCTCCAGCGTCGCCATGCCGCTGCTGTTTGGCGCGGTCGGCGCCGTGGTGGGGGCGGCGGGGGTGTTCTGGGCCACGGCGCTGGCGGTCTCCAGCGGGTCGCGCCTGGCCTGGGGCTTGCGGCGGCTGGAGCTCGGAAAAGACTGAAGAACTCCCTCGCACGGGGCGAAGGGCCCTCAGAGCGCGGCCGCGTCGGTCAGCTCGTAGAACCGGCAAATCGCCCGCCAGGCGTCGTCGGGGTTGTCCACGAAGGTCAGCAGATCCATGTCCTCGGGCGAGATCGTGCCTTCCTCGACCAGCAGCTCGAAGCTGATGAGCCGATGCCAGTAGTCGCTGCCGTAGAGCACGATGGGCACGCGCTCGGACTTGCGGCATTGCACCAGCGTCAGCACCTCGAAAAACTCGTCGAGCGTGCCAAAGCCGCCTGGAAACGCCACCAGCGCCCGGGCGCGCATCATGAAGTGCATCTTGCGCATCGCGAAGTAGTGGAACTTGAACGCCAGGCCGGGCGTGACGTAGGGGTTGGCCGATTGCTCGTGCGGCAGCTCGATGTTCAGGCCCAGGGTCGGCATGTGCTCGTCAAAGGCGCCGCGGTTGGCCGCCTCCATTACCCCCGGCCCGCCGCCGGTGCAGATGAACAGGCGCTCGGCCAGGTGAACGCAGTGCTTGGTGTGCGATGCCACCAGCCGGCCGAACCGGTACGCCGCCTCGTAGTACGCCGAATTGCGCAGGTCGCGCTCGGCTACGCGCAGGCGTTCGGCATCGCCGCTGGCGGCCGCCTCGGCCAACTGGGCGCGCGCCACGTCGGGCGCCAGAAAGCGTGCGCTGCCGAACACGACGATGGTGTGCTCCACGCCCAGCGCGGACTGGGCCAGCTCCGGCTTGAGCAGTTCGAGCTGCAGGCGCACGCCGCGCGTCTCGGGCCGTAGCATGAACTCCGGATCGGCGAACGCCAGGCGGTAGGCGTCCGGCGTCACCTGGTCGCCCTGGCCGGAGGCGGCCTGCAGGTCCGCCCAGGGGGAGGCGAGTTGGCTGTCGGTCAGCGGCGGGGAGCGGCGGCGGGTCATGGCCCGATTGTCGCCGCGGGTCGAGACGCCGCTCCCGCCCCTACAAGCCGATCAGCAGCGCCAGCGGCACGAACACCAGCGCGAACGCGTTGCCCAGCAGCGTCATCGCGGCCACCTTCTCGGGCTCCTGGCCGTAGCGCTCGGCCAGCAGGTACTGGATGACGGCCGGCGGCAGCGCACCGTACAGCACCAATTGCGCGCGCTCCACGCCGGTGATGCCCAGCAGCCACGCCAGCGCCAGCGTGAGCGCCATACCCAGGATGGGCCGCGCCAGCGCACCGGCCAAGCCCAGCCGCCAACCCGCGCGGGTGAGCGCGATCAGGCGAACGCCCAGCGTGAACAGCATGAGCGGCAGGCACGCATCGCCCAACATGCGGATGCCGATCATCACCGGCTCCGGCGGCCGCAGCCCCGACAGCGCGCTGGCAAAGCCCAGCACGGCGGCGATCACCACCGGGCTCTTGAGCATGTCCCCGGTGCGCGCGGCGGGGTTGGTGATGCGCGCGCCCAGCGAAAAGTGCAGCAGCGTCCCCACCGCGAACAGCATCACCGAGGCGCCGAAATGCGCTTGCCCGAAGGCCAGCAGCGCCACCGGCAGCCCCATGTTGCCCGAGTTGTTGAACATCAGCACCGGCACCAGCGTGCGCGGCTGCACGCCCAGCCAGCGCGCCAGCGGCCAGCCGATCAGGCCGCAGCCCAGCATCATGCCCAGCATGCCCAGGAGCAGCTTGCCGTGCTCGGCGAGCTGGAACCCGCGCGAGGCCAGGCCCGCGTAGATGATGGCCGGCGTGAGCACGTCCAGCGCCACGCGGTTGAGCACCGTCAGGTCGGGGTTGTGCCGTCGGCCATAGAAGTACCCCACGCCGATGATCAGGAAGACCGGCGTGATGACCTGCGCGACGCGGAGAACGAGATCCATGAAAAAAGGCCCTTGCGGGCCTCGACGGGGTGGTGCCGGCGATCAGACGCGCTTGCGGTATTCACCGGTGCGGGTGTCGATCTCGATGCGGTCGCCCTGGGCCACGAACAGCGGCACCGACACCTCGAAGCCGGTGGCGATCTTGGCGGGCTTGAGCACCTTGCCCGACGTGTCACCCTTGACGGCCGGCTCCGTCCAGGTGATCTCGCGCTCCACGCTGGTGGGCAGTTCCACCGAGATCGCCTTGCCGTCGTAGAACACCACTTCGGCGCCCATGCCGTCTTCCAGGTAGTTCAGCGCGTCGCCCATGTTCTCGGCCTCGACCTCGTACTGGTTGTACTCGCTGTCCATCCACACGTACATCGGATCGCCGAAATAGGAATAGGAACACTCCTTCTTGTCCAGCACGATCTGGTCCATCTTGTCGTCGGCCTTGAACACCACCTCGGTGCCGAAGTTGGCGATCAGGCTCTTGAGCTTCATGCGCACCGTGGCCGAGTTGCGCCCGCCGCGCGAATACTCGGTCTTGAGCACGACCATAGGGTCCTTGCCGTGCATGATCACGTTACCGGCACGGATTTCTTGAGCGATTTTCATATCAACGATTCCAGCTAAAGAGTGGGCGCGGGCGGCATACGCAGCAACAAGCGGGGCGGCAACGCGCAAAGCCTTCCATTCTACCGCGCTTGCGCCAACGACCAAATCCCCTGGTTGACCCAATGCCCTGCAGGGCGTGCGAGCGCCCGCCTGTCTCCTTTGTGTCAGTTGCATGCTTGAATACGATTAATATATTAAGTATTCCCATGGCGCTTCATGGGCTAAACGCACTTCAACCAGGAGCGGTCCGTGGAACATTGCAATCGCCGCGCCTTCATCGGCGCGTTGGGGTCGGCTTACGCAACCCTGGGCCTGGCGGCCGATCCGACGCCGACGGGCGATCTGCTCGTCGCCCAGGTGGCGTCGCAGACCAACCTGGGATCGTTGATCAACGCCAAGGCCATGGCCGTGGGGCTCAACGCCTATTTCAGCGCGGTCAATGCCGCAGGCGGCGTGGCGGGTCGCAAGATCGCCTTGCTGATCAAGGACGACGATCTCAACGCCGCCAAGATGGTGGCGGCCACGAGGGACTTGATCGCGCAGCCCCAGGTCCTGGCGTTGGTGGGGTTTCTCAACACCGGCGGGCTGGCCGAACTGGCCAAGGAGAACATTCCCGGCAAGGCGGGCATTGCGCTGATTGCACCGTTCCAGGGAAACCGGAACATTGTCAGCGCCGACAACTTCTTCCCCTTCCGCTCGGGCTATGCGGACGAAGTGAGCGCGCTGGTGAAGGCGGCCAAGGAGTCGGGCAAGAAGCGCGTGGCCATCTACTACTACGACACCACCTTTGGCCCGAGCATGAGCCAGCAGGCGCAGACCGACGCCAAGAACGTCGGGCTGAACGTTGTGGCCAACGTGGGCGTGAACGTTGCGCCAGACAAGTTTGACGAAAACATGCGCGCCGCCGTGGCCGAGATCGACAAGGCCACGCCCGATGCCATCATCATGGCGGCTGCTGGCCGTTTCGCCAGTGAATTCGTCAAGCTGATCCTGGAGACGCGGTCATCGACGGCGCAGATTTATTCCATGTCCACCTTGCCTGTGGACGACATCGTCAAGACCGTGGGCGGCCCCAAGGCGCGCGGAACGATCATCGCCCAGGCGTTGCCGTTCCCGTTCACGCCCTCGCTGCCCCTGGTGGCCGAGTACCAGCGCGTGATGAAAGCCCATGCGCCAGACGCAGCGCTCTCCTATTCCAGCCTGGAGGGCTTCATTGGCGCCAAGATCACCACGGAGGCGCTGCGCCGCGCAAGCCCGAATCCCACGCGGGAGAAGATTCTTCAGGCCTTGAACAATTTCGGCGAGTGGGACCTGGGCGGAGCCTTCGTGAACTACTCCCGCAATGGCCGAATGGGCTGGAACCGGGTTGAGCTCACCATCGTCCGCGCCGACGGGAAGCTGATCCGCTGACGCTGGGTGGACGTCCCGGCTGGAATCCGGCGCTGGGCCGTACATGCGCGCCTGGGCGCCAGCGGCGCCTGGAAAACGTCAACCGGCCTGGCCTGACGCCGCCGCGGGCTATCTCGGGCGCTTCAAAAACAATAGCTGCCCGTGATCGTCAAATGGGCTTCAGATGCCAAAAATACTGTGAAAAATGGCCCTTGGGAGCCGCTTGGCGGGCGCCAAACGGCTATTTTTGTAGATGTTGTAACAAATTTGTAGATGAATCTACAAAATGCTCACGAAATGGGCACTGGAAACACCTATTTTTACCTAACAATCGACCAATTTTTCAATCAGGACAACCACGGGCAGCTATCATTTTTTAGACCGAATTCCGGCCTGACGTCCGCCATGGCGCGCCCGAGCGGGGGCGCGAACCCTCACACGCGCAGCCGCACGCGAAACCCACGCGCCGCGTAGTAGGACTCCGCGCCGTTGTGATACACGAACACCTTGCCGTAGCGTCGGTCGCAAAAGAGCGCGCCGCCCAGCGCGCGCACGTCCGCTGGCGTGGCAACCCAGCTTGAGGTCTTGGTGTCGAAGGCGCCCAATTCCTGCAGCGCGCGATACTGCGGCTCCGTCAGCAGCTCGGCCCCCATTGCCGCCGCAAGTTCGGTGGCGCAGCCCTTCGGCTTGTTCTCCTTGCGTGCGTCCAGGGCCTGGCGGTCGTAGCACAGGCTGCGGCGCCCGGCGGGAGACTCGGCGCTGCAATCGCAAAACAGGTAGCTGCCTGTGGTCTTGTCATGGCCGATCACGTCGGGCTCGCCCAGCGTGCGCTCCATCTCGGCCAGTGTGCGCAGCGCGGCGGCGTTGCCCTCCAGCCGGGCGCGCACCGCCGCCCAAACGATGTCCGGGTGCCGTGGGCGATGCGCCTCGAAGCGGGCTTGCAAGGTTTCAATCAAGTCCTGCTGGTCTTGCGGTTTCATGGAAAGTGCGCGTGGTGGAGTCGAGAAGGCTGGCGGCGTATTCGGGCCTCTGCGGGCCCGGGCGGACCGGCGCGCGCCCGGCACCGGGGCGATCAGGCCTGGCCAGGGGCGCGGAGCGCGGCATCGTGGCCTGCGTTCGTGGTTTGTGCCGCGTTCTACAGCGACAAGCCGTAAAACCGCGTGTCCACGGCCATCACGGGAAAGCTCGGCGGCAGGTCTTGCCTGGCCAGGTGGCGAAAGCCGTTTTTCTCATAGAAGCGGTGCGCCGCCAGGAATTTGTCCGTGGTGCCGAGGAAAACCTCGCGCACGCCCTGCGCGCGGCAATGGCTGAGCAAGGCGTTCAGCAGCGCGCGGGCGACGCCATGTTCAGCCCCCCGGTGCGTGTGGGCCACGAACATCTTGCGCAGCGCGGCCTGCTGCTGGCCAATGTCCAGCAGTGCCAGCGTGCCGACGACGGCATCGCCGTCCACCGCCACCCAGAAGTTGCCCGTGCCGCGCTGATAGAAGCCGGGAATGTCCTGCAGATCGGGCTGCGCCTGCAGCGTGATCGGAATCTCGAACTCGGCCTGCTGGATCGGCAGGATGACCGAAATCACGCCTTCTGCGTGAGCGGGTGTGAATGGGGTGATCTGAACCATGGTGGTGGCGGAGTGGGGGAGCCCAGCGAAACGCCGAGCACTAGCAAAAATGATAGCTGCCCGTGGTTGTTTTGCAGCCTTCTCGGGCCTGAACGATGCGTGAAAACGGAGAACAATCGCGTCCCGGAGCCAGCTTCAAGAGGGTTTTGTAGATGTTGCGACATATTTTGTCGAATGATCAACAAGATCCGATCCATCGGTGGTCCAGTCAGGCGCTTGCTGTGCCCGCGGCCCCGTCCGCGCACACCGCCGCCGCCCCCGGGCATGGGGCCACCGCTATGGAACCCGCAGGGGAACCGTGGACACCACCAGCCAGTTGAGAGGGTTCAGCGGGTCCTGTCCCGCAAAAACCATGATGCCGCCCAACAGATACCAGCCCGGTCGCTCGGTGCCCGTCAGCGTGTAGGTCAGTTGGCCGGGGGTGTCGGTCAGCGTGGAAAAGGTCGAGCGTGTGGAGGACTTGAAATTTCTGGCCAAAGGGCTCAAGCCCGGCACCAGATAGGTGGACGATCCGTCGGAAACCCAGGAGGCAATGGGTCTCATGTCCGTTTCAAACAGGCCCAAATACAGGTCCACACCCATCAAGAAATAGGGAAATGCTTCGCTGACCTCCAGGGAAAATGCATAAGGCCTCGCGCAAGGACGTATCGAGTATGGTGAAAATCCCAATTCGCAACTTAGAGACCAGACCGTCATCCGCGGCGGATTGATTACAGTGGTGCCATGCGCGAATCCATGAACACATAAAAACAAGATCAGGCTCGTCAGCAGATGGCGAAATCTCGGCTGCGGTTTGATGGGCGGCATGAGCAATTGACCTCCGTCTATGAATTTCCGCGAACAGCGGATGTTGATTTTGCCTGGACAAACCGCAGCAATTGCGTGCCCAGGTCGTCCTGCGCCCATAGGCGGTCGCGGGCCTGGCGGACGGTTTGCGTCCATTGCGCCATGTCCCACTCGGGCCAGGCGTCGCCGGGCCGCGGGGTGGGTGCCAGGGCGTTCCAGATGGCGTGCCAGTCGGCCAGCCAGGGCGGGGCGGCCAGCCAGCGCAGAAAGGCGTGGAGCTTGGCGGCGTGGGCGCCGTCGTCCTGTGGGTAGACCTGCCAGATGAAGGGCTGGCCGGCCCAGAGCGCGCGCACCAGCGAGTCCTCGCCGCGCACGAAGTTCACGGCGCTGCTCCACAGCAGGCGGTCGTAGTCGGTCTGGGGCAGCAGGGGCATATTCAAAATCGATAGCTGCCCGTGGTGGTGTTTATTGGATTTTTTGCCGAAATTTCCGTCAAAACCTGCGTGTTCGGCGCGTTCCACGGCCTCGCGGGCACGCCCGGCCGCGACGGCGAGTTCCAGAAGGGACTCGATCGCCTGCACGTGGACAACGG
>DAIOSZ010000125.1:8063-11669 GCA_036752305.1 Burkholderiaceae bacterium
CCCATCGGGGCGCCGACGGCGCCGGTGGTGTCGGCGAGGCCGAGGTCGGTCGTCTTCTCGCCACGCCGGGCCGCGACGGCGAGTCCCACGGGCCCGCCGGTGCCCGGCCCGCCCCGGTCGGCCAGGCGGCGCAGCCAGGCGGGCAGGGCGGGGGGCTCGTAGCAGAACAGGCTGATGGGGGCGTGGGTCTGGCGCAGGCCGTGGGCGGCGCGCCAGGCCGGGGCGTCGTGCGCGGCGATGGCGGGGGCCAGCCAGGGCTCGCGGATCAGGCCGCCGGTGCGGGGCGTGAAGCCGGGGTAGAAGAACCACTTGCGCATGCCCCCCTCGGCCACCGAGGGCAGGCCGTGCGAGCGCTCCACGTAGGCTTCGGCGCTGAGGTATTCGAGGTTGATCCACACCGGCGGGCGCGGCGCGGCGGCGGCCTGGGCGATGAAGGCGGCCGGCGGGTTGCAGCCAAAGGCTTCGACGAGCACCTCGCCCGGCGCGGCGGCGGCGTTGTCGAAGGGCCCGGTCCAGGGCAGGACTTGCAAGCCGCTGGCGCCCGGCGGCGCCATCCAGGCCAGCGCGCGGGCGTCGTCCACCCACAGGCGCACGCGCTCGCCGCGCCCGGCCAGGTCAGCCGCCAGACGCCAGCAGACGCCCAGGTCGCCGTGGTTGTCGATGACGGCGCAGAAGATGTCCCATTGCATGGGGCACCCGGTGGCGGCGCGGCTTACTTGATGGCGCTGCCCTTGGCCACGGCCATGGCCGAGGCGATGAGGCTGGAGACTTCCGTCATGTTGGAGGGCACCACCAGCGTGGCGCTGGCCTCCTGCGCGAGCTTGGAGTAGGCCTCGACGGCTTTTTCGGCCACCTTGAGCTGCACGGCCATCTGCCCGCCGGGCTGCTCGATGGCGCGGCCCACGTAGGCAATGGCCTTGGCGGTGGCCTCGGCCACCAGCGCCAGCGCCTGGGCCTCGCCCTCGGCGGCGTTGATGGCGGCCTGCTTGTCGCCCTGCGACTTGGCGATGGCGGCCTCGCGCTGGCCCTCGGCCAGGTTGATTTGCTCCTGGCGCTTGCCTTCGGAGGCGGCGATCAGCGCGCGCTTTTCACGCTCGGCGGTGATCTGCGCCTGCATGGCGTGCAGGATTTCCTTGGGCGGCGTCAGGTCCTTGATTTCGTAGCGCAGCACCTTCACGCCCCAGGTGGTGGCGGCCTGGTCGATGGCGGCGACGACCTGGGCGTTGATGATGTCGCGCTCCTCGAAGGTCTTGTCCAGCTCCAGCTTGCCGATCACGCTGCGCAGCGTGGTCTGCGCCAGCTGCGTGATGGCGACGATGTAGTTGGAGGCGCCGTAGCTGGCGCGCATGGGGTCGGTGACCTGGAAGTACAGGATGCCGTCCACTTGCAGCTGCGTGTTGTCGCGCGTGATGCAGACCTGGCTGGGCACGTCCAGCGGGACTTCCTTGAGGCTGTGGCGGTAGGCCACGCGGTCGATGAACGGGATGATGAAGTTCAGCCCCGGCGCGAGCGTGCGCGAATACTTGCCCAGGCGCTCGACCACCCAGGCGTTTTGCTGCGGCACCACGGCGATGGCGCGGATGATGAAGACGACCGCGACGGCCAGGAAGATGAGCGAGGTGATCAGGGTTTCCATGCAAGGGTTCCGTTCAGACGTGATCGAGCAAGAGGCGGCTGCCGATGATTTCGGCTACCCGGTGCGCGCCGGTGGAGGGCACCACGCCAGCGCGGTGCACCGCCGTCCAGCTGGTGCCGCGGTAGTGCACCCGCGCGGTGCCGTCGGCGTCCCAGTGGCCCACCTGAACCGTCTCGCCGATGTCCAGGTTGATGGCCGGGTTGGCCGAGGCAGGCGGTTCGGCCCGCGCGGCCTTGAGCTTGCGCAGGTGCAGCAGCACCACGGCCACGCAGCCCACGACGGCGGCCGTGGCGATTTGCGCATTCAGCCCGGCGCCCAGGTGCGCCGCCAGCGCGCCAGCCGCCAGGCCCAGCGCCAGCATCAGCAGGTAGAAGGTGCCGGTGACCATTTCCAGGCCCACCATGGCACCGGCCAGCAGCCACCACCAAGTGAAGTCGCTCATGTTCAGGGCTGGATCCTCGCGGTTGTGGAGTTTTGAGGGATTTTCATGATGTGGATTCTGGCGCGCTTTTTTGACAAGCCTGTGACAGCGCTCGCCGCGAGTCCTTACACTCGCGCGCGTTGCCAGGCCTTGCGCGATGCGTGCGTGGGGTGGCGTGGAGGACACAGGCCATGAAATTCCGCTTTCCGATCATCATCATCGACGAGGATTACCGCACCGACAACACTTCGGGCTCGGGAATCCGTGCGCTGGCCAAGGCTATTGAGGACCAGGGCTGGGAGGTGGTGGGCGTGACGAGCTATGGCGACCTGTCGCAGTTCGCACAGCAGCAGTCGCGCGCCTCGGCGTTCATCCTGGCGATCGACGACGACGAATTCACCCCGGGGCCCGACCTCGACCCGGCGGTGCTCAAGCTGCGCACCTTCATCGAGGAGGTGCGCCGCCGCAACCCGGACGTGCCGATCTATGTGTATGGCGAGACCAAGACCAGCCGCCACCTGCCCAACGACGTGCTGCGCGAGCTGCACGGCTTCATCCACATGTTCGAGGACACGCCGGAGTTCGTGGCGCGCCACATCATCCGCGAGGCCAAGAGCTACATCGAGGGCATCCAGCCGCCGTTCTTCAAGGCGCTGCTGGACTACGCCGAGGATGGCTCGTTTTCATGGCACTGCCCGGGGCATTCGGGCGGCGTCGCCTTCCTCAAGAGCCCGATCGGCCAGATGTACCACCAGTTCTACGGCGAGAACATGCTGCGCGCCGACGTGTGCAACGCGGTGGAGGAACTGGGCCAGCTGCTCGACCACAACGGCGCCATCGGCGAGAGCGAACGCAACGCAGCGCGCATCTTCAACGCCGACCACTGCTTCTTCGTCACCAACGGCACCAGCACCAGCAACAAGATGGTCTGGCACCACACCGTGGCGCCGGGCGACGTGGTGGTGGTGGACCGCAACTGCCACAAGTCGATCCTGCACAGCATCATCATGACCGGCGCGGTGCCGGTGTTCCTCAAGCCCACGCGCAACCACTACGGCATCATCGGCCCCATTCCCAAGGAGGAGTTCACGCGCGAGGCCATCGAGGCCAAGATCCGCGCCAATCCGCTGCTCGAAGGCGTTGACGCCAGCCAGGTCAAGCCGCGCATCCTCACGCTCACGCAAAGCACCTACGACGGGGTGCTCTACAACACCGAGGACATCAAGGGCATGCTCGACGGCTATGTGGACAACCTGCACTTCGACGAAGCCTGGTTGCCGCACGCCGCCTTCCACCCGTTCTACGGCCCCTATCACGCCATGGGCAAGAAGCGCGCGCGGCCCAAGGATTCGGTGGTCTACGCCACGCAGTCGATCCACAAGCTGCTGGCCGGCATCAGCCAGGCCAGCCATGTGCTGGTGCAGGATTCACAGAACACCAAGCTGGACACGCACCTGTTCAACGAGGCGTTCCTGATGCACACCTCCACCAGCCCGCAGTACAGCATCATCGCCAGCTGCGACGTGGCCGCCGCGATGATGGAGCCGCC
>DAIOSZ010000126.1:0-11645 GCA_036752305.1 Burkholderiaceae bacterium
AAAGCCCATCTTTCCGCTGGACAGGTTGGTGATGCCGCGCACCGGGTCGATCGCCTCGTAGGTCGGCCCCGCCGTCACCAGCACGCGCCGCCCGGCCAGCAGCTTGGGCTGGAAATGCGCGATCAACTCGTCCAGGATGTCTTCGGGCTCGATCATCCGGCCATCACCCGTCTCGCCGCAGGCCTGTTCGCCCTGCCCCACGCCCAGGCCAATCGCTCCATCGGCCACGGCCTGCGCCAGGTTGCGCTGCGTGGCCGGGTGCACCCACATCTCGCGGTTCATCGCCGGCGCCAGCAGCAGCCCCACCCGCCCGGTGGGCCGCGCCAGGCACAGCAGCGACAGCAGCTCGTCGGCCCGCCCCTGCGCCAGCTTGGCGATGAAGTCGGCGCTGGCCGGCGCCACCACCACCGCGTCGGCCTCGCGCGTGAGGTTGATGTGCGCCATGTTGTTGGCCTCGCGCGCGTCCCATTGCGATCCATACACGGCGCGGCCCGACAAGGCCTGCATCGTCACCGCCGTCATGAAGTGCTCGGCCGCCTCCGTCATCACCACCTGTACCGTCGCGCCCGCCTTGGTCAGCAGGCGGCACAGCTCGGCGCTCTTGAAACAGGCCACGCCGCCAGACAGGCCCAGCACGATGTGTTTGCCACGCAGTTCCATGACGGCGCCCTACGAACAACCCACGCGATCGACCTCCACGGCGCCAAGCACCGAGATCGTCCGCCCATCCACGTTCCCCTCGCTGAGCAGCTGCCCGGAGGAATTGGCCAGATGCGCCTTGCAATGCGCCTTGAGGTTCATGCCCCCCATCACGTTCACCGTGGTGCGCAGACAGTACCAGCCGTTGGGGTTGAGCAGCTCGATGGTGCTGCCGCCCATCACGTTCACTCCGGGGTTGACGACGATCAGCACCGGCTTGTCCGTCACCTCGGTATCCGAACTCGCCCGGCCGATGCCGAACACCTTGACCGAGGTGGACATGGTGCGATAGCCGGGATTGCGGCCAAACGGGTGCTTGCCCCAGGCCTTGAGGCAGGCGTCAACCGTCGAGCCCTCCTCTTGCGCATGCGCGCCGCTGACCGCGCACAGACCTACCCAGGCCAGCACCAGCAGCCGCCTGGGCATTGAACCGCTTGCTCCCATCGCATCGTCTCCCGCAACATTGGATGTTGTCATGTTAGCCGACTCGCCCAGCGTCGCTGGAGGACATTGCGATCAAACGGCAAGTTCAAAAATGATAGCTGCCCGTGGTTACCGTTTCTGAATATTCGGCAAAATTGAATCCAATTTTTTAGCTTCTGGTGATAGTTTTTGTAGATGCATCTACATTATTTGTTACAACATCTACAAAACTATCCGGCACGGCATGCAAAAACCGCCTTCAACCGCACTTTTCATGCATCAAATCGGCCTAAACCTCAATGAAAATTACCACGGGCAGCTATCATTTTTAAAGTCCATGATGGTGCGCCCGTCCGGGGTGGAGCGTGGCGATGGGTGGGCGGGTACCTATAATCGCCCTTTCCCACCGACTCTCCATGACCAAATTCGTCTTCGTGACCGGCGGTGTGGTGTCCTCCCTCGGGAAGGGCATTGCCTCGGCCTCGCTGGCGGCGATTCTTGAATCGCGCGGCCTCAGCGTCACCCTCATCAAGCTCGACCCCTACCTCAACGTCGATCCGGGCACCATGAGCCCGTTTCAGCACGGCGAGGTCTTCGTCACCGACGACGGCGCCGAGACCGACCTCGACCTGGGCCACTACGAGCGTTTCATTGAAACGCGCATGCGCCGGGCCAACAACTTCACCACCGGGCAAATCTACAAGAGCGTGCTCGAAAAAGAGCGCCGCGGCGACTATCTGGGCAAGACGGTGCAGGTCATCCCGCACGTCACCCACGAGATCCAGGAATTCATCAAGCGTGGCGCCGGCATCGGCACCCCCGACGCGGTGGACGTGGCCATCGTCGAGATCGGCGGCACGGTGGGCGACATCGAGTCGCTGCCGTTCCTCGAAGCGGTGCGCCAACTCGGCCACAAGCTCGGCCCCAACCAGTCGGCCTTCGTGCACCTGACCTACGTGCCGTGGATCGCCGTGGCGGGCGAATTGAAAACCAAGCCCACGCAGCACACGGTGCAGAAGCTGCGCGAAATCGGCATCCAGCCCGACGCGCTGATCTGCCGCGCCGACCGGGCCATTCCCGATGACGAGCGCGAGAAAATCAGCCTGTTCACCAACGTGCCGCTGTGGGGCGTGATCTCCATGCCCGACGTGGACACCATCTACAAGGTGCCGCGCGTGCTGCACGAGCAGGGCCTCGACGGCCTCATCTGCGACCGCCTGCGCATCAGCTCCGCGCCCGCCAGCCTCAAGCGCTGGGACGCGCTGGTATACGAGACCGAGCACCCGCGCGGTGAGGTGCGCGTGGCCATGGTGGGCAAATACGTCGATCTGTCCGACAGCTACAAGTCGCTCAACGAGGCGCTGCGCCACGCGGGCATGAAAAACCACGTGCGCGTGGCCATCGACTACCTGGACTCCGAAAACCTCGACGACGCCAACGCCGCCCAGCAACTGGGCGCCTACGACGCCATCCTGGTACCCGGCGGATTCGGCAAACGCGGCGTCGAGGGCAAGATCGCCGCCGCGCGCTATGCCCGCGAGCATGGCGTGCCCTACCTCGGCATCTGCCTGGGCATGCAGGTCGCCACGATCGAATACGCCCGCCACGTGGCGGGCCTCGGCCAGGCCAACAGCACCGAATTCGAACCCGCCACGCCGCAACCGGTGATCGCGCTGATCACCGAATGGCAAGACGCCGAAGGCCGCATCCAGACCCGCGACGAATCGTCCGACCTGGGCGGCACCATGCGCCTGGGCGCGCAAAGCTCCGACGTGGCCAAAGGCACGCTGGCCCACCGCATCTACGGCGACGTGGTCACCGAGCGTCATCGCCACCGCTACGAAGCCAACGTGAACTACCTGCCGCGGCTGCGCGAAGCCGGTCTGGTGATCTCCGCCCTCACGCAGCGCGAGCACCTGACCGAAATCGTCGAACTGCCGCAAAGCGTGCACCCATGGTTCATGGGCGTGCAGTTCCACCCGGAATTCAAGTCCACGCCCTGGGACGGCCACCCCTTGTTCAATGCCTACATCGCCGCCGCCGTCGAGCACCGGCATGCCCAGGCGCCTTTGAGGGTCGCCGCATGAAACTCTGTGGTTTCGACGTCGGGCTCGACCAGCGCCTGTTCCTCATCGCCGGGCCCTGCGTCATCGAATCCGAAGGCCTGCAGATGGACGTCGCCGGCCGCTTGAAGGAGACGACCGCCCGCCTGGGCATTCCGTTCATCTTCAAGAGCAGCTACGACAAGGCCAACCGTTCCTCGGGCACCAGCTTCCGTGGCCCAGGGCGAGAAAAAGGCCTGGAAATCCTCGCCAAGGTGCGCCGCGAACTGAACGTTCCCATCATCACCGACGTGCACACCGAGGCCGAAATCGCCGAGGTCGCCGCCGTGGTGGACGTGCTGCAAACCCCCGCCTTTTTGTGCCGCCAGACCGATTTCATTCGCGCCGTGGCGCAAAGCGGCCGGCCGGTGAACATCAAGAAGGGCCAGTTCCTGGCGCCGCACGACATGAAGAACGTGATCGACAAGGCCCGCGCCGCCGCGCGCGAGGCGGGCCTGGAAGACGACCGCTTCATGGCCTGCGAACGCGGCGCGAGCTTTGGCTACAACAACCTGGTCTCCGACATGCGCAGCCTGGCCATCCTGCGCGAGACCGACGCACCCGTCGTGTTCGACGCCACGCACAGCGTGCAACTGCCCGGCGGCCAGGGCACCTCCAGCGGCGGCCAGCGCGAGATGGTGCCGGTGCTCGCCCGCGCGGCCGTGGCCGCGGGCGTGGCGGGGGTGTTCATGGAAACGCACCCCGATCCCGCCAAGGCGCTGAGCGACGGGCCCAACGCGGTGCCGCTGGCGCACATGCCCGCGCTGCTGGAAACCCTGCTCGAACTCGACGCCGTCACCAAGCGGCGCGGCTTCCTCGAAACCGCGTTCAACGCCTGAAAGCCCGCCCGCCATGCCCGCCGGATACCTGATTGCCAGCGTCACCGTCACCAACCCCGCGCAGTACGAGGAATACCGCAAGTGGTCCAGCGAGGCCATGCGCGTGCACGGCGCCGAGGTGCTGGTGCGCGGCGGCGCGGTCGAGGTGCTCGAAGGCGACTGGAACCCCGGCCGCACCGTCGTCCTACGGTTTCCCAGCGTGGCGGCCGCCAAGGCCTTCAACGACAGCCCTGAATACGCCCGGGCCCGCGCCGCGCGCGCGGGCGCGGCAATCATGCGGATGGTGGTGGTCGAAGGCGCATGACGCCGCGCAAACCGATGCCCCAGCCAAGCCCAGCCTGAATTTTTTTACATTGGAGAGCCCCCATGAGTGCCATCGTAGACATCGTCGGCCGCGAAATTCTCGACAGCCGAGGCAACCCCACCGTCGAATGTGACGTGCTGCTCGAAAGCGGCGTCATGGGCCGCGCGGCCGTGCCCTCGGGCGCATCCACCGGCTCGCGCGAGGCCATCGAGCTGCGCGACGGGGACAAGGCGCGCTACCTCGGCAAAGGCGTGCTCAAGGCGGTGGAACACATCAACACCGAAATCTCCGAAGCCGTGCTGGGGCTGGACGCCGCCGAGCAGGCCTTCCTCGACAAAACGCTGATCGACCTCGACGGCACCGACAACAAGTCGCGCCTGGGCGCCAACGCCATGCTCGCGGTGAGCATGGCCGTGGCGCGCGCGGCGGCCGAGGAGTCCGGCCTGCCGCTGTACCGCTACTTTGGCGGCATGGCCGGCGTGCAGCTGCCGGTGCCGATGATGAACGTGATCAACGGCGGCGCGCACGCCAACAACAACCTCGATCTGCAGGAATTCATGATCATCCCGCTGGGCGCGCCGACCTTCCGCGAGGCGCTGCGCTGGGGAGCCGAGGTGTTCCATGCCTTGAAGAAAATCATCCACGACAAGGGCATGAGCGTGGCCGTGGGCGACGAAGGCGGCTTTGCGCCCAACGTGGACAACCACGAGGCGGCCATCCAGTTGATCCTGCAGGCCATCGAACAGGCGGGCTATACCGCGGGCGAGCAATTCGCCATCGGCCTGGACTGCGCCTCCAGCGAGTTCTACAAGGACGGCCTGTACGTGCTCGAAGGCGAAGGCGGCGTGCGGCTGACCGCCCAGCAATGGACCGACATGCTCGCCACCTGGGTGGACAAATACCCCATCATCAGCATCGAGGACGGCATGGCCGAGGGCGACTGGGACGGCTGGAAGACCCTCACCGAGCGCCTGGGCAAGAAGGTGCAACTGGTGGGCGACGACCTGTTCGTCACCAACACCAAGATTTTCAAGGAAGGCATCGACAAGGGCATCGCCAACTCGATCCTCATCAAGATCAACCAGATTGGCACGCTCTCTGAAACCTTTGCCGCCATCGAAATGGCCAAGCGCGCCGGCTACACCGCCGTCATCAGCCACCGCTCGGGCGAAACGGAAGACTCCACCATCGCCGACATCGCCGTCGGCCTGAACGCCGGGCAGATCAAGACCGGCTCGATGAGCCGCTCCGACCGCATGGCCAAGTACAACCAGCTGCTGCGCATCGAGGAAGACCTGGGCGACGTGGCGGTCTACCCCGGCCGCGCCGCCTTCTACAATCTGCGCTGATGTTTCGATAGCATCATCGTGAACCTCGGCGCCCGCTTCGTCCCTGTCCTCTTGCTGGGATTGCTGATCGCGATCCATGCGCAGCTGTGGACGGGGCGCGGCAGTGTGCCAAGCGTCGCGCAAACGCGCGACAAGCTCGCCGCGCTCAAGGCCGCCAATGACCAGGCGCGCCAGACCAACGCGCAGATCGCCGCCGACGTGGCGGACCTGAAAGAGGGCCTCGACATGGTCGAGGAACGCGCCCGCTGGGAACTGGGCATGGTCAAGCCCAACGAAATCTACGTGCAGGTCACGCCGCCATCGGGCGCGGAGGGCAAGGCTGCGCGCAACTGAGGCGGGCGGGCAGCCCGGCGTGGCACCGGGAAGCCGCGCCGGTTGGGTGGTGAGTGCCCCCTTGGCGCTCTATGGAATCCTCGGGACCGCCCCGGACTGCTGGCGAATGGCCGCCAACTGCCCTGCCAGCCAAGTGGCGCTGGGCACGGGCGGCTCCCCGGGGCATTGAACGAGGAAGGCCTTGCCGCTGACACTGCTCGATGTGGCGGCCAATTCGATGAACGCCTCCGCCGTGGTCGCCTGAGCCTTGCGCTCCACGTAGTCGAGCTTGCCCTGGAGATGCGCCCGCGCCTCTTGGCTGGTGTACCAGGAGCCATTGCGATTGAACTTGCAGCCCGAGCGCTCCAATTTGGCCAACAGCGCGGACACCTCTGCTTTCGCCACGGGCGGCAGCGGCGTGGCGAGCGCACCCACACCGGCCAGCATCAGCAGGAAAGCGGTCAACGGACGACGGACATGCCGGCGACGAGGTGCAACGCCGACCTTGCCTCCCGATTCCTTGCGGAAAAAGAAGAACTTGCGGAGGGGACCGTCGCAAACGTTTGAGCACCTCATCCGCGCACTGTAGCCGAGCAGGCTGCAAGACGTGCGTCGGTCATCGGCAGGCTGGTGCCCTGGTGCGCATGCCCAGGCATACGCATGGCGGTGTTCCGTCAACTTCAAATTTCATAGCTGCCTGTGGTTGTTCCGTGTGCGTTCAAGACCGATATGATCCATAAAAATGGCCTTCTGAATCCTTACCGCTTGCGATTTATCAGAATTTTTGTTGATGTTGCGACAAATTTGTAGATATTTCTACAAATTTTTTATCCATGGCGTCTCGACAGGCCGTTTGTAGCCTGGGTTTGATGGTCTTATGTGCTTGAAGATCAATGTAATCAACCACGGGCAGCTATTATTTTTGAACTTTTCCGGTGACCGTCGCGGCTCCACAGTTCGCGGCGCGGTTCGGGCAACCCGGCCCCGCGCGCATCGTGCGCATGCCGGGTGCGAGGGGTGGCTGGCGGCGTTGCCCGTGAGCGCCCGCAGGGGCGCGGGTGTGCGAGACACTTGCATCCGGCGCGGGCTCGCCCTACAATCATAAGCATACTTATTAATTGGATGCGCGCACCCCATCGGGTTTGCGCATCCGGCCTCAACCCCCCTGCCCTGACGTTCAAGGAGACACCCGATGCAGTTCTATCTGAATGGTTACCAGCCTGGCGACCCCACCGTGCAAGCGGCCGAGCGCCCGGCCAGCGCCGGTCTGCCCGCCACCACCGACGTGCTGATCGTCGGCACCGGCCCGGCCGGCCTGGTGCTGGCGGCGCAGTTGGCGCAATGTGCCGACATCTCCACCTGCGTGGTCGAGCGGCGCGAAGGCCCGCTGACGCTGGGCCAGGCCGACGGCGTGGCCTGCCGCACGGTGGAAATGTTCGACGCCTTCGGCCTGAGCGACCGTCTGCTGCGCGAGGCCTACTGGGTCAACGAGACGGTGTTCTGGCGTCCCTCGGCCGCCGACCCACGGCGCATCGAGCGCACCGGCCGCGTGCAGGACACGGCCGACGGCCTCTCCGAGTTTCCGCATGTCATCGTCAACCAGGCACGCCTGCAGCAGTTCCTGCTGGACGACATGCTCAAGATGCCGACCCGGCTGGCGCCGCACTACGGCATTGAATTCGCAAGCGCCGCCATCGAGTCGGGGCAGGATTACCCGGTCAAGGTCACGCTTCGCCATGCCGCGGGCGGCCAGGAGCATGTGCTGCGCGCCAAATATGTGGTCGGATGCGACGGCGCGCGCAGCCTGGTGCGTGAATCGATCGGCCGCAAGCTGCACGGCGACTTTGCCAACCACGCCTGGGGCGTGCTGGACATGCTGGCCGTCACGGACTTCCCCGACATCCGCCGCAAGGCGGCCATCCAGTCGAGCACCGAGGGCAACATCCTGCTCATCCCGCGCGAGGGCGGCTACCTGGTGCGTCTGTACGTCGATCTGGGCGACGTGGCGCCCGACAACCGCGAGGCCTACCGCGCCTTCACGCAAGAGAAGGTGATCGACATCGCGCGCCGCGTGCTGCACCCCTACACGCTGGACGTGCGCGAGGTCGCCTGGTTCTCGGTCTATTCGGTGGGCCAGCGCGTAACGGACCGCTTCGACGACGTGCCGGCCGAGCTGGCCGGCCAGCGCCAGCCGCGCATCTTCATCGCCGGCGACGCCTGCCACACGCACAGCGCCAAGGCCGGACAGGGCATGAACGTGTCGATGCAGGACACCTACAACCTGGGCTGGAAGCTCGCCGCCGTGCTGCGCGGGCGTGCCCGGCCCGGGCTGCTGCAAACCTATTCCACCGAACGCCAGGCCATTGCGCAGGAGCTGATCGACTTTGACAAGGCCTGGTCCAAGATCATGGCCTCGCCGCCCAAGGACCCCAAGCATCCCGAGCGCGGCGGCGTCGATCCGGCCGAGCTGCAGGCCTACTTCGTCAAATCCGGCCGCTACACCGCTGGCGTGGCCACGCACTACCCGCCGGCCACCTACCTCACCGGCGACGGCGCGCATCAGGACCTGGCGCGCGGCTTCACCGTCGGCATGCGCTTTCATTCGGCGCCGGTGGTCCGCCTGGCCGACGCCAAGCGCCAGGAACTGGGCCATGTGGCGCGCGCCGACGGTGCCTGGCGCCTGTACGCCTTTGCCGACGCGGCGGGCGAGCGCCTGCGCGCGCTGGTGGACTTTCTCGACCAATCCGCCCGCTCGCCCATCCGCCGCCACACGCCTGCGGGCGCCGACATCGACAGCGTGATCGACCTGCGCGCCATCTACCAGCAGTCGTTCAAGGACCTGGACCAGGAAGCGCTGGCGCCACTGCTGCTGCCGCGCAAGGGGCGTTTTGGCATCAAGGACTACGAAAAGGTCTTCACGCCCGACCTGAAAACCGGACCCGACATCTTCACCCTGCGCGGCATCGACCGCGCCCAGGGCGCGCTGGTGGTGGTGCGGCCCGACCAGTTCGTGGCCACCGTGCTGCCGCTGGATGCGCATGAAGCGCTGGCGGCCTACTTCGAGCGCTTCATGCTGCCGGTCTGACCGCGCGCCGGCTTGCGGAGGCGTCGAAGGGCGTTTTCTCGCCGATAATCGGCCAGCATGCGCCTATGACTGCCCACCGGCAGCTATTAATTCAGGAGTTCTGACGGGCGTTGCACCTCCGGCGCCCGCTCATGCCTCCTTCGCCCCAGATCCCTTCCCCGCCCAGCCGGGCCGAAGCGCTGCGCTTCTGGCTCAAGCTGGGCTTCATCAGCTTTGGCGGGCCGGCGGGGCAGATTGCGGTGATGCATGAAGAACTGGTCGAGCGGCGGCGCTGGATCTCGGAAGGCCGCTTTCTGCATGCGCTGAACTTCTGCATGGTGCTGCCGGGGCCGGAAGCGCAGCAGTTGGCCACCTACATCGGCTGGCTGATGCACCGCACCTGGGGGGGCCTGGTGGCGGGCGGGCTGTTCGTGCTGCCCTCGCTGTTCATTCTGATCGGCCTGTCCTGGGTCTACATGGCTTACGGCCAGGTGCCCGCCGTGGCGGGGTTTTTCTATGGCATCAAGCCAGCCGTCACGGCGCTGGTGGTGCACGCGGCCTGGCGGCTGGGCACGCGCGCCTTGCGCAACGCCTGGCTGTGGGCCATCGCGGCGGGTGCATTCTTCGCGATTTTTGCGCTGGACCTGCCGTTTCCGCTCATCGTGCTGGGCGCCGGGCTCATCGGTCTGCTGGGCGGACGGCTGGCGCCGGAGAGATTCCAGACCGGCGGCGGGCATGGCGCGGCGAGCGCCGGGGCAGGCGTCCAGGCGCTGATCGGCGACGGCATGCCGCCGCCGGAACATGCGCGCTTTGTCTGGCGGCGCTTTTGGGCGGTGCTCGCCGCGTTTGGGCTGATCTGGGCGCTGGCGCTGGGCGCGCTGACGCTGACCCTGGGCTGGAGCGGCACGCTCACGCAGATGGGCTGGTTTTTTACCAAGGCCGCGCTGCTGACCTTTGGCGGCGCCTACGCGGTGCTGCCCTATGTCTACCAGGGGGCCGTGGAGCATTACCACTGGCTCACCGCGGCGCAAATGATCGACGGGCTGGCGCTGGGCGAGACGACCCCGGGCCCGCTGATCATGGTGGTGGCCTTCGTGGGCTTTGTCGGCGCCTGGACGCAGGCGATTTTTGGCGGCGACGCGCTCCTGGCGGCTGGCGCGGCAGGAGCCGTGGTGGTCACGTTCTTCACCTTCCTGCCGTCGTTTCTGTTCATTTTCCTGGGCGGACCGTTCATCGAATCCACGCACGGCAAGCTGGGCTTTACCGCGCCGCTGGCGGCGATCACCGCGGCCGTGGTGGGCGTGATCGTCAATCTGGCGCTCTTTTTTGCCTACCACGTGCTGTGGCCCCAAGGCCTGGGCGGACATTTCGACACGGTTTCGGCGCTGATCGGCCTGGCCGCGGCGTTTGCGCTGCTGCGCCTGAAATGGGGCGTGATTCCGGTGGTGCTGGGCTGCGGACTGGCGGGCCTGGCGGGCGGGGCGGGGCGTTTCGCGCTGCTGGGAGGGAAGGGGGGGGTAATTGCGGTGGGGCGGGGCGGCGGGGGGGAGGCCGGGGCGTTTAACTCGGCCCGAACCGCCATTTTTTGACGGCCGCCGTCAGGGCCGGACGACGTCGGCGCCCTTGGGCGGCGTGAAGGCGAAGCGGCTGGCGGGAAGGTTCGGGTTCAGCTCCAGCGCGCCAAAGCGCATCACGGTGCGCTGGCCGAAGCCGTCGAGGATGTCCAGCACGGCCAGTTGGTCGCCTTTGAAGCCGATGCGGATGTTTTGCAACTGCCCTTCCTTGGAACGGGGCTCGGCCAGCGCCCATTGCAGGCCGTCGGCGTCGGGCGCGTCCTTGAGCGTGAAGTCGCGCTCCAGGGCCTTGAGGTCGCCGCTGGCCACCAGAATGCCCGCCGGGGTGTTGGCCAGGGTTTCGGCCTGGCGGCGCGCGGTGACCTGATTCAGGTCGGCGTCGTAGAGCCACAGCGTGGCGCCGTCGGCCACGATGCTCTGCTCAAAGGGCTTGGCGTAGTCAAAGCGGAACAGCCCCGGGCGCGAAAACGCAAAGCTGCCGCTGGATTGCCGCGCGCGCACCGCCTGGCCGTCCTTGGACGGCGGCGTGACGGTCTGCGTGAAGCTGGCCTGCCCGCTGCGGGTGTTTTTGATGAAAAATTCCAAGGCTTTCAGGCCTTGAGCCCAGGCGTTCTGACCAGCAGCAGCTATCAAAAAACAAGCAATCACGCCCAGGCGGGCAAGCCGGTTGTGGTGCGTCACGTCGGCGCTCTCCTGCTTTCTATTCGGCCCTGGCGGGGACCAGAATGTCGCGCTGGCCGTTGCTGCCGAGCGCGCCGATCAGACCGGCTTTTTCCATGTCTTCGAGCAGGCGCGCGGAGCGGTTGTAGCCGATCTTGAGCTTGCGCTGCACGTAGGAGATGCTGGCCTTGCGGTCCTTGACGACGACCTCGACGGCCTGGTCGTACAGCGGATCCTTCTCGCCCATGGCCTCGCCACCGAATTCGCTCAAGGAGCCGCCGGCGTCGTCCACGGTGCCACCCTCGAGCACGCCCTCGAT
>DAIOSZ010000127.1:0-2757 GCA_036752305.1 Burkholderiaceae bacterium
GACGACGTGCTCTGTGGGACCGGCGTCGGGGGCGGCCCGCGCGTGCTCGCGTTCTCCGGAACGGACGGAAGCGTGCTCCGCAACGAGTTCGCCTACGAAGATTCGTTCCGGGGCGGTGTTCTGGTCGGCTCGGGCGACACGAACGGCGACGGCTTCGACGACCTCATCTGCGGAACCGGGCCCGGCGGCGGACCGGTCGTTCGCGTGCTCAGCGGGGACGACGGTCGAGAATTGTCGTCCCTGCTCGCCGACGATTCCGCATTCCGTGGAGGAGTTCGCGTCGACGCTCGCGACCTCGACGGCGACGGCCGCGACGACCTGATCGCCCATCTTCGGCACGGCAACGACGACGGCTTCCGCGCGTTCTCCGGAGACGACGGCGCCTTCCTCGCCGGCGTCAGCCGCGTCGTGGACGACAATCCCTCCGCTCGCGACCTGCTTGAAGGCCGCTTCGGAGGCATCACCCCTGGCGCCGTGTCTTATGTCGAGGGCGCGTTCGTCTCCGCCGATGTCGCCGCGGGTACCGCCGTCATCCGCTTGCGAAACGGCAGTACCGTCACGGTTCAGGCGGGGGCCGGTACCGAAGTCAAGCGGGACAAGCTGCGTGTCACGCTGGCGGCGTTCCAACCCGGAGACAAGGTCGAGGCGCTGATCGGCTCCAGCGTATACGCCTACGTACCCGAGGCCGAGCACCACAAGGTACGCGCGTCGATCCACGCGGGGCTCAGGTCCACCGAGTACGGCTTGCACGTCGTCCACGCCAGCGGTCGGCTCGTCCCGGTGGCCGTGCGTTCGCGCGCCATGGCCGATCAGGACACCGGGCAGCGCATCGTCGTGATCCGCGACGTGAGCGAGCGGCGCGATCTGCTGGAGAGTCTGGCGCGCTCGCGCGAGCAGTACCAGGCGCTGGTCGAGAACTCCTACGAGGCGGTGATCGTCACGCAGGACGGCACCGTGCGCTTTGCCAACGCCACCGCCGAGCGTGTGTACAAGCGGCCGCGCGCGGCCCTGGTGGGCAGCCCGTCGATCGACCTGGTGCATCCCGAGGACCACGAACTGGTGATGGGCAAGCGCCTGGCGCTGCTGGGCAACGCCAAGCTCGATCCGTATGAGTGCCGCATGCTTGCCGGGGGCGGTTCGGCGCCGCTGGAGACGATCCACGCGCAGGTGTATGCGGTGAAGATCGAATGGGAGGGCCGTCCCGCGCTGATGGTGCTGGTGGCCGACATCTCGGAGCAGCACCGCCTGCGCGAGAGCCTGCGTCACGCCTTCGAGCAGCGCGAGGCGGTGTTGGCGACCACGGCGGTGGGCGTGAGCATGCTGCGCGAGCGCCGCCACGAATGGGTCAACGCCACGCTGTGCCGGATGCTGGGCTACGAGGCGCACGAGCTGGAAGGCCAGCTCACCCGACTGCACTACGTCAGCGACGAGGTGTACGAGAGCTTCGGCCAGGAGGTCTACGAGTCGCTGGCGCGCACCGGGCGCCACACCGGCGAGGTGCAGTTGCGCCGGCGCGACGGCTCGCTGTTCTGGGCGCAGATCGACGGCCATGCACTCGACGCCGCCAACCCGCGTGCACGCTGTGTGTGCACCTACATGGACATCACGCAGCGCAAGATCGCCGAAGCCGAGATCCGCCAGGCGCTGGAGCGCGAGAAGGAGCTGGGTGTGCTCAAGACGCGCCTGGTGTCGATGGCTTCGCACGAGTTCCGCACGCCGCTGGCGACGATCCAGACCAATACCGAGCTGATCGCGCATTACCACGAGCGCCTGGCGCCGGATGAACGCCAAGCCTGTCTGGACCAGATTCAGCAGGGCGTGGACCGGATGCGCCAGTTGATGGAAGACTTTCTGACGCTCGACCGCATCGGCGACAGCCGCCGCCGCCTGGCGTCCGCGCCTTGCGATCTGGCCGAACTGCTGTCGGTCTTCGCCGCCGAGACGCGCTCGGCCGACCGGCACCGCCACACCATTGAACTGGCGCCACCCGAGGTGCCGCTGCCGCCCGTGATGCTGGACAAGGCGCTGGTGCAGCAGATCGTCTCCAACCTGCTGTCCAACGCCTGCAAATATTCACCGCCTGGTCTGCCGGTGACGCTGGCCTGGGCGCGCCAGGGCGAGTGGATCGACATCGACGTGCGCGACCGCGGCATCGGCGTGCCGCCGCAGGATGTGCCGCGCCTGTTCGGCACCTTCATGCGCGCCTCCAACGTCGGCGACGTGCCCGGCACCGGCCTGGGACTGGTGATCGTGCGCCAGGCGGCCGAGTCGCATGGCGGCAGCGTCGGCGTGACCAGCCGGGTGGGCGAGGGCACGAGTTTCCATGTGCACCTGCCCTTCGTGCTGGCTTCCTGAGACAAAGGCTGAACAAGGCCCACGCGGCGCGCTGCCCTACTTGGCGCGCCTCACCGGCTCGGCAAAGCGCAGTTCGGTCACGGCCTCGTCCAGGCAATCCAACAGGCTGGCGGCGGCGGGAGACAGGGACTTGTCGGCCAGGCTGAAGGTGCAGACCTCGCGGTAGAAGCCCGGGTCCTGCAGGGGCAGCATCTGCAAGCCGTAGGCCTGCACCAGCGGGCGCGCGTAGCTGGGGCACATGGTCACGCCCAGGCCGGCGGCGACCAGGCCGAAGGCGGTGGTGAAGTAGGACACCTCCTGGACCGGCTCGGGCAGGAGCGGCTTGGGGGAGGCGCCCCGGTCCGCGCGCCGGCGGCCGATGAAGGCGCGCGCCCGGGCGGTGGAAAGGGCACCAACGAGGGC
>DAIOSZ010000127.1:2767-11418 GCA_036752305.1 Burkholderiaceae bacterium
AATGGCATCCAGCGAGGTCCTGCCAGCGCAGCGCGGCGCGGCCGGCCAGCGGGTGATCGGCGCGGCAGACCAGCCAATGCCGGTCGCGCAGAAACGGGCGACGCAGCAGCGACGCGTGTTCCAGCACCCCTTCGGGCCCGATGGCCAGCTCGGCCTCGCCGGACTGCACGCGCTCCATCAGGTGTTCCTGCAAGGTGTCCTGCAGGCGGATTTCCACGCCGGGGTAGCGCGTGCGGTAGCTGGCGAGCACCCAGGGCACCAAGGTGCAGGCCATGAGCTGCGGGGCCGCCAGGCGCAGCACACCCTTGCGCTTGTCGCGCAGGTCGGTGACGCTGCCGACGGCCTGGTTCAGCTCATTGAGTATGCGCCGCACCGATGCGTACAGGTCGCGCCCGGCCTCGGAGAGTTCGACCCGCCGGGTGTGGCGATCGAACAGCGCCACGCCCAGTTCGCGCTCCATTTCGCGCACCAGCACGCTCAAGGCCGATTGGGTGAGAAACAGGCGTTGCGCCGCCTTGGTGAAGCTGCCTTCGGTGGCCACCGCGTCGAAGGCCCGCAATTGGCGCAGCGTGAGATTTGAATTCATATTCAAAATTCATTAATCAATGAATATATTTCGTTTGAATCATAAATGATGGACGGTTGTAATCCGCCTCCATTCAAGGAGAGATCTGACATGCCCGCTGCACCGAACGAGTTTGTGCCGATCCGCCGCCTGCACCACTTTGCCTGGCGCTGCCGCGATTGCGAGGAGACCCGCCGGTTCTACGAAGACCTGCTAGGGCTGCCGCTGGTGCACGTGATCCAGAGCGACCACGTGCCCAGCACGGGCGAATACTGCCCCTACGTCCACATCTTCTTCCAGATGCGCGACGGCTCGTACATCGCGTTCTTCGATCTCGGCGACGACCAGGTGGCCGAGCCTTCGCCCAACACGCCCGCCTGGGTCAACCATCTGGCGCTGCACGTGGATTCGGAGGCCGAATTGCGCCAGGCCAAGGCCCGGCTGGAGGCCGCCGGGGTGGAGGTGCTGGGCGTGACCGACCATCACATCATCCGCTCGATCTATTTCTTTGACCCCAACGGCATCCGGCTGGAATTGACCACGCCCACGGTGGACGCCGCCGCCATGCATGCGCTGGCCGGGCGCGCGCACCAGGAGGTGCGCGATTGGACGGCCGCCAAGGCACGCCGCAAGGCTCCGGCGACCGCCGCCTGATCCCCTCGCGATCCGCATGACCCAGGAGACGAACCACATGGAAAGCTTTCGGTTTGCGCCGCCCTATGAGTTGCCCCGCTACGCGTATGTCATCGCGCCCGAATTGCGCGGGCAGGCGGCCGGCCGCTACCCGGTGGTCATCGTCGGCGCCGGGCCGGCCGGACTGACGCTGGCCTGCGACCTGGCTCAGCGCGGCGTGCGCGCCGTGCTGATCGACGAGGACGACACGGTGGGCGTGCGCGGCGCGTCGTCGCGCGGCATCTGCTACGCCCAGAAAAGCCTGGAAATCCTGGATCGGCTGGGTCTGGCCGAGCGCGCCATCGCCAAGGGCGTGGCCTGGTCGCGCGGGCGCACGTTCTCGGGCATGGAGGAGGTCTATGCCTTCGACCTGCAGGACGACAGCGTGTCCACCCAGCCGCCTTTCATCAATCTGCAGCAGTTCTACCTGGAGGGCTTTCTGGTCGAGCGCATCCAGGAGATCGGCCTGACCGATGTGCGCTGGCTGAGCAAGGCCACGCACATCGAGGCGCTGGCCGACCATGTGCGCGTGCAGGTGCAAACGCCGGATGGCGCCTACGCGCTGGAGGCGTCCTACCTGGTTGATGCGACCGGCGCCAACAGCCCTTTGCGGACCCAGCTGGGCATTGAAACCCACGCCGCGCGCAGCGCCGACCGCTGGTGCATCAGCGACGTGCGCTTCACGCATCCGCTGCCGGTCGAGCGCTGGACCTATGTGGACGCGCCGTTCAACGGCGACCGCGCGGTCTGGCAGCACCTGATGGCCGATGGCGTTTGGCGCATCGACTACCAGATGCCCGAGGACGCCGACCCCGACACGATCAGCCGCCCCGAGGTGGCTGGCGCCCGGCTGCGCGCCCAGTTGGGGCCCGACGTGGATTTCGAGTTCGTCTGGATCGGTCCGTACCAGTACCGCGACCATCTGCTGGACGACTTTCGCCACGGGCGGGTGCTGTTCGTCGGCGACGCGGCGCATGTGGTCAGCCCGTTTGGCGCCCGGGGCGGCAACACCGGCATGCAGGACGCCGCAAACCTGGGCTGGAAGCTGGCGCTGGTCCTGCAAGGGCAGGCCAGCGACGCCTGGCTGGACAGCTACAGCGCCGAGCGCCAGCCGGCCTGCGCCGAGAACCTGACCGTCACCAGCCGCTCGGCCCGCTTCCTGGCGCCGCGCGGCAGCGCCGAGCATCGTCTGCGCCGCGCCACGCTGGCGCTGGCGCGGCGCCACGCGTTTGCCCGCCGGTTGGTCAACACGGGCCGCATGTCGGTCGCCAACGACTACCCGCCCTCGCGCTGGCTGCCGGAGGGCGCCCGCACGGTGCAGAACCTGGCGCTGGCCGATGGCCGGGGCGAGGCCGTCACGGTGATGCAATTGCTGCGCGAAGGCACCCAATTGCTGGCGCTGTGGTTTGCCCCCGATCCGGCGCTGCTGTCCGACGCCCGTGCCCGGCTGGCCCGGCAGGCCTGGCCGGTGCGCGTGCTGGCCGTGGGTGGGCTCGCGCCCGATCTGACCGATCCCGGCGACCGCCTGGCCCGCCACCTGCGCCTGGACCCCGCCGGTCACGCGGGCACGCTTTGTCTGGTGCGGCCCGATGCCTACCTGGCCGCCACGCTGCCGCTGGCAAGCCCCGTTGCCCTCGAGGGCGCGATCGCCACGGCCCTGGGGCGCGTCTGATTTTCCTCACCGCTTTCACGAGAGTTGCCATGCACACCGAGCCAAACATTCCCGATCCAGACGGCTTCTACGCCGCGCTGATTGCCGCCCAGGAGGGCATGGGCGAAGCCGAAAGCGCCGATTTCAACGCGCGCCTGGTGCTGCTGCTGGCCAACCAGTGCGGCCAGCAGCAGGTGCTGCTCGACTGCATCGCCGCCGCTGTGGAGTCGGGCGAGCCCATCGCCGTCGGAGCAGTAGCATGAGCGCGCCGGGCCGCTCCCAAGCGCGAATCCCCGCAGCGCCGTGCGCGGAGGGTAGTCCAGTGAGCGCGCCGGGCCGCTCCCAAGCGCGAATCCCGCAGCGCCGTGCGCGGAGGGCAGTCCAGTGAGCGCGGCCGCCCCTTCGTTTGCCTCGGCCGCCGACCTGCGGGAGCAGGTGCCACAGGTGCAGGAGCTGGCGCCCGGCGCGTATGGCTACATCAGCGCGTTCGACCCCAATTGCGGCTTCGTGGTGGGCGATGAGTTCGTCGTGGCCATCGACACCCGGCCCACCCCACGCATGGCCCGGGGCTTTTTGCAGGCCATTCGCGGCGTGACCGACAAGCCGGTGAAGTTCATCGTACTCACCCACTACCACGCGGTGCGCGTGATGGGCGCCAGCGCGTTTGCCGACGTGCAGGCGGTCATCGCGAGCCAGGGCACGGCGGACTGGGTGCTCAGCCGTGGCCAGGCAGACTTCGACTCCGAAGTGGGGCGCTTTCCCCGTCTGTTCGCGGGCGTGGAGGAGGTTCCCGGGCTCACGGTGCCCAGCATCACGTTCGAGAGCGGGATGCGGCTGAACCTGGGCGCGCGCGAGTTGCATCTGCGTTGCCTGGGCCGTGGCCATTCGGGTGGCGACACGGTGGCCTGGCTGCCCGATTCGGGCGTGCTGTTTTCGGGCGATCTGGTGGAAAACCGCTGCGGCGTCTACGCGGGCGACGCCTATCTGCGCGACTGGGCAGACACGCTGGACGCCGTGCGCGCGCTTCGCCCGAGCACCCTGGTGCCTGGCCGGGGCGCGGTGCAGCGCGGCGTGGCCGCCTGCGCCGAGGCCATCGACCTCACGCAGGATTTTTTGCGCACGCTGCTGGCCAGCGTGCAGTCGAGCATCGACGCCGGGGAAGGCCTGCGCGCCTGCTTCGAGCGCGCCCAGCAGGCCATGCAGCCGCGCTTTGGCGACTGGCCTGTGTTCCAGCATGTGCTGCCCTTCGATGTGGCGCGTGCCTACGAGGAACTGCAAGGCACCGAACACCCCACGATCTGGACCGCCGAGCGCGACCGCCAGTTGTGGGAAGTGCTGCGCGGTTGATGGCCGGTTGCGCCCTTCATTGACCTCAAGTTGTTTCAACCTTAACCCCTGGAGACCCCTATGAAACGATTTCTCGCAACCGTGGGCACGGGCCTGCTGCTGGCCGGTGCGGCACTGGCGCAGTCCGGCTATCCCTCGCAACCGATCCGCTGGATCGTGCCCTACCCGCCGGGCGGAGGCACCGACGTGCTGGCTCGCAACCTGGCCGAAGCCATGCAGCCAGCGCTTCCCCAGCCCATCGTGATCGAGAACAAGCCGGGCGCATCCACCAACATCGGTGTCGGCGTGCTGTTGCAAGGCAAGCCCGACGGCTACACCATCATGCAGGCGGAGAACGCGGCGCTGCTGTTCAACGAGCACATGTTCAAGAAGCTGCCTTACAAGCCGGATACCGATTTCACCTACATCGGGACGATTGGCCGCTTTCCGGTGGCGCTGGTGGTCAATCCGTCCTTTCCGGCGCGCAACCTGACCGAGTTCGTCGCCCAGGCCAAGGCGCAAGGCGACAAGCTCAGCTACGCCTCGCCGGGCAACGGCTCGCCGCACCACGTGGCGATGGAATTGTTCAAGCAGACGGCGGGCGCGAACTCGATGGTCCACGTGCCCTACAAGGGCGCGGCACCGGCGATGCAGGATCTGATCGGCGGCCAGATCCCGGTGATGATGCTGGACTTGGCCTCGGGCATGCAGATGATGAAGACCGGCAAGGTGCGTGTCCTGGCCGTCGCCATGCCCAAGCGGGCCGAGGCGCTGCCCGACGTGCCGACCTTCGCGGAATTGGGGATGAAGGACGTGAACGCCTTCGCCTTCCACGGCCTGATCGGCCCGGCCGGCATGCCCTCCGACGTGGTGGCCCGCCTGAACACGGAACTGAACAAGGCCATGCAGAACCCCAAGGTCCAGAAGCAGTTCGCCGAATTCGGCTTTGAGGCCTTGCCGGGCACCCCCAAGGATTTCCAGACCGCGGCGCGCAGCGAAAGCGCCCGCTGGGGCAAGGTGATCAAGGCGGCCAACATTCAGTTGGACTGAGCGCGATGCCCTCGTCGTTTCCCCTGCGACTGGCCACCCGGCGCGACGGCACGCGCGATGGCGCGCTGATGCTGGTCAGCGACTCGGGCGGGCATTGGGCACGCGCCCGCGGACCGGCCGGCACCCTGCAGGCGCTGCTGGATGACTGGGCGGCGCTGACGCCCGGCCTGGACCAGCAGCGCCGCGCGCTGGAGGCCGATGGCTGGCGCGAGGGCGAGCCGTTCGATGCCGCCCAGTGCCAGGCGCCGCTGCCGCGCGCCTACCAATGGGCCGATGCCTCGGTCTACCGCAACCACGCGCGGCTGATCTATCAGTGGCGCAAGGAGCCCATCCCGCCGCGCTACGAGGTGGAGCCGCTGGTGTACCAGGGCGGATCGGACGTGATGCTCGGCCCGCTGGACGACGTGGTGGCGGTCGATGCGGCGCACGGCATCGACCTGGAGGCCGAAATTGCCGTCATCACCACCGACGTTCCCATGGGCGTTGGCCCCGAGCAGGCGCTCGACTGCATCGCGCTGGTGGTGCTGCTCAACGACGTGTCGCTGCGCAACCTGATCCCGGCCGAGCTGTCGCGCGGCTTCGGCTTCTACCAGAGCAAGCCGGCCACCAGCTTCGCGCCCATCGCCGTCACCCCGGCGGCATTGGGCGATGCCTGGCGCGGCGCAATGCTGCAACTGCCGGTGCAGGTGTCGATCAATGGTCAGTGGTTCGGCTCGCCGCACGCCGGGGAGGAGACGGTGTTCCACTTTGGCCAGGTGCTCGCGCATCTGGCCCGCACCCGCGCGCTGGGAGCGGGCTCCATCGTGGGCGCGGGCACCATCAGCAACGCCGCGCCCGAGGCCGGCAACGCCTGCATCACCGAGGCGCGCGTGCGGCAAATGCTGGCGGGCGTGGCCGAGGACGCACTGCACCCCTATCTGCAGGCCGGTGACCGCGTGCGCATGGAGGTACTGGATGCGGCGGGCCGGTCGGTGTTCGGCGCGATTGACCAGCGGGTCCGCCTGACGCCAGGTTAGCGCGGCCACGGGCATATCAAAAATGATAGCTGCCCGTGGTTGTTTTCTTTGGTCTCAAGACGTATTTGGTGCCAAAAATTCGACCCAAAATCACCTGACGCGGGGCGGAGAGCAGAAATTTTGTAGAAACATCTACAAAATTGTCGCAACATCTACAAAAACACCGAAGAAGCACGCCCGCAAGGCCTGTTGACGGCCGGTTTTTAGAGAACTTTTGACCCGTAGCCAGCGCAGAACAACCACGGGCAGCTATGGATTTTGAAGTTACGGGGCGTGCGGGCGCAACAGGCTTGCGCCGCCGCGCGGCAGCAGCACCTCCAGCGCCCGGTCCAGGCCGCCGCTGGTGATGGCGATCATGGCTTTTTCGCGCACCGCGGGCTTGGCGTGGTAGGCGATCGACAGGCCGGCGGCCGCCATCATCGGCAGGTCGTTGGCGCCGTCGCCGACGGCGATGCACTGGCTGGGGTTGGCGCCGATGAGCGAGGCCACCTCCAGCAGCGTGCGGCGCTTCTCGGCGCCGTCGCAGATGTCGCCCCATGCCTGATCGACCATGCGGCCGGTCAACCGGGGTTGGTCGTCGGCGCCGCCCGGCGCCCACTCCAGTTCGTTGGAGCGCACGAAGTCCACGCCCAGTCGCTCACGCAGCCGGCCGGTGAACTCGGTGAACCCGCCGGAGACGATGAGCACCTTGAGCCCGGCTGCCTTGCAGGCGTTGACCAGCGCTTCGGCGCCGGGGTTGAGCGCCATGCGCTCGTAGTACACGTGATCGAGATGCGCCAGGCTCACGCCCTGGAGAAGCGCGACGCGGCGGCGCAGGCTGTCCTTGTAGTCGGTGATCTCGCCGCGCATCGCGGCTTCGGTGATGGCCGCGACCTCGGCCTTGCGCCCCGCGGCGTCGGCGATTTCGTCCACGCATTCGATGTTGATGAGCGTGGAGTCCATGTCGAAGGCGACGAGCTTGAAATCGGTCAGCGCAAGCGGTGGCGTGAAGCCGCGGATCCAAAGGCCGGGAGCGTGTTCGATGGCGGTGGTGGGCATGGTGGAACGGGTTGGAGTGGGTGAGATGCGCGGATGCGCCGAGCCCTTGGAGGACTTACGCGGACTCTGATGCGGCCACGGGCTTGCCAAGGCTGCGCAGCACGTCGCGCACCATCTGCGCGCGGTCCCGGGCTTCGGGCAGTTCGCGCTCGATGCGCAGTTTTTCGTTGCCGGCCAGGCGGATGCCCTTGTTCTTTTGCAGCAGTTCGATGATGCGCATGGGCTCGATGGGCGGATTCGGCCGGAAGGTGATGGTGGTGACGCCGGGCGCGGCGTCCACCTTGACCACGCCGTACGGCTGGCTCTGCACGCGCAGGCGGTGCACGTCGATGAGCGTCTGCGCCTGAGCCGGGGGTTTGCCAAAGCGGTCAACGATCTCCTCCAACAGCGCGTCAATCTGCTCGGGCTTCTTGGCGGTGGCCAGTTTCTTGTAGAACGACAGGCGCAGGTGCACATCGCCGCAGTAGTCGTCTGGCAGCAGCGCGGGGGAGTGGAGGTTGATCTCGGTGGTCACCGACAGCGGCGCGAGCAGGTCGGGCTCCTGGCCCGCCTTCAGGCAGCGCACGGCTTCGGCCAGCATCTCGTTGTAGAGCTGAAACCCGATCTCCATGATGTTGCCGCTTTGCGCGTCGCCCAGCACCTCGCCGCTGCCGCGGATTTCAAGGTCGTGCATGGCCAGGTAGAAGCCCGAGCCGAGTTCTTCCATCGACTGGATCGCGTCGAGCCGTTGTGCCGCCTGCTTGGTCAGGCCTTCGGTGTCGGGCACCATCAGGTAGGCGTAGGCCTGGTGGTGGCTGCGGCCCACGCGCCCGCGCAACTGGTGCAGCTGGGCCAGGCCGAACTTGTCGGCGCGCGCGATGACGATGGTGTTGGCCGTGGGCACGTCGATGCCGGTCTCGATGATGGTGGAGCACAGCAGCAGGTTGCTGCGCTGGGCCACGAAATCGCGCATCACACGCTCGAGCTCGCGCTCGGGCATCTGGCCATGCGCCACGGCGATGCGGGCCTCGGGCAGGATTTCTTCGAGCTTCTGGCGCCGGTTCTCGATGGTCTCGACCTCGTTGTGCAGGAAGTAGACCTGCCCGCCGCGCTTCAGCTCGCGCAGCACGGCCTCGCGGATCACGCCGTGGCCCTCGTTGCGCACGAAGGTCTTGATGGCCAGGCGCCGCTGGGGCGCGGTGGCGATCACGCTGAGGTCACGCATGCCCTCCAGCGCCATGCCCAGCGTGCGGGGAATCGGCGTGGCGGTCAGCGTCAAGACATCCACCTCGGCGCGCAGGGCTTTCATCTGCTCCTTGTGGCGCACGCCAAAGCGGTGCTCCTCGTCGATGAT
>DAIOSZ010000128.1:0-11332 GCA_036752305.1 Burkholderiaceae bacterium
GGTGCGCGAGGGCGAGGCGGGGGTGGAAGGGGGGATCACGCCGACGTACAGCGGTTGTCCGGCGATGCAGCAGATGCACGACGATGTGCAGGCCACGCTGGCGCGGGCAGGCGTCGTCGCACGCGTGCGCACGCAGTTGGCGCCGGCCTGGACCACGGACTGGATGACGCCGCAGGCGCGCGAGAAGCTGCGCGCCTACGGCATTGCACCACCCGGAGCCTGCGCCGTCACTGCGGCGCAACCCATTCAGTTTGCATCAAAAATGATAGCTGACCGTGGTCGTCCTGCGGTCGATTGCCCGCGCTGCGGCTCTGAAAACACGACCGAAATCTCGCCATTTGGCTCCACGGCGTGCAAGGCGCTGTACAAGTGCCTGGATTGCCTCGAACCCTTCGACTACTTCAAACCCATCTAGCCATGAACGCACCCCGCTTTCACGAGCTGACCGTCAAGCAGGTTTCTCCCGACGCCGCTGGCGCGCTGGCCATCACCTTCGCCGTGCCCGGCGAACTGCGCGAGGCGTTCGCCTTTGCGCCCGGCCAGTTCCTCACGGTGCGCGCCAGCGTCGAGGGACAGGACCTGCGGCGCAGCTACTCCATCTGCTGCCCCAGAAGCCGCCTGGAGGGCTCGGGCGAACTGCAGATCGGCATCCGGCCGGTGGACGGCGGTCTTTTTTCCAACTGGGTGGCCACGCAGGTCAAGGCGGGTGACAGGTTGCGCGTGATGCCGCCGGAGGGGCGCTTCACGATCCAGCGTCCGCGCGCGTTGCACCGCGTGGGGTTTGCGGCGGGTTCGGGCATCACGCCCATCCTGTCGATCATGGCCTCGACCATGGAAGAATCGCCGGACGCCAAATTCACGCTGATCTACGGCAACCGCCGCATGGACAGCGTGATGTTCAACGAGGCTTTGCAGGACCTCAAGGACAAGTATCCGGGGCGCTTGACGATGATTCACATCCTCTCGCGCCAGGCGCAGGAGGTCGATCTGCTCGAAGGCCGGATCGACGGCCCCAAGGTGCGGGCGCTGATCGACGCGTTGCTGCCGGTGGGCAGCATGGACGAGGTCTTCGTCTGCGGGCCGGACGGCATGGTCGCGGCGACGCAGGCCGCGTTGCTGGACGCGGGCGTCGCGGCCAACCGCATCCGCACCGAGCGCTTCACGACCCATCTGCCGCCCGAGGCGCTGGCCAAGGGCGCGGCCTTTACCTCGCCGCAGGCCGCGAAGGACAAGGCCGATGCGGCGGGCAAGCGCATCGCGCTGACGGTGGTGCTGGACGGCAAGCCGCGGGAGATTGCCCTGGGCGCCGATGAACACATCCTGGACGCCGCGCTCGCCGCCGGACTGGACCTGCCCTATTCATGCAAGGGTGGCGTCTGCTGCACCTGCCGCGCCAAGGTGCTGGAGGGCTCGGTGGTGATGGACAAGAACTTCACCCTCGAACCCTGGGAGACCGACAAGGGCTTCGTGCTGTCGTGCCAGGCACGGGCGACCAGCGATCGGGTCGTGATCAGCTACGACGAGCGGTAATTTTCACGCGGCACCGGGCGGGTGCCTTCACGAAGCGGAAACGGTGCTGTGCCATCATTGGTCAGCTCCGTTTTTGTTTCATTTACCGTGTCGACCTTGCCCGATCGAGCTCCTCTCGCCAACGAACTTGCCGCCCCCCGATCCGTCTCCCGCCGCGCCTGGTTGTCGCTGGCCGCCACCGGCGCCTTGGCGGCTTGCGCGAGCCCCGTGCCGCTCGCCCAGGACGGGGCCGAGGAGTCTCCCGGCGACGAGCCGACCAGTGCCTACCGCGCCAGCGAAGAGGAACTGGCGGCGCTCAACGCCTCCGCCTGGGCTCGGGCCAGTTCGTTGGCTGTGCTCGGCGAGCCGCCGGGCCGGTGGTTTCATCAGACCTTTCCCAGCTACCGCCACACCGATTTCACGCCGTTGGCCGCACACGCGGGGCGGCCGGCGCTGCGCGCGCTGGCGCACAAGTCCAACAGCCTGATCCGCCACCAGTTGAACTGGCCTTCGGTCCGGCTTGGAGGGCTGCGGCTGGGCTTCTCGTGGCTGGGGACGGCGCTCAACCCCGGGGCCGACGTGGGCGAACGCGGGCATGACGACGCCATCGCCCGCGTGGTGCTCACTTTCGATGGCGACCGCTCGGGGTTTACCGCGCGCGACCATCTGGTGTCGGAACTGGCGCATCTGCTGACCGGCACGCCGCTGCCCAACGCCACGCTGATGTATGTGTGGGACACGCGCCATCCCGTGGGTACCGTGGTGGACAGCCCGGCGTCGCGGCGCATCCGCTATCTGGTCGTCGATTCGGGGTCCGACAAACTGGGCCGCTGGGCGGATCACGAGCGCGACATCGCCCGCGACTTCCGTACCGTGTTTGGCGAGTCACCCGGGGAACTGCTCGATGTCGGACTGATGTGCGACAGCAACAACACCGGCGCCGCGGTCGAAAGCTACTTTGGGCCGGTGCGCCTGAGCGTTAGCGCCAGTTAGCTACGTTTTTCATAGTTTTTCTAGGCGGGCACGCGCGGCACCTTTACACTGTGCCGCTTCATCCGTTGGCGGATGATCGACCCGACCTGATTTGATGCGCTTGTTGTCTTTTCGCAAATCCTGTGTGGCGCTGCTGGCCGTCTGGCTGGCGGCAGGGATGGCGCATGCCGAAGGCGCGGCCGATCTGGTGATGGTCGGCAAGGACGGCTGGCTGTTTGGCCGCCATGAAATCCCTCTGCTGGCCAAGAAGGCCGATCTGGAGAAGGCCGAGCGCCTGATCGCGCGTCTGAACCAGGTGCTGGCGGCCGAGCACACGCTGCTGGTGATGGCGATCATCCCCTCCAAGATCGAGACGCATGCGGAATATCTGCCCGAGAACTTTGCGCTGCCCGCGCATGTGAGCGGGTGGTACGGCGGCATCCTGGCGAATTTCCGCGCGCTTGGCGTGCGTGCCGTTGACCTGAAGCCAGCCATGCTCAAGGCCGCGCAGGACTGGCGCGTCGATTTGCCGTATTTCAAGTACGACACGCACTGGACGCCGCTGGGCGCGACGGTGGCGGCCTGGGCGATCCGGCAGGATCTGGTGCGCCAGCCCGACGTGGTCAAGGCCCTGGACGAGCTCAAGACCGAAAAGCTGCGCTTGCGCTGGCAGGCCAAGGCGCGGGTGGGAACGGCGCCGCGCGATCTCGCCAATCTGCTTCCCGACAACGAGAGGCTCTATCCGGCGGAGGCGGTGCGTCGCTCCAGTCTCAAGCGCATGGGTACCAAGTCGCTGATCGACGACGAAAGCGCCGAACACATGGCGCTGGTGGGCAGCAGCATGTCGGGCGAGGGATCGGGCTTTGCGGACGCCTTGCGCTACGCCTTTCAGCGCGAGGTGTTCAACTACGCCATCAACGCCGACGTGGGGCCGTGGGTGGCGATCCGCAACTACCTGCGCTTTGTCTCGCAAAAGGAGATGACGCCCAAGTTGATCGTCTGGGAAATGCCGGAGCGTGCGCTCGCTTTGCTGCCCAGCGATCTGGTGCGGCAGGAGCAGTACCGCATGTCCGATACCGACTGGCTGCTGGAGGTTCTGGCCTACGCGGACCGGCAGTGCAAGCCCTTGCCAGCCGGACCCACGGCGCGGGCGGAAAAAGTCAGTGCGGATCAGTCGGAAGGACTGCGGGTCGTGGTCGATGCCGGAGTGCCCCTGGCCTACGCGCGGATCAAGGCGGAGGCCGAGTCGCTGAGCCTGGTCGACGTGGAGTACACCGGCGCGCAGGGCCAGAAGATCACCCGCCAGTTGCCGCTGCCGGGTGATGACGCGAGCTACGTCCTCAAGGTGCCGCTGGCGGTGGAGGGGCAAGGCGTGCGCGAGGCGCGCCTGGTGCCGGCTTCCGGGTCCAAACTCAAGCTCGAATCGATGCAAACCTGCGCCTATCCGGTGCCGCCTCAACCATGAGGCCTTGGCATTCACTGGTTCCCGTCCTCGCGCTCGCCTGCGTGGATGCGCGCGCCGCCAGCGTGGCCGACCCGCTGCCAGAGCCGTTCCCGGACACCGAGGCGTCCAAGGCCTTTGCCGCCACGGACGAACTCGAAGACCTGTACATGACGGGCCAGATCGCCGAGGTGGCCCGGCAGGGCATGGTGCTGATCCGCGCCGGCGATCCCAAGCCCGATCCGGAGCTGCGCTTGAAAATCGCGCTGAGCCTGTCGGCGCAGCAGAGGCAGAAAGAGGCGATCGAGCAGTTGAAGATCGTGGTCGATTCCGAGGACCGGGCCACCGCCCGGGAAGCCCAGATACCGCTGGCCAATGCGTACCGCTGGTCAGGCAGACCCGATATGGCGCTGCCGCATTTCGTGCAGGCCGCCATCGACAACCCCAAGAACCAGGACGCGCAGGACGGCGTGACCGCGATGGACCGCGAACTGCGGCCGCGCACGACGGCTCAGTGGACGGGCGTGCGCGACAACGGCGGGCTGCGTGTTCAGCAGTTGTCGGTGGCGCACCGGTGGCGCGGCGAGGACATGGCGCGGGTCTACGAGGTGGAGACGCATGGCGGCAGTTACGAATTCAAGGACGTGGGCCCGCACGCGCGTCCCAAGGGCGTGACGCTGCGCCACGAACGCACCGACTTGCCGCTGGAGCCCAAGGTGTCCGTGACGTGGGACGCGCGGCCCTTGTCGGGGCTGCTGGGCGAGTTGCGGCTGAAAATGACCGATTGGCTCACGCTCAGCGCCGCGCGCGACAACTGGGGCGCCGTGTCGCTGGCGCCGCGGGCGCTGGAGGCCGGCATGACGGCGAATCGCCTGACGGCCGATGGCCTGTTTCTCACCGCGGCCGGCGTTTTTTCGGGCCGCCTGTCGTACAACCGCGTTTCAGACGGCAACCGCGTCACCACCAGTACCTTCAAGTACGCGCCCGCGCTGCCGTTTGGTGGCGGCGTGGTCAAGCCTTATGTGTTCGTCGATACGCGCTCGGTGGGCTTCAATACGCCCAACTATTGGTCGCCAGCGGCAGGGGTGGGCATCTACGGTCTGGGCAGCACCTTCGAATGGGTGAACAAGGACTGGTACTTCATCGCCGCCGCGCAGTACGGTGACCGCTGGTTCGGTGATGCCGGCAAGAGCTGGGTGGCCAGCGCGACCGTGCAGCGCTGGATCAATGAACGAACGGCGGTGTCGGCCAATTGGTTTGGCTTGTCGAGCATCCGCGACGGGGCACGCTACCGTTCGCACTTGCTGTCGTTGAAACTGGACTGGCTTTGGTAAAAAGCCGCGCCGGCAATCTCATTTTGCAAAGGAACCTCACCATGACCCATTCACCCATCCGTCGCCTTGCACTGGCTGCCGCGGCTCTGGCCGCTGTTGGCCTGGGTCTGCCTGCCCAGGCGCAGCAGACCAGGCTGTACGACCCGCAGCCACCCGCCAACGCCGCCTATGTGCGCGTAATCGCCGTCACCGGTGGCGACTACGACGTGTGGGTGGATCAAAAGGCGCGCCTGACCAAGGTGGCCTCGGGCACGCCCAGCCCCTACATGGTGCTGCCTCCGGGCAGCCAGCAGGTCGAGGTGCGCGCCGGTGGCCAGCAGGTCAGCGTGCCCGTCACCACGCAGGCCTCGCGCTCGTTCACCATCCTGTTGCCGGAGCTCAAGGCCGACAAGGCCACGGTGGTCTCGGACAAGACCAACAGCAACCGGCTGAAAGCGCTGATCATGGCCTACAACCTCGGGCCGGTGGCGGCGGATGTCGCCACGGCGGACGGACAGACCTCGATCTTCAAGGCGCTGGCGCCGAACGCGGGCAACGGCCTGGTGGTCAATCCCATCGTGCTGGACTACAAGGCCAGCGGCGACGGCCATACGCTGGGTTCTGGCCGCATGGAAATGGCGCCGGGCGGGGCCTACACGATCGTGCTCACTGGCACGCAGGCGGCCAACGTCAAAGCCGCCTCCTACGCCAATTCGGTGGAACGCTACACCGGCAATTGAAGATCAGCGCGCCTTGCGCGTGGGGCGCGCCGTGTCCTGCGCGGCGGGGCTGGGAAGCAGCAGCAGTTCGACGCGCGCGACGCCGCGTTCGAGCATGCCCAGCGCGGCTGCGGCCGCGCGGCTGAGGTCAATCACGCGGCCCCGCGCGTGGGGGCCGTGGTCGTTGATGCGAACTTCGATTTCCTTCTGGTTGTCCAGGTTGCGCACGAGCACGCGCGAGCCGAAGGGCAGTGTCTTGTGTGCCGCCGTCAGGTCGTGCATGTCAAAGCGCTCGCCGCTGGCCGTGGGCTTGCCATGGAAGCCGGGGCCGAACCAGGATGCCATGCCCGTGCCAGCGGAGCGCAAAGCCACCGGCGCCGGCACTTGCAGCGGCGCCTGTGCCGCGGCGAGCACGGGCTCCAGAGTGGCCAAGCCATCGTCGTCGGCCAAGGCCGGGCAACAGGCGCCCAGCGCCAGAACCCACGCGGCGGCGCGGATGGGAAGCGGGCGGGTCGTGGGCATGTCGTCAATCCTCCAGGCGTTTCAGGATGTCCAGCGTGGCGGCGCTCTGGTTCATCGTGTAGAAGTGCAAGCCCGGCGCGCCCAGCGCGACGAGCCGCTCGCACAGGCTCGCAACCACATCCAGGCCAAACGCCCGGATCGAGGCAAGATCGTCACCATAGTGCTGAAGGCGCAGGCGCATCCAGCGCGGAATCTCGGCACCGCAGGCGTCGGAAAACCGCATGAGTTGCGACGAACTGATGACCGGCATGATACCCGGCACCACCGGCAGGTTCACGCCCATGGCGGCGAGGTCATCGAGAAAGCGCTCGTAGGCGTCGGCGTTGTAGAAGTACTGCGTGATGGCCGAGTCGGCGCCTGCCTGCACCTTGGCCGCAAAGGCCTTGAGGTCGGCCTCGGGTGAGCGAGCCTGCGGATGCACTTCCGGATAAGCGGCCACTTCGATGTGAACCGCCTGGCCGGTGCACCCCCGGATGAAGGCGACCAGATCGCTGGCATAGCTGAATTCGCCGCCACCGCCATAGCCGCTGGGCAGGTCGCCACGCAGTGCGACGAGGCGCTTGACGCCCATGGCGTGCAACTCGCCCAACTGCGCGCGCACGCTCGCGCGCGTGGCGCCCACGCAGGAAAAATGCGAGGCGGCGGCAACGCCTTCGGCGAGGATTTCGCGCACGGCGCCGAAGGTGCCTTGCTGCGTCGACCCTCCCGCTCCATAGGTGACGGAACAGAACTGGGGCTGGCGCTCATACAGGCGTTGGCGCACTTCGCGCAGCCTGGCCGCGCCCTCGGGCGTCTTGGGAGGAAAGAACTCAAAACTGATCGGCAGCTTCATGTCGGAGTCACCGTGAGGGGCTTGCGCCCATGGATGAAAAATTCGCGGTTGCCGTCGCCCCCGCTGATGGGGCTGTCATACCAGCCCGCAACGTGCAGCTCCGTCTGGCGCACCGCTGTCTCGATGCGCTCGCGCACGCCGGAAAACAGGGTCGCGTCGCGCACGATGCCGCCCTTGCCGAGCTGCGTGCTCTGCAATTCGAACTGCGGCTTGACGAGCATCAGCAGGTCACCGCCCGCTGCCAGCAACGGCGCCAGCGCAGGCAGCACCAGCGTGAGCGAGATGAACGACAGGTCACCCACGACGAGTGAAAACCCCGCCGAAAGGTCGTTGTTGGCCTGATTTTTTGGGTGTTTTTGGGATTTTTTGCCCTGAATATCACCACGAACAGCTATCAAATCAGGAGTTAAGTGGCGGGCGTTACAACCCTCCACGCAGTCCACCCGCGGGTCCTCGCGCAGCCGGGGATGCAATTGCCCGTGGCCAACGTCGATGCCCAGCACATGCGCCGCGCCGGCTTGCAACAGCGCATCGGTGAAGCCGCCAGTGGACTGGCCCACATCCAGGCAATCGCGGCCTGTGACCGTCACGCCCGAGGCGGCGAGGATCGCTTCGAGCTTGAGGCCGCCGCGCGACACGTAGCGGCTCTCGGCCGCGCTGGCGAGTTCGACTTCGGCCGTCGCGGGCAGATCGTCGGCCTTGGCCAACGGGCGCCAGCCGTCATCGGCGCGCTGAGCCGCGGCCCGCGGGACGCGCCAGCGCGCACCGGAGGCGATGAGCCGCTGCGCCTGACTGCGCGAGGCGGCGAGGCCTCGCTCGACGAGCCATTGATCGGCACGCATGCAGGTACGGTGGCGCCAGCCAGGGCAGGCGGCGGCGCTCAATACCGGTAGCTGTCGGGCTTGTAAGGCCCGGCCTTGGGAACACCGATGTAGCTGGCCTGCGCGGCGCTCAGCTCGGTCAGTTGCGCGTTGAGTTTGGCCAGTTGCAGGCGCGCGACTTTCTCGTCCAGGTGCTTGGGCAGCACATAGACCTTGCCCACATCGTAGGACTCGGGGTGGGCGAACAGTTCGATCTGCGCAATGGTCTGATTGGCGAATGAACTGGACATCACGTAGCTCGGGTGGCCGGTGCCGCAGCCCAGGTTGACCAGCCGTCCCTTGGCCAGCAGGATGATGCGCTTGCCGCCGGTCTTGGCGCCAGCCTTGGCGGGGAAGATCACGTGATCGACCTGCGGCTTGATCTCCTCCCACTTGCATTTGGCTTCGAGCGAGGCGACGTCGATCTCGTTGTCGAAGTGACCGATGTTGCAGACGATGGCCTGGTCCTTCATCCGCGCCATGTGCGCGTAGGTGATCACGTCCTTGTTGCCGGTCGCGGTGACGAAGATGTCGGCCTTGTCGCAGGCGTCGTCCATCGTGACGACGCGGTAGCCCTCCATCGCGGCCTGCAGCGCGCAGATCGGATCGACTTCGGTCACCCATACCTGCGCCGAGAGCGCGCGCAAGGCCTGCGCGCTGCCCTTGCCCACGTCGCCGTAGCCAGCCACCACGGCAATCTTGCCGGCCACCATCACGTCGGTGGCGCGCTTGATGCCGTCCACCAGGCTTTCGCGGCAGCCATAGAGGTTGTCGAACTTCGACTTGGTGACCGAGTCGTTGACGTTGATGGCACGGAACATCAACGTGCCCTTGGCGCTCATTTCCTTCAGGCGGTGCACGCCGGTGGTGGTTTCCTCGGTCACGCCGATGATCTCGGCACTCTTGCGGCTGTACCAGGTCGGATCTTCCTTGAGCTTGGCCTTGATGGCCGCGAAGAGGATGCGCTCCTCTTCGCTCTTGGGCTTGGCAAGCACGCCTGGCTCGGTCTCGGCCTGTTTGCCCAGGTGCATCAGCAGCGTGGCATCGCCGCCGTCGTCGAGGATCATGTTCGGGCCTTCGCCACGCGAACCCTTGGGGCCGAAGTCGAAGATGCGATGCGTGTAGTCCCAGTAGTCCACCAGCGTCTCACCCTTGACGGCGAACACCGGCGTGCCAACGGCGGCAATCGCCGCCGCCGCGTGATCCTGCGTGGAAAAAATGTTGCAGGAAGCCCAGCGCACCTCGGCGCCCAGCGCTTGGAGCGTTTCGATCAGCACGGCGGTCTGGATCGTCATGTGCAGGCTGCCCGTGATGCGCGCGCCCTTGAGGGGCTTTTTCTTGGCAAACTCGGCGCGGATCGCCATCAGGCCCGGCATCTCGGTTTCGGCAATGGCGATTTCCTTGCGGCCCCAGGCGGCCAGGCCGATGTCGGCGATGACCGACTCAAGCGCCTGGGACGAGGGCTTGGTCGTGACGGATTTCTTGCTGCTGCGGGGGGTGGACATGGTGATACGAACTCCAATAGCCGTGAAAGCAACCACCGACGGTGAATGCGTACGCCCGAAGCGAAAAAACGCAACGACGATCAGCCCACTTACGGTGGTCGAGCGTCGTTGCCAGGTTGGGCCAGATCACCGACGAACGCGGCGGCCCGATGCGTTTCGAGCCTCACGCCATGCAAGCCCGCAAAGCCTTGGCGGGCGACAGCGCTGCAACGCTCCTCGAAACGGCGCGCATTATAGCAAGCGGGGTCCCCTTGGCCGTTGCCCCGAAAAGGGGTTTTCTTGCTTGATCATTTTTAGTACTATTTCAACTTCGCCGACGCAAGGGCATTGGCCCATCGCAGCGCATCCTTGGAGCTTTCTGCCGAAATATGACAGGCTGTTGCATGCCTAGACGTACAATTCGCGGTTGTCTGCCATTTACTGGGCGGGGTTTCACGCCCCGCACCCGTGTAGGAGCAAGCGGAATTCATCATTTGAGGGATCATGCACAAGGGTAGCGCCAACGAAGAGTTCGTGACCACGCGCGAAGCGGCCCAACGCTTGGGCGTGGCGTTGCGCACGGTACAGCTTTGGGTCGAGTCCGGTATCCTGCCCGCATGGAAAACCGTGGGTGGACATCGGCGGGTTGCCAAGGCCGCTGTTGACAAACTACTTTCGGAGCGTGAAAACGTGATCTCCAAAGCCACCACTCCCGATAAGCCATTCCGCTTGTTGCTCGTGGACGACGACCAGAAGATGCTCAAGATGCTCGGCATGGCCATTGAAAGCTGGCAACTGCCGATTACCCTGGAGACGGCCGAAAACGGCTTTCAGGCGCTGGTGCGCATCGGTGAGGCACCGCCCGATTTTCTGATCACCGATCTGTACATGCCCGGCATGGACGGGTTTGAGATGATCCGTTCGTTGCGCAAGAGTTCCGGTGACGTGCGCAACCTGGAAATCCTCGCGCTCACCGGCATGGACCCGCGCGACATCGAGGCGCGTGGCGGTCTGCCGGCCGATGTGCGCATCATGCACAAGCCGGTGCCCTTGCGCGACTTGCAGGAAATCGTCCGTCGTCGCCTTGAAGCGCACGGCACGTCCGTTTCCACTGCCGCCTCCGCCAAGGGCTGATTTTCGGCGCCGGGCTGCTGCCCGAGGCGGTGGCGCGGCGTTAGCATGTGCGGTTTGGTCCTCGTGGCCAAGCCGCTTTTTGTTTTTTCGTACCCGTGACCTACGCCCTCGAGACCCGGCGCCGCCGGACCTTTGCCATCATCTCCCACCCCGACGCGGGCAAGACCACGTTGACCGAGAAGCTGCTGCTTTTTTCCGGCGCGATCCAGATCGCTGGCAGCGTCAAGGCGCGCAAGGCCAGTCGCCACGCCACCAGCGACTGGATGGAAATCGAAAAGCAGCGCGGCATCTCGGTGGCTTCCAGCGTGATGCAGATGCTCTACCGCGATCACGTGATCAACCTGCTTGACACGCCAGGCCACAAGGACTTTTCCGAGGACACCTACCGCGTGCTCACCGCCGTCGATTCGGCGCTGATGGTGATCGATGCGGCCAATGGCGTGGAAGCCCAGACGCGGCGCCTCATTGAAGTCTGCCGCCAGCGCGATACACCCATCATCACCTTCGTCAACAAGATGGACCGCGAGGTGCGCGACCCGCTGGACA
>DAIOSZ010000129.1:0-11269 GCA_036752305.1 Burkholderiaceae bacterium
CGGAAGCCCGCCGCGTGCACATGGGTCAGATGCGATCAGCACGGCTACGCGGGCGCCTGGCGACATCAATGAACCAGCCGATTGCCGGCCTGGGAGCGCCCGATCCGGTGAGGCTCGGACTGCTGTGGCTCGAATCTGACCTGCCCGCCGATGCGGGGATCTACCTGCGCGCCGCGAACGCGGCCTTCCTGCCGCCGGACCTGGTGCTAACCCATCGTTTGGCTGGAGGCCCCGGCGGTGCCGGGGGGGCCGGTGGCGGGGGCCAGCAAAGAGGCATGGGTCGTGGGCATCCGCCGCGATCTGCGCCGCCGCGGCCACGCCCGCGCGGCTTTCGATCTGCACCAGCACGCTGATCTGATCGTTCACCCGCTTGAAGTAGTCCTTGACATCGCCGTAGCGGTTGCTGCGCTGCGAAACCGACACCCCGCGCACGCCCTGCGGCGGGTAGCGCGTGGCGGCAACGGCCGCGCGCGCCTGCTCGGCGCTCTCGACGAACGGGATCAGGAAGTTGTGCACGCCGGCGTCGAGCAGGCGCTTGATTTCCACGGTGTCGTTCCAACTCGGGCGCGCAATGGGGGCGCTCGGGCTGTCCTTGAGCGCCATGAGCTGCGGGATCAGCGCCAGCACGTCGTTGGGCGCATGTTCGCAATCGAGCAGCAGCCAGTCGAAGCCGGCGATGCCCAGCCCCTCGGTGGTGATGGGGCTGCCCAGCGACAGCCAGCAGCCGATGAGCGTATCGCCCGCCAGCAGGCGCTGGCGGAAGCGGTTGGGGAAATGGATATGGGCGTTCGCCCCGGGGTTGTCCATGTGGGTATCGCAGTCCGTGTCAGTCGGCAGAAATCTTGCGCGCGGTGATCAGCTTTTGCCAACGCGCGTACTCGGCAGCCTGGAAGGCGGCAAACTGCTCGGGCGTGTTCAGCACCATCTCGAAGCCCAGGTCCAGCAGCTTGGGCTGGATCTGCGGATCGTTGAACACCGAGACGATTCCCGCGTGCAACTTGGCCTTGACGTCGGCGGGCAGGCCGCGCGGCGCGGTGACGGCCTGCCAGGAGTACACGTTGGCGTCCTTGATGCCGGATTCCTGCAGCGTCGGGACATTGGGCAGCAGCGGCGAACGCGCGGCGCTCGTGATGGCCAGCGCGCGCAGCTTGCCGGATTTGATCTGCGGCATGGCCGTGTTGATGTTCATGAACGAGGAGTTGACCTGGTTGCCCAGCAAATCCGTCATCACCGGGCCGCCGCCCTTGTAGGGAACGTGCACGCCGGTGGTGCCGCTCTGCTGCCAGAACAGCTCGGCCGTCAGGTGGTCGCTGCTGCCGTTGCCCGAGGAGGCAAAGGTCATCTTGTCGGGATTGGCCTTGGAGTAGGCGATCACATCCGCCAGCGACTTGTGCGGCGAGGCGGCCGGCACCACGAGCACGTTGGGCGCCTGCACGACCACCGTGATCGGGTCCAGGTCCTTGAGCGCGTCGTAGCTCACCTTGATGAGGTGCGGCGCAATCACCAGCGGCCCCAGCGACGTGACCAGCAGCGTATGTCCATCAGCCGGGCTGCGCGCCACCTGCGCGGCGCCGATGGTGCCGGTGGCGCCGGCCTTGTTGTCCACGATGACGGTGCCGCCGATCTTCTCGCCGAGCTTGCTCGACAACTGCCGCGCGATCAGGTCGGTGGACCCGCCGGGCGGAAACGGAACCAGCAGGGTCACCGGCTTGTTCGGCCAGGCCAGAGCGCCAGATGCCGCGGCACCGAGCGCCAGCGCGAACAGGACTTTCTTGAACATGTGAGTCTCCTAGTTTGAGTGGGAATATCAGTCAGCGGCAGCGCGAATCGTCCGCGCTAGCGCACCAGGCAGGGCCGCTTGGGGTCGAACTTCCAGTTGGGGCTCAGGCACTGCATGGCCACCGCATCATCGCGCGCCCCCAGGCCGTGCTGCAAGTACAACTGGTGGGCCTTCTCGACTTCGACCATGTCCAGTTCGATGCCCAGGCCCGGCTTCTCGGGAACCCGGACATGCCCGTCCACGATGCGCAGGGGCTCGCGGGTCAGGCGCTGCCCGTCCTGCCAGATCCAGTGCGTGTCGATGGCCGTGACCTTGCCCGGGGCGGCCGCGCCCACATGCGTGAACATGGCCAGCGACACGTCGAAATGGTTGTTGCTGTGCGAGCCCCAGGTCAGACCCCAGTCGCGGCAGGTCTGCGCGACGCGCACCGAGCCGGCCAGCGTCCAGAAATGAGGGTCCGCCAAGGGGATGTCCACGCTTTGCAGGGACAGCGCGTGCACGAACTGCCGCCAATCTGTGGCGATCATGTTGGTCGCCGTCGGCAGGCCCGTCGCGCGGCGGAATTCGGCCAAGACCTCCCGGCCGGAGAACCCCTCCTCGGCGCCGCAAGGGTCTTCAGCGTAGGCCACCACGCCGCGCATCTTGTGGCCCAGACGGATGGCATCCTTGAGCAGCCACCCCCCGTTGGGGTCCAGCGTGACCCGCGCCTGCGGAAAGCGCTCGTGGATCGCCGCCACGGCCTCCACTTCGGCATCGCCTGCCAGCACGCCGCCCTTGAGCTTGAAATCGTTGAAGCCGTAGCGTTCGCGCGCCGCCTCGGCCAGCCGCACCACGGCCTCGGGCGTCATCGCCTCTTCATGGCGCACGCGCAGCCAGGCGCTGTCGGCGCCGGGGTCGGACAGGTAGGGCAGGTCGCTCTTGCGGCGATCGCCGATGAAGAACAGGTAGCCCAGCATTTCCACCGATTCACGCTGTTGGCCTTCGCCGAGCAGCGCCGCGACCGGCAAATCCAGTTCTTGTCCGAGCAGATCGAGCATCGCGGCCTCGATGGCCGCAACCGCGTGGATGGTGGTGCGCAAATCGAAGGTTTGCAGGCCGCGGCCACCCGAGTCGCGGTCGGCGAAGCGCCGCTGCACGTCCTGCATCACCTGGTTCACATTGCCCACGGGCTGGCCGACGACCCAAGGCGCCGCATCCTCCAGCGTTTGGCGAATCTTCTCGCCACCGGGCACCTCGCCAACGCCGGTGCGGCCGGCGCTGTCGGTCAGCAGCACCAGGTTGCGGGTGAAAAACGGGCCATGCGCGCCACTCAGATTCAGCAGCATGCTGTCGCGCCCGGCGACCGGGATGGCGCGCAGCGAAACAACCTTTGGGGTGGTGGAACGGGTCATCGGTCTCCTCTCATCCTGGTGTTGATCTACTCGTCAGTCATCGTACAACATGAAAAGGGATTCTCGCAAGTGTTTTCTTGCGCCCGGGCCCGCCCGCTGGATATGACTGGCGCCCAGACGCCTAGTGCAGTGTTCGACGCTTTGCGGTACTTATGGGCCAGCGGATTTGCCTGCGTGGCTAGGCGCAAACCACAGCGATGCTCAGTGGCATCGCGAGGATTTGCAACGACGCCACGGAGGCAAAGGCGCGGCGCCATAAGTGCTGCATAGCATCGAACACTGCACTAGGACGGCGTGGTCTCGACGGCGTGCTCTGCCTGGCGGTCACGCGCGCGGCGAAGCCGGTCGCGGCTGTTGGACAGGTGCGTGCGGATCGCCGCGCGCGCGGCCTCGGGGTCACGGTTGGCGATCGCATTGACCACGCTTTCATGTTCGGCGTGCAGCCGCAGAAAATACTCGCGGCGGCCATCGCCGGCAAGGCTGACGGTGTCGACGCGTGTGCGCGGAATCATCAGCGCGCCCAGCCCGCGCGTCAGCTCGACGAAATGGGCGTTGTGCGTGGCGCTGGCGATCAGTTCGTGCAGGCGCCGGTCGGGCGTCACCGTGTCGCCGGACTGATCGATGGCGTCGGCCAGTTCGCGTTGCGCGGCGCGCATTGCCGCCAGCTCCTCGTCGCTGCGGCGGACGGCAGCCAGGGCTGCCGCCTCGCCTTCCAGGCCGAGTCGCAGCTCGACGACGGCGAGGGCGTCGCGCAGCGTGGAGGCCTGCACGGCATCCGGCAGGCGTATGCCTGCGGCTGCGGCGGCATTGTCGCGCACGAAGGTGCCCACGCCGTGATGCGTGACGACCAGGCCCGATGCCTGAAGCCGTGACAAGGCCTCGCGCACCACGGTGCGCGAGACGCCGAAGTCGGCCATCACGGCTGATTCGGAGGGAAGTTTGGCGCCCGCCGTCAAGCGTCCGTCGCCGATCCGGGAGGACAGGTCGTCCACGATGTCAAGCGCGAGCCTCCTGGGCTTGCGCCTGGTCAATTCCGTTGTCATGAGTGAGCCAACTCCGTGAAAACCCTAGTACTCGTTCGCCGCCTTAGCTCGCACAATCAAGAGATACGTTGTCTGACAACAGACAATCTACAAGTGATCGTTTCAGCGACTGTAGCAAACTTCCACCGCCTGAAACATGTTTTTTTCAAGGACTCTTCATGCTTGACGCGCCCGCCTCCACGATCCGATTTGGTTGTCTGTTGCTGACCGGCGCCGCGGGCAGCCTGGGTCAGGAGCTTCGACCGCGCTTGAAAAAGTACTGCGATACCTTGCGCCTGTCCCATCGGCGCGATTTCAGCGCGGCCGAATCGGGCGAGGAAATCGTTCTGGCCGAGTTGTCCGACAAGGCCGCGGTGCATGCGCTGCTGGAAGGCGTGGACGCGGTGGTGCACATGGGCGGCGTGTCAACCGAACAACCCTGGGAAGCCATCCTGGCGGGCAACATCATCGGCATGGTGAATCTCTACGAAGCCGCGCGGGCGCATCGCGTCAAGCGCATCGTGTTCGCCAGCTCCAACCACGTCACCGGTTTCTATCGGCAAGATCAAGTCGTCAGTCCGCTCGATCCGGTCCGCCCGGACGGCTTCTATGGATTGTCCAAGTCGTTTGGCGAAAACCTGGCGCAGTTGTATTGGAACCGTCACGGAATCGAGACCGTGAGCCTGCGCATCGGCTCGTCCTACGCCGAGCCCAAGGACCGCCGCATGCTCGCCACCTGGATGAGCTTTGACGACACCGAGCGCCTCGTCGTTGCCGCGCTCACCGCGCCGGTGGTTGGCCACAGCATCATCTATGGCATGTCCGACAACGCGACGACCTGGTGGGACAACACCAGCGCGCGCCACATCGGCTATCGCCCCCAGGACAGCTCCGACAAGTTCCGCGCCGCCGTGGAGGCGCGCCAGCAGACGGTCGATCAAGCCGATCCCGCCGTCATCTACCAGGGCGGCGCCTTCGTGCGCACGGGCCCGTTCTTCGCTGAATAAGCGAGCGGTCGTTGCCGACGGGGCTGATTCCATGAACGTGTTGTGCGACGTACGCAATCAGGTGGGCGAATCGCCTGTCTGGTCGGTGGCCGAGCAGGCGCTGTATTGGGTGGACATCGAGGCGCGGCGCGTGCACCGGTACGACTGGGCAACCTGTCGTGAGCGCTCGTGGCTCGTGGCTGAGCGCGTGGGTTGCATCGCCTTGCATGCCGACGGCGGCTTGCTGGCGGCGATGGAGACCGGGTTGTTCCATCTGCGGCTGGGTGAGGCCGAGCGGGCCGGGGCCCACTGCGTGCAACCGGTGCGGTTTCCCCGCCCCGGCATGCGCTTCAACGATGGCCGTTGCGACCGCGAAGGGCGCCTGTGGGTGAGCAGTATGGTCATGGACATGGGCCTGGCCGACGCATCGGGGGCGCTGTATCGCTACGACGGCACCGAGCTGCGCACGCTGATTGCCAGCGGCCTGCTTACCGGCAATGGCCTGGGCTTCAGCGCGGATGGCCAGGTGGCGTATCTTTCGGATTCGCATCCGCAGGCGCGGCAGATCTGGCGCCTGGACCCGCGCGCGGCGTGCATCCAGCGCGAGCCGTTCGTGGACATGCGACGCTTGCCTGGCCGACCCGATGGCGCAGCCGTCGACGCCCAAGGCAATTACTGGACTTGCGCCAACGATGCGGGTTTGCTGCATTGCTTCGCGCCGAGCGGTCGCCTAGAGTGTTCCGTGTCCGTCCCCACGCCCAAGCCGTCGATGTGTGCGTTCGGAGGGCCGGATCTGGCTCACTTGTTCGTGACTTCGATTACTCCCGCGGCCCCGGTCGATGGCTACGACGCCACGATGGCCGGAGCCGTGTTTGTGATGGAGATGGATGGCGTACACGGCCTGGCCGAAGTGCCTTTCAACCCCGCTTTTGTTTCTTCCACCCCTGGCTCGCACTGAAATGGAGACCCCGAGCATGAAAAATCCCGCCTTCACCCTGCGTTCGCTGGCTGCCGCCTCGCTGCTGGCTGCCTGTTCCTTCGCGGCTCAGGCCGTCGAGTTCCGCTCGGCGGATACGCACAACGCCGACGACTACCCCACGGTGGCGGCGGTCAGGCACATGAGCGAGCAACTGTCGGCCAAGAGCGGCGGCAAATACAAGATCAAGGTGTTCAACAAAGCCGCGCTGGGAACCGAGAAGGAGACGATCGATCAGGTCAAGATTGGCGCGCTCGATCTGACGCGCGTGAACGTTGCGCCCATGAACGGCATCTGCCCGATGACCATGGTCCCGACGATGCCCTTCCTGTTCCGCTCGGTCGATCACATGCGCAAGGTGCTCGACGGCCCGGTGGGCGACGAAATCCTCAAGAGCTGCGAATCCGCCGGCTTCATCGGCCTGGCTTTTTATGACAGCGGCGCGCGCTCGATCTATGCCAAGAAGCCGATCAAGACGGCGGCAGACACCAAGGGCATGAAAATTCGCGTGCAGCAATCCGACCTGTGGGTCGCGCTCGTCAGCGCCATGGGCGCCAACGCCACGCCGATGCCGTATGGCGAGGTTTACACCGGCCTCAAGACCGGGCTGATCGACGCGGCGGAGAACAACATCCCGTCCTACGACACGGCCAAGCACGTGGAGTCGGCCAAGTTCTACTCGCGCACCGAGCACTCGATGGCGCCGGAAATTCTGGTGATGTCGAAGATCGTCTGGGACAAGCTGTCCCCGGCCGACCAGGCCATGGTCCGCGCCGCCGCCAAGGAATCGGTCGGCTTCCAGCGCAAGAAGTGGGATGAGCAGGAAGCCAAGTCCCTGGCCAACGTCAAGGCCGCTGGCGCCCAGATCGGTGATGTGGACAAAGCCTCATTCCAGGCCGTCATGCAGCCGGTGTACGACAAGTTCATGACCACGGCCGATATGAAGCGCCTGGTCAAGGCCACGCAAGACACCAAGTAAGCCAAACCGATTGCGAGCGACTGCCCCGGGGCAACAGTCCCGGTGGCCGTCACGCCAGGCCCCTGCCGTCCGGGGGGGGCGCGAGGAGATCTTTCATGTACACCCGTTTTTGCGCGATGCTGTCCCGGGCATCGTTGTGGATTGCCATCGTCGGGCTATTGCTCGTTGTGCTGTGCGTGCAGTGGCAGGTAGTGGGGCGCTACATCTTCAACGACCCCCCTACCTGGGCTGAAGCGCTGGCGATGCTGCTGGTGCTGTACGTGACGGCGTTCGGCCTGGCGGTGGGTGTGCGCGACTCGGGGCACATCGGCCTCGAATCCATGGTGCAACTGCTGCCCGAGGTCTGGCAGCGGCGCGTGGAGGTGCTGATCCACGCCTTGGTCGGGCTGTTTGGCGCGCTGATGATCTACGGCGGCTGGGTCTGGGCCAAGGCCAAATGGAATGAGGTCAAGCCCATGCTGGGCGTGACCGACGCGGTGGACTACTTCCCTTTCATCATTGCCGGGATTTTGATCGTGCTGTTTTCCATTGAGCACATCCTGGCCATCTTCAGCGGCAAGACCGTCGAGCCCGCCTGGGAATAGCCGGCCCTAACCAAGCCTGAGGAGATATTCATGGAACTTGCCGTACTGGGAATCAGCTTTACCGTCCTGCTGGTGCTGGGCGTGCCGGTGGCCTTTGCCATTGGCCTGTCGTCGGTCGCAACGATTCTGGCTGCCGGGTTGCCGGTTGCCGTCGTCTTTCAAAAGATGGTTGGCGGCATGCAGGTGTTCAGCTTTCTGGCGATCCCGTTTTTTGTGTTTGCCGGCGAACTGATGCTCTACGGCGGTATCGCCGACCGCATCGTGCGTTTTGCCAACAGCCTTGTCGGACATGTCCGCGGAGGATTGGGCATGAGCAACGTGCTGGGGTGCACCATATTCGGCGGGGTGGCGGGGTCGCCGCTGGCGGACGTGTCGGCCATTGGCTCCGTGATGATCCCGCTGATGAAGAAGGAGGGCTACGACGCCGATTACGCGGTCAACGTGACCACACATGCCGCCCTCGTCGGCGCGATCATGCCGACTTCACACAATCTGATCATCTACACGCTCGCCACGGCGGGTATCGCGTCGGTGAGCATCCTGAGCCTGATTCTCGCGGGCCTGGTTCCTGCGGTGATTCTGACGGTCTGCAACCTGGCTGCCGCGTATTGGGTGGCGGTCAAGCGCGGCTATCCCACGCACGGCAAGTTTCCCGGCTGGCACGAGGTGGCGGTGGCCTTCGCGGCATCCGTGCCCGGTTTGCTGGTGGTGGTCATCATCCTGGGCGGGATTCTCTCGGGTGCCTTCACGGCCACCGAGTCCGCGTCCATCGCGGTGGCGTGGGCGATTCTCATCACGGTTTTTGTCTACAAGACACTGACCTGGCACAACTTTCTCAAGGCCTGCGCCAAGGCCTGCAAGACGACCGGGGTGGTTCTGCTGCTCATCGGCATCTCGGCGGCATTTGGCTACTTCATGGCCTTGTACGAGGTCCCGCAGAAGACGGGCGACCTGATGAAGGCGATTTCCAGCGAGCCCTGGGTGATCTTCCTGATGATCAACGTGTTGCTGTTCGTTCTGGGCACGTTCCTGGACATGGCGGCCACGATCCTCATCTGCACGCCGATTTTTCTGCCCATTGCGATGCAGTTCGGCATGGACCCGATCCAGTTTGGCATCCTGATGCTGATCAACTGCGCGCTGGGCTTGAACACGCCGCCCGTCGGCTCGGTCCAGTTCGTCGGATGTGCGATCGGCGGGGTTTCGGTCGGTCAGGTGATGCGCACCATCCTGCCGTTCTACGGCGCGCTCACCGCCACGTTGCTGGCGGTGACCTATGTGCCGGCCTTCTCGATGTGGCTGCCCACCTTGCTCAAGTAGATTATTGGCCGAATTTTCAGAGCCAATTTGGCTTCTACGGTAGAAAAATCCACCACGGGGCGCTATGCTTTTTTGCTACTCTTTTGGGAGTGACTGAGGCATCACCTTCTCCGTGGAAAAAAAACGGCCCCGAGGGGCCGTTTTTCATCAGGTTTTGAGCCGCTGTTGACCGAGGATCAACCACGGGCAGCTATGCATTCAGGAGCGATTTTCATCGCCCCTGAACGCCAGGCCTACTCCGTAACCTCGGCTTCGCCCGCCTCGGCGCCCGCTTGCGCGATGGCCAGTTCGGCGGCTTCGGCGTCGGCAATGGCGCGGCGCTCGGCCTCGTCCATCTCTTCCTTCACCTTGCGGGCCTGGTGATATGCCATGCCGGTGCCGGCGGGGATCAGGCGGCCGACGATGACGTTCTCCTTCAGACCGCGCAGCTCGTCGCGCTTGCCCATGATGGCAGCCTCGGTGAGCACGCGGGTGGTTTCCTGGAACGAGGCGGCCGAGAGGAACGAGTCGGTGGACAGGCTCGCCTTGGTGATGCCCAGCAGCAGGTTGGTGAAGGTGGCCGGCAGCTTGCCGTCGGCACGCAGTGCGTCGTTGGTGTTGAGGATCTCGCTGCGCTCGACCTGTTCGCCCGCGATGTAGTGCGACTCGCCGGGGTTCTCGACCACGACGCGGCGCAGCATCTGGCGAACGATCACCTCGATGTGCTTGTCGTTGATCTTCACGCCCTGCAGGCGGTACACGTCCTGCACCTCGTCAACGATGTAGCGCGCCAGCTCCTCCATGCCCAACAGGCGCAGGATGTCCTGCGGATCGGCAGGGCCGTCCACGATGCTTTCGCCCTTGTTGACCACCTGGCCCTCGTGAACGAGGATGTTCTTTTCCTTGGGAATCAGGTCCTCCCAGACCTTGCCGTCTGGATCGGTGATCTGCAGGCGAATCTTGCCCTTGGTTTCCTTGCCGAAGGAGACGGTGCCGGTCATCTCGGCGAGCACGCCCTTGTCTTTCGGGCTGCGCGCCTCGAACAGCTCGGCCACGCGCGGCAAACCGCCCGTGATGTCGCGGGTTTTCTGGCCTTCGATCGGGATACGGGCCAGCACCTCGCCGGGGCCCACGTCCTGACCGTCGCGCACCTGAATGAGCGCGCCGACCTGGAAGCCGATGGTCACGGAGTGATCGGTCCCGGGGATCTTGACCTCGTTGCCGTTGGCGTCGATCAGCTTGACCTGCGGACGCACGATCTTGGCCGAGCCACGACGCTTGGGGTCGATCACGACGAGCGTGGACAGGCCCGTCACGTCGTCCACCTGTTTGGCGACGGTGAGGCCTTCCTCGACGTTCTCGAACTTCACGCGGCCGGCGAACTCGGTGATGATGGGCCGCGTGAGCGGATCCCAGTTCGCGAGGTTGGTGCCGGCCTTGATCTGCTGATCGGCCTTGACCGACAACGTGGCACCGTAGGGCACCTTGTGGCGCTCGCGCTCGCGGCCGTGGTCGTCGTGGATGACGATCTCGCCAGAACGGGAGATCACCACCAGCTCGCCCTTGGAGTTGGTCACATAGCGCATCGTGGCGTTGAAGCCGATCTGGCCAGCCGACTTGGCTTCCACGCTGGAGGCGATGGCCGCGCGTGAGGCGGCACCGCCGATGTGGAAGGTCCGCATCGTCAACTGCGTGCCGGGTTCGCCGATGGACTGCGCGGCAATCACGCCGACGGCTTCGCCCACGTTTACCAAGCCGCCGCGGCCGAGGTCGCGTCCGTAGCACTTGGCGCACAGGCCAAAGCGCGTCGCGCAGGTCAGCGCCGTGCGAACTTTCACTTCGTCCACGCCGGCCGTTTCGAGTTCGTCGATCGTGTCCTCGTCAAGGATCAAGCCCGCCTCGGCGATGATGGCACGGGTTTCAGGGTGCACCACGTCCTCGGCCGCGGTACGGCCCAGGATGCGCTCGCGCAAGGATTCGATCACTTCGCCGCCCTCGACGATGGCGCGCATGAGCGCGCCGTCGCTGGTGCCGCAGTCGTTCTCGGTTACCACCAGGTCCTGCGTCACGTCCACCAGGCGGCGCGTGAGGTAGCCGGAGTTGGCGGTCTTGAGCGCCGTGTCGGCCAGGCCCTTGCGAGCGCCGTGCGTGGAGATGAAGTACTGCAGAACGTTCAGGCCTTCGCGGAAGTTGGCCGTGATCGGCGTCTCGATGATCGAGCCGTCGGGCTTGGCCATCAGGCCGCGCATGCC
>DAIOSZ010000130.1:0-11166 GCA_036752305.1 Burkholderiaceae bacterium
GAGGCAAAGGCGCGGCGCCATAAGTGCTGCATAGCATCGAACACTGCACTAGCCCCCGTTCCTACGGCAGCAGCCCGCGCGCGGCGGCGGCGCAGGCCTGATCCAGTGGCCAGCGCGCGTCCAGCACCTGCACGCCGTCCTCGCCTTCCGGCGACTCAAGCGCGGCGAACTGGCTTTGCACCAGCGCGGGCGAGAAAAAATGCGTGCTGCCGCGCTGGCTCACGCGCGCCAGCGCATCCTCGGGCGTGATGCGCAGGTAGCAAAAGCGCAGCGCCGGATCGCCCGCGCGCAGGCGCTCGCGGTAGCGCTGCTTGAGCGCCGAGCAGGTCAGCACCACCGGCTCGCCGGCGCGGCGCGCCGCGTCCAGGCGCTCGGCCAGCGCGGCCAGCCAGGGCTGGCGGTCGGCGTCGGTCAGCGCCACGCCCTGCGCCATCTTGGCGCGGCTGGCATCGCTGTGAAAATCGTCGCCCTCCACCAGCGCCCGGCCCAGCCGCGCCGCCAGTTCGCGCGCCAGGCTCGACTTGCCGCAGCCTGCCACCCCCATGACGACGACGTTGGGGCCGAGGAGTGCGGGAGTGGCTGACATGCGCCGAGGATAGCGCCTGTGAACGACTACGATCGGCGGACTCGGCGCCCAGCCCTGAAGGATTGCCCATGATCACCACACTCACCGCCACCCTTGGCCAAACCCCCGTGCTGCAAAGCTGGATCGCCGGCCAATGGCTTGGCCGCGAGCGCGCAGGAACTGCACAGCGCCGTCGATGGCACCGTGGTTGCCCATGCGCATGCCGAGACGCCCGATTTCGGCGCCGCGCTCGACCACGCGCGCGGCGCCGGCTTGCGCGGCCTGCTGGCGCTGGACTTCCAGGGCCGCGCGGCGCGCCTGCGGGCCCTGGCCAAGTACCTGGGCGAGCACAAGGACAAGCTGCAGGACTGGTCGCTGCGCACCGGCGCCACGCGCGGCGACGGCGCGGTAGACATCGACGGCGGCACCATCACGATCAACAGCCAGGCCTCGATGGCCGCGGGCGAACTGCCCAGCGGCAACCTGATCCACGAAGGCCCGGCGCTGCCCCTGGGCAAGAAGGGCGGCTTTGCCGGCACGCATGTGCTGGTGCCGCGCCGGGGCGTGGCGGTGGCCATCAACGCCTTCAACTTTCCGGTCTGGGGCCTGCTGGAAAAATTCGGGCCGTGCTTTCTGGCGGGCATGCCCGTCATTGCCAAGCCGGCCACCGCCACCGCGCACCTGACCGAGGCGCTGGTGCGCCTGATCGACGCCTCGGGCATTCTGCCGCCGGGCAGCCTGCAACTGGTCGTCGGCTCCACCGGCGATCTGCTGGACCGGCTGGGCCCGCAGGACGCAGTACTTTTCACCGGCTCGGCCGACACGGCGGCGCGGCTGCGCGCCCAGCCCAACGTGCTGCGCAACAGCGTGCTGTTCTCGGCCGAGGCCGATTCGCTCAACGCCGCCATCCTGGCGCCTGACGTCACGCCCAACGACGAGGAGTTCGATCTCTTCGTGCGCGAGGTGGTGCGCGAGATGACCGTCAAGGCCGGGCAGAAATGCACCGCCATCCGCCGCGTGCTGGTGCCGCGCCAGCAGGTGAGCGCGGTGGCCGAGCGGCTGCGCGAGCGCCTGGCCAAAATCACCGTCGGCGACCCGCGCCTGGAGGGCGTGCGCATGGGTGCGCTGGCCTCGCACGCGCAGCGGCGCGACGTGGCCGAGCGCGTGGCCGTGCTGGGCGAGGGTGCTGAGCTGCTCCTGGGCGGCGGGGCCGGCTTCACGCCGCTGGGCGACGGCGCGGCCAATGGCTCGTTTTTTCCGCCCACGCTGCTGCTGGCGCGCGACGCCGCCACGCATGCCGCGCACGACGTGGAGGCCTTCGGCCCGGTCGCCACGCTGATGGCCTACGACGGCGAGGAGGACGCGCTGCGCCTGGCCGAGCGCGGCAAGGGCAGCCTGGTCACCACGCTGGTCACCAAGACGCCCGCCATCGCCGCGCGCCTGGCGCCGCAACTGGCCGCCTGGCATGGCCGCGTGCACCTGCTCGACCGCGTCAGCGCCGCCGAATCCACCGGCCATGGCTCGCCGCTGCCGCCGCTCAAGCACGGCGGCCCGGGCCGCGCGGGCGGCCTGCGCGCCGTGCGGCACCTGCTGCAGCGCGCCGCGCTGCAAGGCTCGCCGGCCATGCTCAGCGCCGTCACTGGCGAATACCTGCGCGGCGCGCCGCTCATCGACACCGGCGAGCACCCCTTCAAGTTCCACTTCGAAGACTTGCAGATCGGCCAGACCCTGCTCACCCACCGGCGCACCGTCAGCGAGGCCGATCTGGTGAACTTCGGCTGCCTCTCGGGTGACTTCTTCTACATGCATTTCGATGAAATCGCCGCCAGCCAGTCGCCCTTTGGCAAGCGCATCGCGCACGGCTACTTCGTGCTTTCCGCCGCCGCCGGCCTGTTCGTCTGGCCTTCGCCGGGGCCGGTGCTCGCCAACTACGGGCTGGACACGCTGCGCTTCGTCAAACCGGTGGGCATTGGCGACACCATCCGCGCCCGCCTGACCGCCAAGCGCAAGATCGACCGCAACCGCAAGGACGCCCAGGGCCAGGGCCAGGGCGTCGTCGCCTGGGACGTGGAAGTGAGCAACCAGCACGACGAAGTGGTCGCCAGCTACGACATCCTCACCCTGGTCGCCAAGAAAGGTTCGGTATGAGACGCCTCTGGGCGGGCCTTGCCCTCGCGGCCACCGCGCTGCTGGCCGGGTGCGCGGCCACGCCGCCCACGCACCCGGCGCTCGCCCGCGCCGACGCGCAGGGGCAACTGCCGCCGCTGGTGCCGGCACGGGTTTTCTTCGCCAACATCGACGACCACGGCAGTTACCGCGTTTCCCCCGACGGCCGCCACCTCATCTGGCGCGCGGTGCGCGGCACGCGCTCGGTGTTGCTGGTGCGCCCGCTGGACGGGCCCGGGACGGCCGAGCGCGTGGTGCTCGAAGGCGGCGGTGACATCCGCTGGGCGCCCGACAGCCGCCACCTGATCGTCCGGCGCGACCAGGGCGGCGACGAGAACTGGCATGTGTACGCGATCGACGCGCTCACCGAAGGCGCCGTGCTGCGCGATCTCACGCCTCATCCCGGCACGCGCGCGCATCTGGCTCGCGCGCTGGAAGACGGCAGCGGCGACATCGTCGTCGGCCACAACCGGCGCGACAAGACCTGGTTCGACCTGTACCGCATCCATCTGGCCAGCGGGCGCGAGACCCTGATCCAGCGCAACCCGGGCGACACCGTGGGCACCCTGGTGGACCGGCAGGGCCGCCAACTGGCGCAGGTGCGCAAGGTGGGCGAGCAAGGATTCGCGCTCCATGCGTTGCGCGAGGGTGAACCGCGTGGGCCCGAACTCCAGCATTGGCGGGCCCACGACGACTTTGTGAACCTGATCGGCGCCACCGAGGACGGGCGCGGCGCCTATCTGCTCACCAACCGCGGGCGCGAGCGCCTCGTCCTGGCGCGCATCGACCTGGCCAGCGGCGAGGAACAGGTGCTGCACGCCGATTCCGACGCCGACGTCGAGTCCGTGTTCCTCGGGGGCGCCGACCATGCGCCGCTGGCCGCGTTTTCCGCGCCCCACTACCAGCGCGTGGGCTGGCTCGACGCCGCCCTGCGGCGCGACGTGCAAGGCCTGCTGCCGGCCGGCACGCGGCGCGTGATCGTCTACTCGGCCAGCCGCGATGCGCGCCTCGTCACCTTGCAGATCGACGGCGACGCCAGCCGCCGCCACGCGCTGCTGGACCGCCGGGGCGCGCAGGCGCAACTGCGCTGGCTGGGCGACGACTTGTTGGCGCCCTGGCGGCATCTGCTGGCGCCCACGCGGCCGGTCACCATCACGGCGCGCGACGGCCTGACGCTGCCCGGCTACCTCAATGAGCCGCCCGGCGTCACCGGCCCCGGCCCGCTGGTGCTGGCCGTCCACGGCGGCCCCTGGGCGCGCGACCATTGGGACAACGGCCTGGGCACCGCGCAATTCCTGGCCAACCGCGGCTACCGCGTGCTGCGTGTCAACTACCGCGGCTCCACCGGCTACGGCCGCCGCCACACCGAGGCGGCGGTGGGCGAATTTGCCGGCAAGATGCACGAAGACCTGCTCGACGCCGCCACCTGGGCCGTCGCCCAGGGCCTGGCCGACCCCCAGCGCATCGCTATCACCGGCGCCAGCTATGGCGGCTACGCCACGCTGGTGGGCCTGACCTTCACGCCCGAGCGCTTTGCCTGCGGCGTCGCCACCGTCCCGCCCACCGACCTGGTCACGCTGGTGGAGGACTTTCCGCCCTACTGGGGCCCCTTCCTCGCGGGCTGGTACCGCTACGTAGGCAACCCCAAGGATCCGGCGCAGCGCAGCGTGATGGCCGCCAAGTCGCCGCTCAACCACGTGGACGCGCTGCAAAAGCCCCTCCTGATCATCCAAACCGCCGGCGACGTGCGCGTGCGACAAGACCAATCAGACCGCTTCGTCGCCGCCGCGCGCGCAGCCGGCAAGCGCGTGGACTACATCACCTACGGCGGAGCCGGCCACCAGCGCAGTTCCTGGGGCTGGGCCCGCCAATTGCACGCCAGCCGCGCCAGCGAGGACTTCCTGGCCAACTGCCTGGGCGGACGCAGCGCCGGCTTCGACCTCTACGAAGCGGCCGCCTGGGCGTTCCGCTGACGCGTCTTGGGGTCCATCAGGGGGAAATAAAAATGATAGCTGGTCGTGGTTGTTTTTCTTGGGATTCAGGCCGATTCGACTATTGAAAATGGGGCTTTGGGATCATTATTTTGTAGATGCATCGACAAATATGTTGCAACATCTACAAAATTGATCAATTTTGCGGCCTGGAGGAGATTTTCAGGTCATTTTTTGGCGATGATTTTGGCATTTTTGTCAATGAAAGCGACCATGGGTAGCTATCAATAGTGTAGCTTCCAAGGGATGAGCGGATCGTGCGTAGGCAGGGTGGGGTGGACACCGGATGCGCTCTCGAAGCTGATCCAAGAGCCGGGTGGACGTGAACGAAGGGGCACCGGGTTTCATCCCCAATCCACCGAACTTAAGCCGCCCGCTTGTACGACTGAGAAGGATGAGGCTTGGAGTGGGCAGGAACCCCAGCCGGTGCTTGAGGTTTGCGCTGCTCACGCCTTGCGATGAACTCTTTGAGGGCGAGGGTCACTGCAGCTTTCTTGGTCTGCTCGCCGCTGAGTTCGAGCACCTGATCGAGAAGTTTGGGGTCAGGGGCAAGATTGGTAGCCATGTGCGCCTCCGTGTGGGAGTCTACGCACGGGCGGCGGAGGCAACAAGGAGAGAGCCGCGCGCCAAACTGCTTGAACTGGTTGCATCGCTCCCTGCCTGCGTCATCGGCATGGAAGCCTGCTCCGGTCGGCGGCATTGACCCGGCTCGCGCGGTAGTGTTCTAGCGCCTCGAACAAGCGCTGCTTTGCGGCCACGAACTCCTCGAGCACTGGCATGTCCGATGGGTGCGTGTACTTGGCCGCTCCGTTCCAGAACTGCAGGTCACTCTGAAGGCCGACGTGCAGGGCGTTGACGATTTCGCTGGCACCAAGCTCGGCCTGGAGCACGGAAAGTTGTTCCTTGCTCATCGCGGCGGCGTCTTCAGCGTAGCCGCGCACTTGAGCCCTCCGAGCCTTCGAAAGGTTTGTTGGCTTCTCGCCTCGTGCCGCTTTGCTGGCGTTGATCTTCCCCTCGAAGTCTGACTCGACGTGCTCCAGTTCCTCCGCCGCCGCAAGGGCCTGCTCCAAGGCTGCGCGCTCCTCGGCAGTTGAGGCCTTGGAGAGCGCAATGCGGAGGGCGGAGTGAAACATGCGGTGGAACTCCAGATGCGGTGGCCTGTATGCCGCCTAATCATTCATGAGTCGGTCCACTCGCCCCCGAGCATGAAAGCCCAGATCGAGTGCACCATGTGAGGTGGCGCGCAGAGGCATAGAGGTTGCAATTCGAGTGAAGGCTTGGAAGGGGAAGTCCACCATGGCAATCCTAACCGCGCCGGTCCAGATCAACGATGCCAGGCGTGAAGACGCCACCCAGGCCTGCGGCAGAACGCTGTCGCTGCGGGACGAATGATTTGTTGATGTTCCTACAAAAAGTGTAGATATGTCAACAAACATGCGGATTCGAAGGTGACCGGGCGCGCAATTCGGGCCGATTTCAGGCATATTTTTGGCCTGAATCGACCTGAATACGTCTACGGGTAGCTACAAATTCAGGAGTTTGCTTGACCTCGCCTCAGCCTTCCTCAGTGCGCTTCGGCCGCCTTGGCGGCTTCTATTGCGCCGGCCGTGTCGTCGCGGCTGCCGTTGAAGAACAGATTGAGCAGCACGGCCGACAGGGCGGTGAGCAGGATGCCGCTTTCCAGCAATGGGTGCAGGCTGTGCGGCATCTGCTGGCTCCAGCGCGGGGCGACCAGCGGCACGAGGCCGAAGCCGATGGAGACGGCGACGATGTAGAGGTTGTTGCGGTTTCCGGCGAAATCCACCTTGGAGAGGATGCGGATGCCGGTCGCCGCGACCATGCCGAACATCACCAGGCCCGCGCCGCCGAGCACGAACTGCGGGATCGATTCCACCAGCGCCGCCATCTTGGGCAGCAGGCCGAGCACGATCATGATCACGCCGCCGGCCACACAGACCCAGCGGCTGCGCACGCCGGTTACGCCGACCAGGCCGACGTTCTGCGAGAAACTGGTATAGGGGAAGGTGTTGAAGATGCCGCCGATCAGCGTGCCCACACCGTCGGTGCGCAGGCCGGCGGCCAGGTCGGCCTGGGTGATCTTCTTGCCGGTGATGTCCGACAGCGCCAGGAACATGCCGGTGGATTCGATCATCACGACGATCATGACCAGCGTCATCGTCAGGATCATTAGGCCGTCGAAAGTGGGCATGCCAAAGGCGAACGGCGTGACCAGGTCCACCCAGGCGGCGCGGCCCACTTTGTCAAAGTTCATCTTGCCCAGGAGGGCGGCCACCACGCAGCCGCCGACGATGCCCAGCAGCACGGCGATGTTGGAGACGAAGCCGCGCGTGTACTTGACCATCAGCAGGATGGCGGCCAGCACGGCGGCGGCGATGGCCAGGTTGTCCAGCGCGCCGTAATTGGAGTTGTTCTTCATCGGCACCGGGCCGGGCAGGTTGATGACCGGAGCCGGGTTGGCGGCCGGCGCCACCGGCGCGCCGGTGGCCGGCTGGCTGGCGGCGCCGGTTGCGCCGGCGGTGCTGGCCGCGCTGGTGGCGGCCTTGGCCTGCACGCGCGCCTGATCCACCATCAGCACCAGCTTGGGCACGTCCACCGACTGCGCCATCGGCGCGGGGCCGCCCATCGCCCAGCCCACGCCCACCCGCATCAGGCTGATGCCGATGATGGCGATGATGGTGCCGGTGACCACCGGCGGAAAGAAGCGCAACATGCGACTGACCAGCGGCGCGATGAGGATGGAGACGATGCCTGCGCCGATGATGGCGCCAAAGATCGCCCGCGCGCCCTCCACGCCGGGCATGGCGTTGGCGTAGGCCACCATCGGGCCGACGGCGGCGAAGGTCACGCCCATCATCACCGGCAGGCGGATGCCGAACCAGGGCGTGGCGCCCAGGCTCTGGATCAGCGTGGCGAGACCGCAGCAGAACAGGTCGGCCGAGATCAGCATGGCCACCTGCTCGGGCGTGAGCTTGAGCGCGCGGCCCACGATCAGCGGCACGGCAATGGCGCCGGCGTACATCACCAGCACATGCTGCAGGCCCAGCGCGGTGAGGCGGGCGGCGGGGAGTTTTTCATCGACCGGATGGACGGTGGCTTCGGTCATGGCAAGTGTTCCTGTGGGCCTGGGGGTTACGGGGATCAGGAGCCGCGGTAGGTGGAGTAGCTCCACGGGCTGACCAGCAGCGGCACGTGGTAGTGGCCGGCGGCGTCGGCGATGCCGAAGTCCAGCTGCACGCGGTCGATGAAGGGTGGATCGGGCAGCGCAAGGCCGCGCGCGCGAAAGTACTCGGCCACCTCGAACACCAGACGCCAGCGTCCGGCGGCCATTTCGGCGGCGGCCAGCAGCGGGCCGCCGGGGTTGCGGCCGTCGTCGTTGAGCGTGATCGCCTTGACGGTGTGCGCCTGGTTCGCGGCGTCGACGCGCTGCAGGCTCACGCGCATGCCGGCGGCGGGGCAGCCGCCCGCGGTGTCGAGCACGTGGGTACTCAAGTGGCCCATGGGGTTCTCCTGGTCAGGCGGTCAGTTGGCGGGGGCGCCGGCGTCGAACCAGCGCTTGATCAGCGCGCGCTCGGCATCGGTCATCTGCGTGGCGTTGTTCAGCGGCATGGTCTTGAGCACGCTGGCCTGCTGGACCATTGCCTGCGCGTGTTGGCGGATCAGCTGTGGCGTGTGCAGCGCCACGTTCTTGTTCTGCACCTCGGCGTTGTGGCACAACGCGCAGCGCGCCTGCACCACCGCCTGCACCTGCGCCAGCGTGGGTGGCGGGGCGTTGGTGGCGCTGGCCTGCGGCGCCGGGGCCATGCCCCACGCGAGCGCGGCGATGATCAGCGTGCCGGCCACCGCGTATTCCCAGGGCGTGCGCTGGCCCAGCACATGGGCGCGGTGGCGCGCGACGAAGCTGTAGCGGATGAGCGCGGCGGCCAGCATGATCAGCACCAGCACCAGCCAGTTGCGCGGCCCCTGCGTGAGCCAGCCATAGTGGTTGGAGATCATCGCCACGATGACCGGCAGCGTGAAGTAGGTGTTGTGCACGCTGCGCTGCTTGCCGCGCTGGCCGTGGATGGGGTCGGGCGCCTGGCCGGCGCGCAGCTGCGCGACCACGGCTCTTTGCCCCGGAATGATCCAGAAGAACACGTTGGCGCTCATGGCCGTGGCCAGCATGGCGCCCACCAGCAGAAAGGCCGCGCGGCCGGCGAACAGGTGGCAGGCCAGCCAGGCGGCGGCCACCACCACCCCGACGACGAGCGCACCAACGATCCGGTCGCCCCCGGCGCGCTGGCCGAACAGGCGGCAGACCGCGTCGTAGACCAGCCAGAAGCCGACCAGAAAGCCCAGCGCGGCGCCCGCCGCCATGGTGGAGGAGGGCCAGTCGTACACCTGCTTGTCCACCAGATAGGTGCCTGCCTGCAGCAGGTACGACACCGAGAACAGCGCAAAGCCGGTCAGCCAGGTGGAATAGCTCTCCCAGTACGACCAATGCAGGTTGTCCGGCAGCGGCCGCCAGCGCGGCGCCACCAGGTATTTTTGCGCGTGGTAGAAACCGCCGCCGTGCACGGACCACAGCTCGCCGTCCGCCCCCTTGACCTTGAAATCCTCGTCGGCCGGGGGCTTGAGGCTCGTGTCGAGCATCACGAAGTAGAACGAGGCGCCGATCCACGCGATGGCGGTGACGACATGCGCCCAGCGCAGCAGCAGGTTGACCCAGTCAAGAAGATAAGCGTCCATTCACGGAGCCTCACGCACCGCGGTTGCGGCGCGCCTTCTTCCTCACCACGGCGGGTGCTGTGAGGAAACCGGGTCGCGACCACAACCGACTGAATGACCCGCTGCGACCTGTCCATAAGTGTATACAGTACGGTGCACCGAAATATCGGTGATTTCCCTAGGAGTATTGGAAAATCGGAGAACCCTGAACAGGTTCGGATTGTTCGGTTCTGGTAAAGTGTATACAGTATTGCCATGCCTCGCGCCCGCGCTCTCAGTCCCAAGCCCCGCAGCAGCACCGACCGCATCGTCGATGCGGTCTGCAACGCCATCGTCGAGCGGCGCCTGCAGCCCGGCACGCGGCTGGTGGAGCAGCAGATCGCCGATATGTTTTCCGTCTCGCGCACGGTGGTGCGCCAGGCCTTGAACCAGCTCTCGCGCGACCGCCTGGTGACGCTGGAGCCCGCGCACGGCGCCTGCGTGGCCACGCCCAGCATCGACGAGGCGCGCCAGGTGTTCGAGGTACGCCGCATGATCGAGGCCGCGCTGGTGCGCCAGCTCTGCCAGAGCATCACCGCCGAGCAGGTGGCCGCCTTGCGGCGGCATCTGGTGGACGAGGCGCAGGCGGTGGCGCGCATCGACGTGACCGGCCGCACGCGCCTGCTGGCCGACTTTCACGTGGTGCTGTCGCGGTTGTCGGGCAACGAGGTGCTGGCCAAGCTGGTGGCCGACCTGCTGTCGCGCTCGCAGCTGATCGCGCTGATGTACCAGTCGTCGCATTCGGCCGAGCATTCGCAGGCCGAGCATGTGCGCATCGTCGATGCGCTGGAACGGCGCGACGCCCGCGCGGCGGTCCGCCTGATGGAGCAGCACATCGACAGCGTGGAGCATTCCACCCGCCTGGAGCCGCATACCCCCGATCTGGCCGCCGCCCTGCTGCCACCCGCGAGAACCGCATGAACCCTTCCACCGACTCCCCGCGCTATCCGCGCGACCTGCGCGGCCATGGCCGCCAGCCGCCGCATGCGCAATGGCCTGGCGGCGCCCGCGTGGCGCTGCAGTTCGTCCTGAACTATGAGGAGGGCGGCGAAAACTCCGTGCTGCACGGCGACGCGGGCAGCGAACAGTTTCTGTCTGAGATGTTCAATCCGGCTGCCTACCCAGCGCGCCACCTGAGCATGGAGGGCATCTACGAATACGGTTCGCGCGTGGGTGTGTGGCGCATCCTGCGCGAATTCGAGCGGCGTGCGCTGCCGTTGACCGTTTTTGGCGTGAGCATGGCACTGCAGCGCTGCCCCGAGGTGACGGCGGCCTTCGTCGAGCTGGGTCACGAGATCGCCTGCCACGGCTGGCGCTGGATTCACTATCAGAACCTGGACGAGGCGGTCGAGCGCGAGCACATGGCGCGCGGCATGCAGATCATCGAGCAGCTCACCGGCCAGTCGCCGCCGGGCTGGTACACCGGCCGCGACAGTCCCAACACGCGGCGGCTGGTGGTCGATCACGGCGGCATCGAGTACGACAGCGACTACTACGGCGACGACCTGCCGCTGTGGCTGAACGTGCGCAGGAGCGACGGCCGCCTCGCGCCGCACCTGGTGTGGCCGACGCCCTTTCTCGTCACCGCGTTCGAGGGCGAGCGCATCGACCGCAAGATCGGCGTCGGCCTGAACATGTACGACGCGATGCAGCGCGGCAACGCCTCGAAGAAATCGGAAA
>DAIOSZ010000131.1:0-3453 GCA_036752305.1 Burkholderiaceae bacterium
GCCATGAATCTCGAAACGGGTCTGTTCGGCGTTCGTGCTGGCACCCAGGTGGCCGGCCTCGATGGCCTGCGCAACCGCGCGGCGCACCGCGCCCTGCCAGTCGCGCACCGACTCCTGCAGCGCGTCGCGCACCGGACCGGGCCGGTCATCAAACTCCACCGCCCCGCTGATGTGCAGGCAACCCGAGTCCAGCTCGGTCGACGTCTGCTTCATCCACAGACCAAACAAGGCCCGCAGGCGCGGCAGGCCGCGCGGCTCGCGCATCGCAGGCTCGAACACCGCCGCCTGAAAGCGCGCGTGATACTCGCGCACCACCGAAATCTGCAACTCCTCGCGCGAGCCGAAATGCGCGAACACCCCGGATTTGCTCATCCCCGTGGCTTCGGCCAGCGCGCCGATGGACAGCCCTTCCAGCCCGATGTGCGTGGCCAGCCCCAGCGCCACGTCCACGATGGCGGCCTTAGTCTGCTGGCCCTTGTGCACCGCCCGCGCGGCGCGGGTGCCGGGCTCGGCCTCGCGGGCAGCGCGGCGGCGGGTAAGAGCGGAGGCGTGAGCGGGTGGCGTCATGGGCGTCGTCAAAATCGAACGTTCGTGCTATTTTGCAGGAATTCGAACCGACGAACAGCCCTCACCGATGATTTAGGGAGGGTTTTCTACGCAAACCAAGGGTTTACGCTAGGAATCCGGGCGACAAAACGCGGCGCAGCGAAACAGCTGGGAATAAGCGCCCGATTTACGCCTCCTTTTGAGGACCGCAGCGGCAGCCGACGCCGGAAAAATGGGTGCGACGCGGGTCTTTTCTCCCGCCGTTGCAGCCGACGCGCTTGTGCTGCCTCGGCGCCTTAAGGCCGCGCGAGCGCCACCAGCGGCGCGACGCCGCCCGGACCGTCGAGCGCCCAGCTCGCCGCGATCAGCGCCATGGCCTTGTCTTCCCCCAGCACCGGCTCCACGAGCGCGCGGAACTTGGCCTCAAGCGCCGCATCGCTCATCGGCCGCTCCAGCGAACCGATCGCGTGCTCCACGAACACATGCACGCGCCGCCCGTCGGTCAGCACCGCCGTCACGTCGGCGCTGGCTTCATCGATGCGCTCGTCCACCGTTGCCACCACCTTGCGGCGCAGCGCCACCACGTCGGCGCGGGTGACCATGTCGTCCTGATACTCGGCTTCACCCGCGCGGCCAAAAATCAGCCCCGCGGCGCAGCCATGGTAGACACTGAACTTGCCTTGCAGGCCGTCCTGCGGCTCCTTCTTGCCGGTCAGTTCAAGCACCAGCGAGTGCACGCGCAGTTCGATGCGCTCGACCTCCTCGGACCGCACGCCGCGCTCGCGCAGTTGCACGCAGGCGTCGATGCTCGGGTGGATCACGATGCCGCAGGCAAAGGGCTTGTAGGTATTGAAACTGATCTCGAAGCGCTCGCCGAGTTCGTCGCTCGCCTCGCGCCAGTCGCATTTGGTGGACACCACCTGTGCCCAGCCGCGCGGCGCCTCGATGGCGCGCGTGCTGGCGGTGTAGCCGGCGCGCGCCATCAGCGCGGCCATCAGGCCGGCGCGCGCCGCGCCACCCGGATGAAAAGGCTTGGTCATGGTGCCAAACTGCTCGCGCAGGCCCACCGGCTGCGAGGCCGCGATGCCCAGCGCCATCGTGGTTTGCGCCTCATCGAGGCCCAGCAGCCGCGCGCAGCCCGCCGCCGCGCCGAACATGCCGGTGGTGCCGGTGATGTGCCAGCCGCGGTCGTAGTGCTCCGGATAGACCGTGTTGCCCAGCCGGCAGGCCACATCGATGCCCAGCACCAGCGCGTCGATCAGCGCGCGGCCGCCCGCGCCCTCGCGTTCGGCCAACGCCAGCACGGCCGAGGCCACCGGTCCCGCCGGGTGAATGATGGTCTTGAGGTGCGTGTCGTCGAAATCGAAGGTATGCGAGGAAATGCCGTTGAGCAGCGCGGCGCTGGCCATGTCCACGCGCTCGGCGCGACCGAGCACCTGCGCCTGCGCGGCGGGTTCGAGCGCCTGCACCGCCGCCAGCGCGGCCTCCACAGCTTCATGGCGCGCCGCGCCGATGGCGCAGCCGAGCCAGTTGAGAAAGGTGCGGTGCGCCTCGTGCTCCACCGCCGCGCTCCAGCCACGCGAGGGATGCGTGGCGACAAAGCGCGCCAGCGTCTGCGTGACCGGCGGCGCGTGGTGGTCGGCCTTGACTTCGGTGTTGCGTGCCATGTTCAGTCCAGTTCAATCTTGCGTTCACGCGCCAGTTGCGTCCAGCGCGCCAGGTCGGCGCGGATGAAGGCGCCAAACTGCGCGCTGGTCATGATGGTCGGCTCGATGGCCTCCACCGACAGCTTCTCGCGCAGGTCGGGCGCGGCGAGCACCTGGGCCAGGCTGTCGTTGAGCACCTTGGTCACCTCGGACGGCAGACCCGCCGGGCCTACCACGCCGTACCACTGCTGCGCGTCAAAGCCCGGGTAGCCCAGTTCGTCCAGCGTCGGCGTCTCCGGCAACTGGGGCGCCCGGCGCACGCCGGTGACCGCGAGCGCGCGCACGCGGCCCGAGCGGATGTGCGGCACGGCCGCCGCCAGGCCGGGAAACATCACCTGCGTCTGCCCGCCGATCAGGTCGGTGAACGCGGGCGCGATGCCGCGGTAGGGCACATGCGTCAGGTTCACGCTGGCCTGCTGCTTGAACAGCTCCATCACCAGATGCGTCAGCGATCCCGGCCCCGCCGAGCCGTAGGCCACCGCGCCGGCGTTCCTGCGCGCATAGTCCATGAAGGACTTGAAATCCGTCACCCCGGCCAGCGCGCTGCTGACCACCAGCACGTTGGGCGTGCCGCCGATCATGCCCACCGGCGTGAAATCGCGCACCGGGTCGTAGCCCAGCTTGCGCGTTGCCGGGCTGGTGCCGTGCGTGGACACGTAGCCCTGCATCAGCGTGTAGCCGTCGGGACGTGACTTGAGCAGATTCTGCGCGGCGATCAGGCCGCCGCCGCCGCCCTGGTTTTCCACCACGAAGCTCTGGCCCAGCACGCGGCCCCAGCGTTCGGTCACGGTGCGGCCGACCATGTCGCTGCCGCCGCCGGCGGCCACCGGGACGATGTAACGGATGGGCTGGCGGGCCGGATAGGCCTGCGCGCGCAGCGGACCGGCAGCGCCCGCGAGCGCCGCGCCGGCCGCCAGAACAAGAGATCGGCGTTGCATGCCGGCCATCGTATGCCAAAACCGCCAGGCCCCAGGGCCGCGCTACGATGCTGGCCTCCACTGCCACTGAACGCCCGCCATGCCCTCACGCCGCCACGCCCTTGCCACGCTTGCCGCCTTGTTCGGCGCCCGCTCCGCGTTCGCCCAACCGGGCCCCGTCTACCCAGCCAAGACGATCCGCTTCGTCGTGCCCTACCCGCCCGGCGGGCCCACCGACCTGATGGCGCGCCTCAAGGTCGCGCCGGCCGGCTGACGCCCGACTG
>DAIOSZ010000131.1:3463-5590 GCA_036752305.1 Burkholderiaceae bacterium
GGAGTCCGGCGTCCGTTCGGCACTCGGCTTCTGGCTGGAGCTGACGCAGCGCCTGGGCGTAACCGTGGTGGTGGACAACAAGGCCGGCGCGGGCGGCAACACCGGCAGCGCCGAGGTTGCGCGCCAGGCGCCCGCCGACGGCCACACGCTGCTGCTGGCCGCCAGCGGGCCGATGGCCGTCAACCCAACGCTCTACCGCAGCATGCCCTTCACCCCCGCCACCGATCTGGTGCCGGTCATGCAAATCTCCTCCTTCCCGCTGCTGCTGGAGGTGCATCCGTCCACCGGCATCAAGACCTTGGCCGATCTGATCGCCGCCGCCAAGGCCGGCAGGAGCCTGAGCTTTGCCTCGGCCGGCAACGGCACGCCGCAGCATCTGGCGGGCGAGCTGTTCAACAGCCAGGTCGGCGCGCGCTTGCAGCATGTGCCCTACAAAGGCGCGGGCCCGGCGCTCAACGATCTGATCGGCGGCCAGGTGGCGCTGATGTTCGACGTGCTCGGCTCCAGCCTGCCGCATGTGCAGGCGGGCAAACTGGTACCGCTGGCCGTGACCTCCGCCAAGCGCAGCCCGCAACTGCCCGACGTGCCCACCATGGCCGAAGCCGGCCTGCCGGGTTACGAATTCACCGCCTGGCACGGCATTGCCGTGCGCGCGGGCACGCCGCCGGCGGCCATCGACAAGCTCAACGCCACGTTGCAGGCCATCTTTGCCGAGCCCGAGTTCCGCAAGAAATGGGAAGCGATCGGCACCCCCGTGGTGGCCGGCAGCGCCGCCGCGTTTGGCGAACTGATCCGCCGCGACGCCACGCGGCTGGGCAAACTGGTCAAGGACGCCGCGGTGACGGTGGATTGACGAGCGTCTTGCTTCAGTAAGACGCCGCCGGATACTGCCGCGCGTAAACGCCCGCCTTGTACTCGAAACTGTCCTGCCCGAATGGAGCGTAGCACCAGACGAAGTCGCCGCTGGGCAGGGCTGCGAATGAGCCGGTGAGCGCCGGAAAGTCCACACGCGCGGGGGGCGACAGAGGCTCCAACGCCGGGCCGAAGCGCTGCATGTATTGCACCTCATCGATGACAGGCAGGGCTTCGGTGCTACCCGACGCAGGCTGATATTGCTTCCATGCAACCCTCACGGTTCCACCCGGCACGGGCATCACATCAACCCCGCTGAAGCCCGGATAGACACCAAGCGAACGCGACCCGGAAAGACTCGCCAGCGTAGCTTCTGCTCCCAACAGATTGCCACGCGAATCGAGACGCTGAGCGCGCAATTCGCCTCCGGTGCTGGACAGGCTGGTCATCCAGAATACCGCACTCCCCTGCCCCAGAGCAGCCAGCACCGGTCTGCCTGACTCCCCCCGATAGGTATACGACGCCACCATTTCCTCGCCGGACGCCGGCGCCCCATTGGCAGCAAAGCGGCGCTGCACGATCCGGCCGGCTCGGGTGTTGTAGTTGAAATCGAGCCACAAGATGCTCAGTCCACCGTCCGATAGAGGGCGCAGGCCGATCGGCTGCTGCGAGCCCTCGTGCGCGAGGTTCACGGACTGCCGCTCACCGATGGGCTGCCCGAGAGCGTCTAGACGCTGCATGTAGACATCGTCAAGTGCATTGGGCTCCACGTCCCAGTTCGACCAGTTTTGCCAGACCATCATCAGCGTGCCATCGCCCAGCGCGGCCACGAGCGGCGAATACGGAAAGCTGTAGCCAGCCGTATACCTCGGAAACTCGGCTTGCGGCGCCTCGCCCGGACGAATCTCGCGCTGGCGGAACACCACGCGCCCGTCGGTCAGCATGGCAGCACTCACCAGCATCGTGCCGCCGTCCAAGGGCGTCAGTTGGGCCGTGGCCCAGGTCTGTGTCCCCGGCGCCGCCTCGAACAAGCGCATCGCGCCTCCCAGGCGCTCGCCCGCCGCGCTGAACCACTGGCCATCAAGCGCCTGATTCTTGTGAACCCAGACCGCCAGATAGCGGCCATCAGGCAGCGCGCGAATCGTGGGTAAATACTGGTCGCCGTCGATCTCGGTGTTCACGCGCGCCAGGGTCGTCAAGCTGCTTTTCAGTGTCGCCGTGATCGCTGGCAGCGCGGTTGCCTGCGCCAGTGGTACGCCCGCGCTGTCGTAGCGT
>DAIOSZ010000131.1:5600-11091 GCA_036752305.1 Burkholderiaceae bacterium
GCGCTGCCATCGGACCCGAGCACCGTGCGCACCAGCACCGTGACGCCGTCCGGCAGATGTGCCAACTCGCCGGAGACCGTGCCGAAAAGGCCGCTGTCCCCGCGCGGGCGGGCATCGCCCTGCCAGCGGCCATCGGCGCCCAGCGTGCGCGCCATTTCGGGGCTGGTGCTCAGCGCGTCGCCGCTGTCGCGCCAGGTCACTTCCACGGTGCCATCGCCGCGCGGGCGCAAGTCCACGAACTCGAACGAGCGGTACTCGGCCTGCGCGACTTCGAGCGCCTCGTCCTTGGGCTTGCCACTCGCGTCGAAGCGCCGAAGCCAGAGGCGAAAGGGCGCGGAAAGGCTCCCGGGCTGCTCGTGCCAGGCCACGATCCAGCCGCCCTGCCCGTCGGAGGCCACGCCGCGCGCATCAAGGGCGATGGCCGTGGGGTCGCCAATCAGGGTGGGCTCCTCAAGCAATTGGCCCTGGGCCGAGTAGCGGCGACTCACGACGACGGTCTTTTCCCGCCACTGCGACCGACCTGTGTACACGATGGGCGGCGAATCCGTGGTGACGAGCGTGTAGCCGCCATCCGGCAGCGCTGCCAAGGCTCTACGCGGCGGCAGCGTCAGGTATTCACCCGCCGCCGGCGCGGGCGTGAACGCTTCACCCACGGGGTTTCCCAAGCTGTCGTAGCGCTGAATCCGCAATCCAGCGCCGCGGACATCCGCATATCCGAAGCCCACCGTGACAAAAGACCCATCCGACAGCCGCGCCATCTGCTCCATCGAGTCCTGCGGCGTCTGCACGGCGCCCAGCGGCGCGCCCATGCCATCAAATACCTGAAAGCGGGGCTTGCCCGATACCTGCCACTGCAAGAGAAAGCGCCCGCCGCCCAAGGCCAGCGCTTGCGAAACCACAAGCGGCACGTCCGGCGAACGCACGAACCCCACCATCGGCGTCTCCCCGTCCACCGGGCTCCCGGCCGCGTCGTAGCGTTGCACGCGCGTGCGCACACCCTCATCGACGATGAAACTGTCCCACAGCACGGCATAGCCGCCGCCGTCCATCGGGAGCACACGCGGGTTGTATTGCCGCTCGGTCACGTATTGATTGACGCGCACCGAGACGCTGCCCACAAAAGGCGCCTCGCTACCCGGCACGCCAGGCGCAGTACCTCCTCCGCCACAAGCGGCGAGCGAGCACGCACAAACCATCGGCCCCATCCAGCCCCGCAAGCCCATCCCAACTTTTTCAAATTTCTTCGCGATCAAGCTGTTCCCCGTGACATGTGTGAATTGTGAAGTTGATAGCTACATATGGCATCAAAACAGGGGAGTGTGACTAAAAGCCACCCCTAGGTGGTAACTGCTCAGCCCACCGCCACACAGGCCGCAAGGTTTGGCGCGATGGTGCGAACGCGGAACACGCGAAGCAAGCACTCGAACTGCGCCACACATCCTGTCTTTGCTCACGAAAGCGCTTGATCAGATTGGTCTCCCTGGACTGCTTGAGGTGCCCCCTTCAGGCGCACTCGTTTTGGCTGGTGCCCTCTCGCTGTCGGGTGGGTGCATTTGCTGGCCCGACTGGAGCAGTTCCTGCCAGCGCGCATCGACCTCCCTGAGCGCCTGCACCAGCAACTCGATCATCTCCTTGGCCAGCCGTTCCAGACCTTGGCGGCGCTTTGTTCGTGCGCGTACGCCAGCTGGATGATGTGGTGCCTTGCCGCTGACGCCGTATCGCACCGGCGAGACCACGCCTTGCAGCCAAACGCCCAGCTCAGCGGCCCCACAGGCGCGGACCGAGCGCATCAGGCGGTGCTCGATGACGCGCAGGGTCAGTGCGGGCAATTCCAAGACTTGGCGTGTGGTCACCAAGACGGCCTCGCTCAGCGGCAATCGCAAGCCCTGCAATGACGGGCGCCAGGCGCCCTACGATCTGATCGGTGACCAGATCAATCTGATGTTCGACGTACTCTGCCCCAGCCTGCCGCATGCGCGCGCGGGCAAGCTGGCGCCGCTGGCCGTGACCTCCACCAGACGCAGCCCGCAACCGCCCGACCTGCCCACGATGTCCGAAGCCGGCCTGATCCGCCGCGACGCCACGCGGCTGGGCAAACTGGTCAAGGACGCCGCGGTGACGGTGGATTGAGCGTTGCGGCCTCAAAACGACAACTTCAAAATGTATAGCTGCCCGTGTTCGTTTTTATTGATCTACAGGCCTAAAAGCATCCCAAAAATGCCCCTCCAGAAGGCTCACAGACTGCAAAATGAGTTATTTTTGTAGATGTTGTGACATATTTGTTGATATTTCTACAAAATGTTCTTGAAATCGACCATTTTTTGAAGTGATTCAGGCCTGAAAGCCAATGAAAACCACCACGTACAGCTTCTCTTTTTATAGCTTTCAAACCGAGGCTCCAAGCCCTACGGCCACGTGAGCGAAAACTGCCTGATGAACGCGTGCTGACTCGAATAAGGCACATCCGGCAACGCATCCCGGTCGGCCATCATCACGAAGTCGAGCGGGCCAAACGACGCCAGCGAGTGCCAGCTCACGCCCGGTAACACGGTCAACGGGCTGGCGCTCGCCAGTTGCGCGGTAAAGGCCTGCGTCTGCGTCTCGGTAAACGGAAAGTAGACGCCCTGGCGGTTGGCCATCCACAGCGCGCGGAAACCACCGCCCGGCGTGGCGTCCAGTTGCGTCAACTCCCGGGCGCCGGGCGATCCGCCGGACAGCATGAATTCGCCCCCCACCGGCGCCCCTGCCGCGTCAAAGCGCTGCACGCGGATGCTTTGCGACAGCGGCTCCCCGCATGCTTCGGCCACCCAGGCGACCACGAAACCCCCGTCGATCACGGCGGCCGAAGGGACCCACGGCACCACGTAGTCCGATCGCCCGCTGCACCAGGCGGGCGTGGTGTTGGCGCGCCGCGCCTCGCCCAGGGGCTTGCCGTCCACGCCGTAGCGGCGCCAGTAGACGCCGGGGACGTTCCCACCCGGCTCGGCCCACAGCGCCAGCCAGCTGCCATCGCGCAGCACCGCAGCCGATCCACTCAAGGGGCCGCGGCGCAACTCGGCTTCTGTGCCCCTGGGCTTGCCCGCGCTGTCCAGCAGCTGCACCATGTGCGCCATTTGCACCTGGGTGCCCGAGCCCTGGCGGGTGTTCCAACTCAGCAGCGCACCCCCGTCCGCGAAAGCGCTGGCCGACACGTCGGTCAACACGCTGTTCGATACGGCGCTGGACAGGTTGTCCGACAAGGGGCCGGTCACGCTCACGCGGCGCAAGACTTGAGCGCGGCCGGCGGAATAGCGGTCGCCACCCAGCACCGTCACCGAACCGTCGGCATTGGCCCAGGCGCCCACCGCGTCGAGAGGCCGGGGATCATTGCCAAATACGGAAAACGCCTCGCCCGCGGGCAAGCCCGCGCGCGTGAACCAGCGGCCGCGCGCCTGCGGCAGGTCGGCCTGATTCCAAAGCGCCAGATAGTGCGATCCCGTCGCCACGACCCGGCTCAACCTCCAGGCGTCGCTGAGCGGGTATTCGCCATTCAGGCGAACGAAACCAAGCAAGGGCTGGTCAAGCGGATTGGGCAAGGCCGCCGGCGCGGGCAACGCCATGCCCGCGCCCTGTGCGTCGTGACGCAACATGCCAATGCCTGCGCCGTCGCCGTCCAGTCCCTCGCCCGACCAGGCGGTGATTGAACTTCCGTCGCGCAAAATCGCCGCGCCCCACCCGGTGATGCCCCATTCGCCCGATGTCAGGATCCGCGCCGGACCGTCCCAGGAGCCCCCCGCGCCGAACGAACGCCCCACCAATTGCCGCGGCCCGTTCACCGTGGTCAAACGGGGCCAGAGCATCCAAAGGCTGCCATCCGTGCGCACCCGCAGAATCACGTTCTCGCCCGATCCCGCCAGGCCATAGACCTGGGTAGCGTCAAGACCGACCAATTCCCGCGTGGGCTCGCGGGGCTCGCCGGACGAGTCAAAGCGCCGCAGGCGATAGGGCGTCATGCCGGAGTTCCGCGGCCGGTCCCACCACAGGACCGCGAATCCCCCACGCGGGTCGGCCACCAGTTGGCCTGAGACTTCGGTGGCACCGGGGTCCGTTGCCGCGATCTTCAGGGGCGGCCCGGATTCCACGTCCTGCGCGGAAAAGCGGCGGACCGTGAGGCCACCGCCATTGGCCGACGAAAGCAAAACCGCATACCCCCCGTCTGCCAGCGCGATCAGCCGATACGTCGGCTCGGCGGAAAACTCAATGCCGGTTTGATACACGCGGCCACTGGCGTCGGCGCGTCGGATCACGCGTCTTGGCGCCGTCACACCCGGATTGAGGTTCTCGTAGACGATCTGCACCACGCCGCCGCCTTGAAGCTGCGCGCCGCTGGGCTCCAACGGCGGCGTGGGCAACGGCGGAACGAAGGGCCCACCCTGAGGCGTCAAATCGGCGCCATAGCGCTGCACCAGATATCTTGCGGGTATGTCCTGATAGGCCATGAACCACCGCTCCCAGCCACCGTTGGGCAAGGACGGCCGCATTCCCAGGTCAACGTAGCTCGCACCGGCAACGACCGGAACGCCCTGCCGCTGCTCCGCCCCCACCGGCGAGCCATCGGCCGCGTACCGCTGCGCCGCGCCCGACCACGCGACCACAAAGCCGCCGTCGGACGTCGCAAACACCTGCGCGCCGCTCTGCGAGCCGGCCACCGTGGTGTTGACCCGCGTCGGGGCCAGTCCGGCGGGGGTGGGGGTGGGGATGGGGGTGGGTGTTGGGGTGGTGGTCGGCGGCTCTGGCGTGGCCACCGGAGCGCCCGACCCCCCGCCGCCACAGGCTGGCAGCACCACCAGGCAAACGGCCAGCGCCTGCGCCATGAGAAGCCTGAAGGCCCTGGAACGCATGGTTTTCTCCCCGATCGACAGCGACGGCAGCAGGGTGGCACACGCCTACCGTTGGACTGGCATCGGCTTTCATCTTCCCACAGGCGCGGGCGCGGGCGGGTGACCTGGATCACATCGCCGGGGTGTCGGCGTCAGCGCGGCGGCAGCATCCGTGCCAGCACGTCCTCGGCCCATTCGCCCGGCGGGCGGGCAAAGCCGGTCTTGACCTGCCGCTGCACGCGGCCGATGACGAAGGCGGTGAGCGCGCTGGCGCGTACGCGGATGTCCAGGCTGGCGTGCGCGGCGTCGGGACTATCGTCCGCGCCGTCGCGCAGGCACTGGCGCAGCGCGCCTTCGAGCTTGTCGTGCAGGTGGTTCACGCGGGCCTGCAGGCGCTCGTGCTCGCCCACCAGCGCATCGCCGGACATCACGCGCGCCATGGCCGGTTTGTAGCCGGCGCGCCAGGCCCGCGCGAAGGCGTCGCCGTCCACCTGGGGCTGCAGCTGCGCGAGCTCGCGCACGATGCTGCCGTGCCAGTCGACCACGGTGCCGAAGATGTCGAAGGCCAGGACTTCGACTTCCCCGGCCATTGGATGCGGTGCCATCAATCGATCCTGATGTTGCCGGCCCGG
>DAIOSZ010000132.1:0-11077 GCA_036752305.1 Burkholderiaceae bacterium
TCGGTAATGACCACACCGACGACCGCGCCGCGCTCAGCCATGAACAGGTCGCGGATGCGGCGCGCCGAAGCGTCGGGGTCCAGCGGCAGCAGCAGCACGCGCTCCTCCTCGCCGGGGCCGACGTTGGAGCGGTCGATGCCCGCGTTGGCGCTGGTGAAGCCGAGACGGTGGCGGACGATGATCACCCCCGGCCGGACGCGCGACACCTCTTCGCTCTCGCGCAGGATGAGTTCGATCAGGCGCGGGTCTTTGCCCACTTGCGCGGCCAGCTCATGGGCGCGCTCGCCCGGCTCCACGTCGGCCGGCCGCGCCTCACGTCCCTCGGCCTTGCTGATGATCTTCTGGGCCACGGCCAGCACGTCACCGTCCCGCGGGGGCAGCCCGGCCCGGTCGAGCGCGGCCAGCAGCAGCCGGCCGACGTCGTCGCCCGGCTGGACGTCGGGGATGCCGGGCAGGGCGGTGAGAGTCAGGTGGTCGCTGTTCACAGTGATCGGTGGGTAGTGGACAGTGGGTAGTGTCTCTGACCACTGTCCACTGTTCAGTATCCACTATTCTTCCGGCAGCCCGGTGATGCGAATCCCCGCGCCGCTGATCTTGTTGCGGATGTTGATGCCCAGCAACACGGCCGTCAGCCCCTCGGCGACGGCAGCGTTGGCCAGCGCCCCGGCGTTGATGCCGCGCATGCCTGCGTCGCGGCACAGCCCGGCGGCGATTTCCTTGTCGGCCGCCTTCTCGCCACAGATGAGCACGTCGCAATCGAGGTCGTGGTCGAGGTCGCGCAGGTGCGAGGCGGAGATGTTCTGGAAAGCGGCCACGACGGTGACGCCCTCGCCCAGTTGTTGCTGGGCTTCCTCGGCCGCCGACAGGCCGCTCGGCAGCCGCCAGACGCGGGCCTTCGGCTGGCCCAGCGGGGCCACGACGGTGATGAGCAGTTTGCCCTGCACGGCCTCGTGGACGTCGGCCAGGGTCTTTTCCTGCGCCTCGTAGGGTACGGAGAGGACGATAATCTCGGCCGCCGCCGCCGCGGCGGCATTGTCAGCGCCGCCGATTGTCGCGTGTGGCAGTTCCGACTGCATCTCCTCGGCCGCGGCTTCCCCCTTCTCGGCCGTGCGCGAGCCGATGATGACCTCATGCCCGGCGGCCGCCCACCGGTAGCCCAACCCGGAACCTTCCTTGCCGGTTCCGCCCAATATTGCGATCTTCATAGGTTACTCCCCAATTATGATTGTGACCGCCGACGGCCGGCCGCAGGCGGAAATTAACGCAAAGACGCTGAGGCGCAAGGACGCAAAAGGCGCCTAACCCTTGCGCCATTGTGTTGAATGCTCCTTGCGGCGGTCAGCGGTCGGTCGGCGGCGGTCGTTTAGTCGAGTTCGTTATACCGCGCCCACACCTTCACCGCCAACTCACGGCTGCGGGCGGGGATGGCCGCTTCGTCCAGCGTCAGCAGCTGCTCGCGGATGCGGTTGGGCTCGGTGATGTCGGTCATCGAAGCCATCCAGCCGGTTTGCTCGCCGGTTGGGTCCACCAACGGCGAGACGTATAGCCGCGCATCGAACTGCGTGCCATCCTTGCGCTGCACGCGCATCTGAAAGCCGCTGTGATGCACGCGGCCGGCGAGTTCCTCGCGCAGCTGGGAGTCCAGTGCTTCGTGCTCCTCGGGCGGCCAGTAAGGGTAGGGGGGCATGCGGCCGACCAGCTCGTCTTCGTTCCACAGCGTCATCTGGCAGAACGCGGGGTTGACGTAGCTGATGCGGCCGTGCATGTCGAGTGCGCGCATGCCGGTGAGCATGGAGTTTTCCATGGCGCGGCGAAACCGCGTTTCCTTCACCAGGGCCAACTGCGCCTGCTGACGCCGCCGGGTGTGGCGCCAGGTGCCGTAGAGCATCCAGGCCGTCATGGCCGACAGGGCGCCGACCAGCCAGATCAGGCTGCTGCCCACCACGCCTTGCGAGGTGCGGTAGGCCTGGGCGCGCAGCACCAGGCCGTTGCCGACCGGCGAGACCGGCGACTCCGATTGAACCGGATCGCCCGACCAAAAACGCGCGGTCTTGCGCACCGGAGGGGCACCGGCCACCAAGTGGCCGTGGCCGTCGAGCAACTGCACTGCGTAGCGCGCCGCTACTTCCGGCGGGACGGTGAAGCGCAGCAGAGTGTCGAGCGAGTATTCGGCCAGGATTTCGCCAACGTAGCGTCCTTGCTCGAACATGGGCACATGAAGCTGCAGCAGGCTGTCGGGCGGGGGTGTTTCGGGGGGCGCCTGGCCGGGTTCCAGGTTCGCCGCGCCGGGAGGCAGAGGGCCGCGCTGTGGTTGGTGGTAGATCGGCTGGCGGATGTCGCGCGCTATGGTGAGGCTGCTCTCGGTGTCACCGCCGCTCAGGCGCGCGCCGCGCGCGCGCAAGGCGTCGGCCGGCAGCGCCGCCGAAGCATGGCTTGCGATCACCCGACCGCGCCCATCCACCCACGTCAAGGCCTGCAATTCCGGCGTTTGCATCACGGCGGATTCGGCCCTGGCCACGAAGGTTCGCAACTCGCGCTCGTGCGTGGCGGTCTGGCGCGCCAGCAGGCCGATCTGCTCCTGTCGCTCCACCAGGCGCAGGCGCACGCGCTGCAAGGTGTATTCCACATCGCGCTGCGCGGCCTGCTGTTCTCGATCGAGTTCCTCGGCCCTGAGGTAAGCCAGCGAGGCGATCACCGCGCCGAGGAACAGCACCACCGCGCCCAGCGGCGCGAGGATGGCATAGCGGTCCTGCCGCGTGGCGCCCTGGCCCTGCCACCAATGCCACAGGCGTCGGCGCAGGCTGGCGGGCGCGGCGGTCAAGGGTGCGAGGGTCGCGGCGGCGGAAGAAGAGCGCGGCATGCGCGCAGTGTAAATATGCGGGCATGAGTGCTTGGGTTGCATCGAATTCCATAATATGAAAATATCTACCACTACTTGAAATTTTGAATTTTCTCGGGCAAACTCGGGCTACATTTCGTAGTCGCAACCCTGTCAATACCCAACAAGGAGACAAGCCATGTCAGCCGCACCCAACAGCGCGCCCGATACCGACAGCCAGGAAACCCGGGAATGGATGGACGCACTGTCCGCCGTCATCAGTCGCGAAGGCGCCGAGCGCGCCCATTTCCTGATCGAACAGTTGCTCGAAACCGCGCGTCAGAACAGCATCGACATGCCGTTCTCCGCGACCACCGGCTACGTCAACACGATCGAGCCCGACCAGGAGGCGCACACGCCGGGCAACATCGCCATTGAGAAGCGCCTGCGCGCCTACATGCGCTGGAACGCCATGGCCATGGTGGTGCGCGCCAACCGCCTGAATCCCGAGGACGGCGGCGACCTGGGCGGCCACATCGGCTCGTTCGCCTCGCTGGCGAGCATGCTCGGCGCGGGTTTCAACCATTTCTGGCATGCCGAAAGCGAGGGCCACGGTGGTGACTGCCTGTTCATCCAGGGTCACAGCGCGCCCGGCATTTATGCGCGCGCCTATCTGGAGGGGCGCATCAGCGAAGCGCAGATGGACAACTTCCGCCAGGAAGTGGGCGGCAAGGGGCTGTCGAGCTATCCGCACCCGAAGCTGATGCCCGAGTTCTGGCAGTTCCCGACCGTGAGCATGGGTCTGGGGCCGTTGATGGCGATCTACCAGGCGCGCTTTCTGAAGTACCTGAACGCGCGCGGCATCGCCAATACGGAGAATCGCCGCGTGTGGGCCTTCATGGGTGACGGTGAGATGGACGAACCCGAATCGTTGGGTGCCATCGGGCTGGCCGCGCGCGAAGGCCTGGATAACCTGATTTTCGTCGTCAACTGCAACCTGCAACGGCTGGATGGGCCGGTGCGCGGCAACGGCAAGATCATTCAGGAACTGGAGGGCGAGTTTCGCGGCGCCGGTTGGAACGTGATCAAGCTGATCTGGGGCGAGGGCTGGGACAAGCTGCTGGCGCGCGACACCTCGGGCAAGCTCAAGCAATTGATGATGGAGACGCTGGACGGCGACTACCAGGCCATGAAGGCCAATGACGGCGCGTTCGTGCGCAAGAATTTCTTCGGCCGCTATCCGGAGACGCTCAAGCTGGTTGAGCACATGAGCGACGAGGAGATTTTCGAGTTGCGCCGCGGCGGCCATGACCCACAGAAGGTGTATGCCGCGTTCCATGCGGCGCACCACCATAAGGGCCAACCCACCGTGCTGCTCGTCAAGACCGTCAAGGGTTACGGCATGGGCAAGGCGGGCGAGGGCAAGAACACGGTGCACCAGACCAAGAAGCTCAGCGACGAGGACATCCGCTACATCCGCGACCGCTTCAACATCCCGATCCCCGACAGCGAGCTCGACAAGCTGCCCTACTACAAGCCGGCCGACGACACGCCGGAGATGAAGTACCTGCATGAGCGCCGCCAGGCGCTGGGCGGCTACCTGCCGCACCGCCGGGCCAAGGCGGACGAGAGCTTTACCGTGCCGGCGCTGGAGACCTTCAAGGCTGTGCTGGAGCCCACCGCCGAGGGCCGCGAGATCAGCACCACGCAGGCATTCGTGCGCTTTTTGACGCAACTGCTGCGCGATCAGGCGCTGGGGCCGCGCGTGGTGCCCATACTGGTGGACGAGGCGCGCACCTTCGGCATGGAAGGCCTGTTCCGCCAGATCGGCATCTACAACCCGAAGGGCCAGCTCTACACCCCGGTCGACAAGGACCAGGTGATGTACTACAAGGAGGACAAGGCAGGGCAGATCCTCCAGGAAGGCATCAACGAAGCGGGCGGCATGGCCTCGTGGATCGCCGCGGCCACCAGCTATTCGACGAGCAACCGGATCATGGTGCCGTTCTATGTCTACTACTCCATGTTCGGTTTCCAGCGCATTGGCGACCTGGCCTGGGCGGCGGGCGACATGCAGGCGCGTGGCTTCCTGCTGGGCGGTACCTCCGGGCGCACCACGCTCAATGGCGAGGGCTTGCAGCACGAGGACGGCCACAGCCACATCCTGGCGGGTACCATTCCCAATTGCGTCAGCTATGACCCGAGCTTCGCGCACGAGGTGGGCGTGATCCTGCACGACGGCCTCAAGCGCATGGTCGAGCGGCAGGAGAACGTTTTCTACTACCTCACGCTGCTCAACGAGAACTACGCGATGCCGGGCCTCAAGAGCGGGACCGAGGATCAGATCATCAAGGGCATGTACCTGTGTTCACCGGGCGACGCGGGCAGTGGGCCTCGCGTGCAACTGCTGGGCTCCGGGACTATTCTGCGCGAGTCGCTGGCCGCGCAGAAGCTGCTCAAGGACGACTGGGGTGTGCAGGCCGACGTGTGGAGCTGTCCGAGTTTCAACCAGCTCGCCCGTGACGGCGCCGACGCCGACCGCTGGAACCTGCTGCACCCCACCGATACGCCGCGCGTGCCCTTTGTTGCGCAGCAGTTGAACACGAGCACCGGACCGGTCGTCGCGTCCACGGACTACATGAAGAACTACGCCGAGCAAATCCGCGCCTTCATTCCCAAGGGCCGCACCTACCGCGTGCTGGGTACCGACGGCTTCGGCCGCAGCGATTTCCGCTCACGCCTGCGTGAGCATTTCGAGATCAATCGCCACTACGTCGTGCTCGCCGCCTTGCGCGCGCTGGCCGACGAGGGCAAGGTGCCGGTCAGCCAGGTGGCCGAGGCCATTGCCAAATACGGCATCAAGACCGAGAAGATCAACCCGCTTTACGCCTGACAACGAACGGAGACAAACGACATGGCACTCATTGAAGTGAAGGTCCCGGACATCGGTGACTTCAAGGACGTGGCGGTGATCGAACTGCTGGTCAAGCCCGGCGACACGGTCAAGGCCGAGCAGTCGCTCATCACGGTCGAATCCGACAAGGCCTCGATGGAAATTCCGTCGAGCCACGCCGGCGTGGTCAAGGAACTCAAGATCGCGCTGGGCGACAAGGTCAGCGAGGGCTCCTTGCTGCTCATGCTCGAGTCAGCCGATGCGGGGGCCGCGGCCAGCGCGCCCGCGGCGCCCCAGGCGTCGCCGGCGCCAGCGCCAGCAGCGTCGGCGCCCGCGCCGACGGCAGCCGCCAGCGGGCCGGTCAACGTGCTGGTTCCCGACATCGGCGATTTCAAGGACGTGGCCGTCATCGAGGTGTTCGTCAAGCCGGGCGATACCGTCAAGGTCGAGCAGTCGCTGATCACGGTGGAGTCGGACAAGGCCTCGATGGAGATCCCGTCGAGCCATGCCGGCGTGGTCAAGGAGGTCAAGGTCAAGCTTGGGGACAAGATCAACCAGGGCGACCTGCTGGTCGTTCTGGAAGCCGCTGCTGGCGCCGCTTCACCGGCGCCCGCAGCGGCTCCGGCGGCGGTTTCGCAAGATTCAAAACCGGCGACGGTGGTGGCGGAGTCACCACGGGCAGCTATTGAAAGTGTAGCGTCCACGAGCGTGCCGGTGCACCAGCCAGGAGGCGCTCCCGTTGGTCTGCCGCATGCGTCTCCCTCGATACGCAAATTTGCGCGCGAACTCGGCGTGCCGCTGGAGGAGGTCAAGGGTACCGGTCCCAAGGGACGCATCACGCAAGATGACGTGCAGGCCTTCACCAAGGCCGTGATGTCGGGCGCGGCTCAGACCAAGGCTCAGGCGGCCAAGGCGCCCGCGGGCGGTGCCGGTGGCGTGACAGGCGGCGGCGAGCTGAACCTGATCCCCTGGCCGAAGGTGGATTTCGCCAAGTTCGGCCCGATCGAGCGCAAGGAGCTCAGCCGCATCAAGAAGATCAGCGGCGCGAACCTGATGCGCAACGCCGTGATGATTCCGGCGGTCACCAACCACGATGACGCCGACATCACCGATCTGGAAGCGTTCCGCGTTTCGACCAACAAGGAAAACGAGAAGTCCGGTGTCAAGGTCACCATGCTCGCCTTCCTCATCAAGGCTTGCGTGGCGGCGCTGAAGAAGTTTCCCGAATTCAATGCTTCGCTGGATGGCGATGCGCTGGTCTACAAGCAGTTCTGGCACATCGGCTTTGCCGCCGATACGCCCAACGGCCTGGTGGTGCCGGTGATCAAGAACGCCGACCAGAAGGGCGTGATGGCGATCAGCAAGGAAATGGGCGAGCTCGCTGGCAAGGCGCGCGAGGGCAAGCTGGGGCCAAACGACATGAGCGGCGCCACGTTCACGATCAGCAGCCTGGGCGGCATCGGCGGGCGGTATTTCACGCCCATCATCAATGCGCCCGAGGTCGCGATCCTGGGTGTGTGTCGCTCGACCATCGAGCCTGTGTGGGACGGCAAGGCCTTCCAGCCCAGGTTGATGCTGCCGCTGTCGCTGACCTGGGATCACCGCGTGATCGACGGCGCGGCGGCCGCGCGCTTCAACGTCTACCTTGGTCAGATCCTCGGCGACTTCCGCCGGGTGCTGCTGTAAAAGGGGGGCAGGACATGGCACTGATCGACATCAAGGTTCCCGATATTGGTGACTTCAAGGACGTCGCCGTGATCGAATTGCTGGTCAAGCCCGGCGATACGATCAAACAGGAGCAATCGCTGATCACGGTGGAGTCCGACAAGGCCTCGATGGAAATTCCGTCGAGCCACGCCGGTGTGGTCAAGGAGCTGAAAATCCAGCTCGGCGACAAGGTGAGTGAGGGCTCGGTGTTGCTGAGCCTGGAGTCAAGCGACGCGGGCGCGGCGGCTCCCGCGTCCGCCGCGCCCGCACCTTCGGCTCCCGTGCCGGCACCCGCTGCTGGCCCCGCGCCGCAGGCGGCGAGCTTTGCCGGGTCGGCCGACGTGGAATGCGACGTGCTTGTGCTCGGCGCGGGACCGGGCGGTTATTCGGCGGCGTTCCGCGCGGCGGACCTGGGCCTGAAAGTGGTGCTCGTCGAGCGCTACGCCACGCTCGGCGGCGTTTGCCTGAACGTGGGTTGCATACCGTCCAAGGCGCTCTTGCATGTGGCGGCGGTGATGGATGAAGTGAGCCATCTGGCCGCGCTGGGCGTGGACTATGGCGGCGCGCCCAAGCTGGACATCGACAAGCTGCGCGGCCACAAGGAAAAAGTGGTTGGCAAGCTGACCGGCGGCCTCGCGGCCATGGCCAAGATGCGCAAGGTGACGCTGTTGCGCGGTTACGGCTCCTTCGTCGGCGCCAACCATCTGGAGCTGGAGGAAACCAGCGGCGGAGCGCAGGACAAGACGGGCAGCAAGAAGGTCGTGGCCTTCAAGCGTTGCATCATCGCGGCGGGTAGCCAGGCGGTGCGCCTGCCGTTCATGCCGCAGGACGAGCGCGTGGTGGATTCGACCGGTGCGTTGCAGCTCAAGGGCGCGCCGAAGAAGATGCTCATCGTCGGCGGCGGCATCATCGGCCTCGAAATGGGCACGGTCTACTCCACGCTCGGCGCCCGCCTGGACGTGGTGGAGATGCTTGACGGCCTGATGCAGGGAGCTGACCGCGATCTGGTGAAGGTGTGGCAGAAGATGAACGCGGCCCGCTTCGACCAGATCATGCTCAAGACCAAGACCGTGGGCGCCCAGGCCACTCCCGAAGGTATCAAGGTGCAGTTCGAGGGGCTGGATGGCACGAAGAGCGAAGGCACCTACGACCTCGTGCTGCAGGCCGTGGGCCGCACGCCCAATGGAAAGAAGATCGGCGCCGAGAAGGCCGGGGTGCGCGTGACGGACCGCGGCTTCATCGACGTGGACATCCAGATGCGCACCAACGTACCGCACATTTTTGCCATCGGCGACATCGTCGGCCAGCCCATGCTGGCCCACAAGGCGGTGCATGAGGCGCATGTGGCGGCCGAGGTGATTGCCGGTGAGTTGCAAGGCAACAAGGAGCTGGCGGCCAGCGCCTTCAATGCACGGGTGATTCCGAGCGTGGCGTACACCGATCCGGAAGTCGCCTGGGTGGGTCTCACGGAAGACCAAGCCAAGGCGCAGGGCATCAAGGTCCGCAAGGGCTTGTTTCCGTGGACGGCTTCGGGTCGCGCGATCGCCAACGGGCGCGACGAAGGCTATACCAAGCTGCTGTTCGACGACTCACCCGAGGCGCATGGTCACGGCAAGATCCTGGGTGGCGGTATCGTCGGCACGCATGCCGGAGACATGATCGGCGAGATCGCGCTGGCCATCGAGATGGGGGCCGACGCGGTGGACATCGGCAAGACGATCCACCCGCACCCGACGCTGGGCGAAAGCATCGGCATGGCGGCGGAAGTGGCTCATGGCTCCTGTACGGATCTGCCGCCGCAGCGCAAGTAGCCGCAGTGTCACGCAAACAAAAAAAGCAGGCCCTGAGCCTGCTTTTTTTTATGGCCACCCTGGGCTGAAGCGCCTCAGCGTGGTTCGGTGGCTGCTTGTGCGGAAGTCACGCGACGGGCGCCATCAAAGCGATTGACCCAGTACTTGCCCTGCATGCTGTCAACGCGGATTTCGCGGCCTGCGCGCGGAGAGTGAATGAACTTGCCTTCGCCGATATAGATGCCCACGTGGCTGAACGCGCGGCGCATCGTGTTGAAAAACACCAGATCACCAGGGCGCAGTTCGTCGCGGCTGATGGTTTGCGTGACGGCGGCCTGTTCATTGGCTTGGCGCGGAAGCAGCAGGCCCACCGTCTGGCTGTACATGGCGCGCACGAACCCGCTGCAATCAAAGCCCGTTTCGGCGCTGTTGCCACCACGGCGGTATGGCAGGCCGAGAAAACCCATCGCGTGCATGACCAAGCTGGAAGTCTTTTCCTTTGCCTGGTATCCCAGCTGCTGCAACTGGCCAACCAGCCCACGCTGCTCCAGCATATGGTCCAGATCGTCCGTCGCATCGCTGGGGGCTGCATGGGCATTGATGGACAAGGCGCAGGCCAGACACGCGGCGAACAGGGCTGTTTTCGTCATGGGGCGGGAGAATAGGTACCCGACGGCCGGGCGTCAATCGTTTGGGGGTGAGGGATTACCCCTGGCTGCGCTCGGTTTCGAGTCGCCGTTGCCAGTGTCGGGTGCACCGCGTCGAAGGTGAATAATACCGTCAAGACTTCCCTGTATTCCCGCGATAGGAGCCATGCATGCTGCTGAATGCCGACGAATGCCAACTCATTCTCATTGACTATCAGGCGCGGCTCATGCCTGCCATCGACCGGGGCCAGGCCGTGCTGGACAACGCCTTGCGGTTGGCCCGGATCGCGCGTGAATTGGGCGTGCCTGTCTGGGGGACTGAACAGATGCCTGAGCGTCTGGGTGAAAACGATGCGGCGTTGAAGGCCCTGTGCGACGACACCGTGCAAAAGACCTGCTTCAGCGCGGCCGAGGTTTTGCTCCCGCTGCTGTTTCCCAAGCCCAAGGCACCCGCGGGCAACGCGCGCAGTTTGCCGCGTCATCTGCAAAAAACCGCACAGACGCCAGCGCGCACGCGCGAGACGCTGATTCTGGCGGGCTGTGAAGCCCATGTGTGTCTGCTGCAGACCGCTCTTGCGCTGGGTGACGAACACGAAGTCTGGGTCGTGACCGATGCCTGTGGTTCGCGCACCGAACGCAACCGCGACGCGGCCTTTGACCGGCTGGCATCGACCGGCGTCGAGCTGGTGACGACCGAGATGGTGGGGTTTGAATGGCTGGCCGATGCGCGGCACCCGGCCTTTAAGGCCTGGCAGGGCATGATCCGATAGCCTGCGCCGTCTCCCCGCGCAGAAGGGACACGTCAGCGTCTCGCAAGCCCGGTTTCCATAATTATGAATTCAGTTCCCAACTGAACCCGTAGGAGACCCCATGAGCGCATACGACGAATTTCACCGCCGATCCATCGAAGACCGCGACAACTTCTGGGCCGAGCAGGCCAAGCTGATCGACTGGAAGACCCCGCCACAGCAGATTTGCGATTACTCGAAACCACCGTTCGCGCGCTGGTTTGTCGGAGGTACCACCAATCTGTGCCACAACGCCGTGGATCGCCACGCGGCCGCGCACCCCGATCGGCCGGCGCTGATCTTTGTTTCCACCGAGACCAATCAGGAACAGGTCTACAGCTTCAAGGAATTGCAGGCGGAGGTGGAGCGCATGGCCGCCATCCGCAAGGAACTGGGTGTCCAAAAGGGCGATCGCGTGCTGATCTACATGCCGA
>DAIOSZ010000133.1:0-11073 GCA_036752305.1 Burkholderiaceae bacterium
CAGCTGGAGGTACGGATCGGGCAGGCCGCTGTTGCGGGCCTTGGCGACGGTGAAGGTATAGGCTTGACCCGCCTGCAGCGCGACCTTGAACAGGTCGCCGTCGTTGGCGACCTCAATGCTGCCGCTGGTGCCGGCGCTGCCCGGCGTCACGATGCGGGTGATGTTCTCGCTGATCGAGCGCATCGCGCCGACCGACGCGACCGTGCTGAAGTTGAACGCGGTACTGCCCGTGATGCCCGCGAAGGCATTGCCCGCCACATCCTTGACGGCGCTGGCGTCCAGCGTGACGTAGTAGCCGCTGCCGGCGATCAGGTCGGCGCTGGGATTGACCGTCAGCGTGCCGCCGGCAAAGCTGACCTGTGTGGTGTCGGTGATCGCGATGGTTCGCGCCAGCGTGCCGTTGGCGTTGAAGATCTGCAGATTGCCGGCCCCCGCTTGCACCGGCTCCGAGAAGTTCAACACCAGATTCGCGCCTGCCGCCACGCCGATCGCGTTGTCGGCCGGGGAGGTGGTGATCAGCGTGGGCGCCGTGGTGTCGCTGGAGATGAGCTGCGTCGCCGTGCGCGTGGTGTCGGCAAACTGGAAATTCTCCACGTTCAGGTAGGTGTCGGTGCCGCTGGCTGCGCCGCTGAGCGTGATCTGTCGGCTGGCGGCGTCGTAGCTGACGGTATAGGTCGCAAACGCGCCGGCCAGCACGGCGGTGTCGGCGCCCAGTCCGCCGTCGATCTTGTCGTCGCCCCGCCCGCCGATCAGCGTGTCGTCACCATCCAGGCCGACGATCACGTCGCTGCCGGCGCCTCCGTCGAGCCGGTTTGCCGCCGCGTTGCCGGTGATCTGATCAGCGCCGCCGCCGCCCACCGCGTTTTCAATGACCGTGCTGTAGGCAATGGCGATGTTATTCGTCATCGAATTGCCGGAACTGAAGGCGCCGGATTCCAGGCGAATATCCGATGGCGTATTCCAGCCGCTCAAATTCAAGGTGTCAATTCCACCGGAATCGAACAACGTGAGAATGGGATAGGGATTGGCCGTGAAATCGTAGAGCCCGGCGAGCGATCCGGTCACGGTGGATGAAAAGCCATAGACCGTGTCGCCCAGCCGCGTGGTGGTGGAGGCGCCGTAGATTTGCTGGATCGCCATCACGTCGTTGAGCATCGGCGTCTCGGGCGCGTGCGTCAGGCCGTCGGTGCCCACCCAGTCGGCGTCCTTCACGTCGGGCGAGCGGTTGGGCGCCGATGGCCCGAAATAGGACATGATGGACAGCACCACCGAGTCCTGGTAGGACGAAGGTGTCCAGGAGCCTGCGCCATCGTAGTTGCCCATATGCCGCAGACCCAGCGAGTGGCCAATCTCGTGGATCATGGTCTGAAAGCCGTAGTTGCCCATGGCCGGGGCCTGCAGCGAGCTTTGCGAGGCGTTGAACCAGATCGACCCGCCTTGCGGGTAATAGCCCAGCGCGTACGACACGCCGGTGGTGGAATACGCAAATTCGATGTTCGAACTGGTCAGCGTGGTTTGCTGGAAATTGGGCGCGATCAAATCGTCCCAGGTGGCAATCGCCAGCGCAAATGTCGCCTGCTGGCTGGCGCTGGGTGCGCGAAAGGTGCTGGTTTCGCCCCCGCTGGCCGACAGGCCCGTGGTGCTGGTGGGAAATCGGTAGGTGATGGTGGCGCCCGCCCATTTGGAGCCGGAATTGAGTTGCGCAAATACCTGGGCGTCGGTCCAATTGGCGGCGGCCATATGAATTCTCCCGAAATTGTTTAATTACAAATGATCGTGTGAATTGCTGTGCTACAGTGTAGGGGTCATCAATTCGCGGTGCAAGCCGCATCTGCCGCCCGCCCTTTGTCCATGCAAGCCTGGTACGGCCTTCGCAGCGCCGATTTCGCCGCGCTGGATGCCGCCCAAACCGTGGCGCTGCTGCCCGTGGCCGCCGTTGAACAGCATGGGCCGCATCTGCCGCTGGGCGTGGATGCGATGCTGCTCGAAGGCATTCTGGCCGCCGCGCAGCCGCTCGTGCCGAGCGACCCACCGGTGCTCATGCTGCCCGTGCAGGCGCTGGGCCACAGCGTGGAGCATCGCGCCTTTCCCGGTACGCTCACGCTGCCGCCCGATGGCTTGCTGGGCCTGTGGCGCGCGCTCGGTGAAGGCGTGGCGCGCGCGGGGGTGAAAAAGCTGCTGATCTTCAACACGCATGGCGGCAACGTTGCCGCCATGGATATCGCGGCGCGGGAGTTGCGCGCCGCGCATGGCCTGATCGTGTATTCGTGCAGTTGGTTCAATCTGCCGCTGGGCGAGGCGATGGATCGGTTTGGCGCGGAAGAACTGCGCTTTGGCGTGCACGGCGGCGCGGTCGAAACCTCGATGATGCTCGCGCTGCGGCCCGATCTGGTGCGCATGGATCGGGCGCGCGATTTCCGCTCCACCTCGCAAGACCGCGCCGCCGCCTATCCGGTGCTCGGCAACGGCCGCAGCGCCAAGCTCGGCTGGATGGCCCAGGATTTGAACGCCAGCGGCGCGGCGGGGGACGCCACGCAGGCGAGCGCCGAAAAAGGTCGCGCGCTCATCGCGGCGGCGGCGCGCGCTCTGGCCGATCTGCTGGCCGAAATCAGCGCGCTGCCGCTGGGTACGGTTGCTCCGGGACCGCTGGACGCCCGCTAAACCTGAAAGTTCATCCTGGCAGCGCGTTGCCCAGCGCTGCGGCTGCCCGCGCGGCCGATGCTGCCGGAGTCGCCGCGTCAGCGCGCCACGACCTTCAGGTGCATCGGCTCGGTGCGGGCCATCACCGTGCCCGCAGTGCCGCTTACCAGTTCCAGGCGCAGGGTGTAGTCGTCCGTCGGCGGATTGAGCCAGACCTCGGTTTGCCCCGCCTTGAACTCCATCACCTCGGCTTTGCGACCGCCGCGCTCCATGTGGAGACGGAAGTAACCGGTGTCCGGTACCTTGGCCGACGCATGGGAAATGTTGAAACCACTGGCGTGGAACTGCACCCGGAAAGGCGTGCGCACGGTTTCACCAAGGCCAGGGCTCATGATCTCGATCCGCGCCGGGCCCAGCAGGTCGGACGGCGCCGCGCCCTTGTTCTGCTTGCTGACCGTCAGGTGCAGGGGCTTGCTGTAGACGAAAAAGGGAATGTGCCCCTGGTCGGCCAGCAGCATGCGCAACTCGTATTTGCCCGGCGGCAGGTTTAGTACGGTTTCCATCTGGCCTTTGCCGAAGTGAATGTACTGCTCGTTGAACGGCAGAGGTTTGCTGAAGTCCAGCGGCAGCGACTGGTTGATCAGCAGGTGGTGGTGGCCGGCCCGGCCAGCCGTCTTGCCGGCGGGCACGAGGCCACGCATGGACAGGCCGAAACGCAGCACGAACGGCGTCTCGCGGGTCTCACCATCCTTGAGGTTGGTGAAATAGGACTCGGGTGAACGCGCCGGCGGCAGCGCGGCCCAGGGATGCGACACCAACTCAGGCGCGTCAGACGCCGCCGCTGGTGTCGTGGCGGGAGCCGGGGTGGCCGTAGCCGCCTGCTGCGCCAGGGTTGGCAGCACCGACAGCGCCGCCAACAGTACACCCGAAAGTGGAAGTAGCCCCTTGATCTTCATGCTCGCGCTCCGGCACCCGCTGGTGGCGGGCAGACTAGCATGAACGGCCGTTCCCTGCCACCGGTCGATGAGGGGCCCACGGCGCCTCGGTACGACACGGGCCTGATCAACCGGCTCCTGGATCAGGGGGGACTGGCGGCGCCCGATTTACGAATGCTCCGCTCGCTTTGCCCTGACAATTGGCCGGATTTCTCGTTCACCGCACATCCCATGAATCTTGCGCGCGCGCTCATCCCCGTATGCTTGGCGGCTTCCACCCTGCCTGGCCAAGCCCAATCCCTGTGAAGGTGCGTTCAGGATGGTAAGACGACCTATCAAGCGCAACCTTGCCCGGAGGTCGCCAAGCAGGCAACCGTCAAGACGCCTGCGGCGCCGCCTGCCGCTCCCGGCAGCGGCGCTGACCGCAGCGAGGTCGACCGGGTGATTGAGTTCATGTCCACCTACCGCTCCTGTGCCGATGCCGTCACGATATGGCGCGAAGAGATGGCCAAGCCCTACGAGGCTTGGCGCAGCCGCAACGCCGCCATCGTGTCGCGCATCGAGAACGACAGCCAGTTGCACGCGCGGTACCTGCAACGGGTCGAGGCCAAGCGCAGCGGAAAGGCCAGCATGTGCCGGCCCGTCGGGCTGGAGCTTCGGGGCGTCAAGCAGTAGATGGGGCTAGCCCCTCTTGCCGCCCTCATGCATACGAATACACCCCGCGCCCCGTCTTGCGGCCCAGTCGGCCGGCGGCGACCATTTCCTTGAGGAGCGGGCAGGGTCGGTACTTGGAATCGCCAAACTCCTTGAGGTAGACCTCCATCACGGCCAGGCACACGTCCAGGCCCACCATGTCGGCCAGCGCCAGCGGGCCGATGGGGTGGTTGCAGCCCAGGCGCATGCCGGCGTCGATGTCCTCGGGCGTGGCCAGACCTTCGGCCAGCACGAAGAAGGCCTCGTTGATCATCGGCACCAGGATGCGGTTGACCACGAAGCCCGGCGCATTTTTCACCGTGATGGGCGATTTGCCGAGCTTCTTGGCCAGCTCCTGCACGGCGGCATGCGTCTCGTCCGAGGTCTGCAGGCCACGGATGATCTCCACCAGCGCCATCATCGGCACCGGGTTGAAGAAGTGCATGCCGATGAAGCGCTCGGCGCGGCCGGTGACGGCGGCCAGTTGCGTGATCGAAATCGACGAGGTGTTGGTCGCCAGGATCACCTGCGGCGCCAGCAGTGCGTCCACCTGCTTGAGAATCTTCACCTTCAGGTCCTGGTTCTCGGTCGCGGCCTCGATCACCAGGTCGGCGGCCTTCAGGTCCTCGTAGGCCGTGCTGCCGCGAATGCGCGCCAGCGCGGCGGCTTTTTCGGTCTCGCTCATCTTGTCCTTGGCGATCAGCCGGTCCAGGCTCTTGCCCACCGTCGCCAGGCCCTTGTCCACCGCTGCCTGGGCAATGTCCACCATCACCACCTTCAAGCCGCTTACCGCGCAGGCCTGCGCGATGCCATTGCCCATCGTGCCGGCGCCGATGATGCCCACGGTCTGGATACCCATGTCTTCTGTCCTCCAAGTCAAGAATGAATCCGGTTGATCCGGCAATGGTACCCGCCGCCGTGCGGGCATGATGGCGGCCATTCATTGCCTGGAGCCTGTTCATGTTCAACCTCAGCGTCCCGTGGTGGGAGCTTGTCGTGCGCGGCGTCATCGTCTACGCCTTTCTGCTGGTGCTGCTGCGCCTGACCGGGCGGCGGCAGATTGGCCAATACGCGCCGTTCGACCTGATCCTGCTGCTCATCCTCTCGAACGCCGTGCAAAACGCCATGAACGCCGGCGACAACTCGCTCATAGGCGGCCTCATCTGCGCCGGCACGCTGATCGGCTGCCACGCGCTGGTGGCCTGGATCGGCAACAACCACCCGCGCGTGGCGCGCTGGATCGACGGCAAGCCCGAGGTGCTGATCCTGCACGGCGAGGTCAACAATGACGTGATGCGCCGCGAACGCATCACCCCCGCCGACCTGCAGGCCGCCTTGCGCGCGGGCGGCTGCCTGCACACGCACGAGGTCGCCCGCGCGACGGTCGAAACCAACGGCCAGATCACCATCGTGCCCAAGGCCGAACCCTACCCGCGCACCGACTGACGGCGCCTGGCCAAATCCCGGCATCTGGCGCGGCGGGCCGGAAAGTGATAAAACCTCAAGCCCTTTCTTGAAATTCCCCCGCTCCGCCGCCCCGCCCGGCAACCGTACCGGGCGCGGGATGTTTTGTCGCCGAATCCCAGGGACACCCGTGTGAAGAACCGTCGCCACCGCCTCTCAATTCGCCACTTTGCCCGCATTTCACACCGCTTGTGGCCGCTGCTGCTGGGCTCGGCGCTGTCGTTTTGGAGCGTGTCGGCGCGGGCCGACCTGTGGGCTTACGTGGACGCGCAGGGCCACACCCATTTCGCCGCCGAGCAGGTCGATGAGCGCTACAAGCTGTTCTTCAAGGGGGCTGACTTCGAGCGCCTGCAGCGCATCACGCCCGACGCGCGGCGCGTGATCCAGACGGCCGCGGCAGCCAGGCCCAGCGCCGCGGCGGCGCGCCCCGCCGACAACCCGCCCAAGCGCCTGGCCGACATCGACAGCTCCCCGGGGTACCTCGCCGCGCGCAAGTTCCTCAAGGACGCCGCCAAGCAGCACGCGGTGGACTACGAACTGCTCAAGGCCGTGGCCGCCGCCGAATCGGGCTTTGACAGCGCCGCCGTTTCGCCCAAGGGCGCCGTCGGGCTGATGCAGCTGATGCCGGCCACCGCCGAGCGCTACGGCGTCAAGGCCGACAAAAACCAGACCGCCGAGCAGAAGCTCGCCGACCCCAAGACCAACATCCAGGCCGGCACCCGGCACCTCAAGCGTCTGCTCGACCTCTTTGCCGGGCAGATCGATCTGGCGCTTGCCGCCTACAACGCCGGCGAAGGCGCCGTGCAGCGTGCCGGCAACCAGGTGCCCAATTACAAGGAGACGCAGGGCTACGTCAAAACCGTGATGCAGCTGTACGCCCTGTTCAAGCCCGCCGCGCCGGTGGCGGGGGCCTCGGTCGCCACGGTGGGCGCTCGGGTGCGCATGACGATGGCGGCCACGCCAGCGCCCCTGCCGGCCCGCAACCCCGAGCTGGTGCTGGCGCAGGCCGGAGCCGAGTGATTCAGGGCTAGGCGTCTGGGCGGCGCGCGCCTGCGCGCCGGCCGCGTCAGCCCGGAATGTCCGGCTCCACCAGCGCCGCCAGCTGGGCGAGCGATTCCTGCCAGCCCAGGTAGCACATCTCCAGCGGAATCGGCGCGGGGATGCCCGATTGCGTGACCGACAGCTCGGTGCCGCACAGCACGGCGCGCAGATTCACCGTCACCTCCAGCGTGCCGGGCAGGTTCGGATCGTCGAACACGTCGGTGTAGCGCAGGCGCTGGTCGGGCACCAGTTCCAGGTATTCGCCGCCGAAGGCGTGGCCGCCGCCGGTGGAAAAGTTCTGGAAACTCATGCGAAAGCGCCCGCCCACGCGCGGCTCCATCTGGTGCACCACGCAGGTGAAGCCGTGCGGCGGCAGCCACTTGGCCATGGCCAGCGGCTCCACAAAGGCGCGGTACACCTTGTTTGGCGGCGCGCGCAGCACGCGGTGCAGGCGCACCGTGCGGTCATCGTCTTGGGACATGTGGGACATCTCCTGGCGGGCGCTCAATAGGCCACGCAAAAATTCTACAATGGCCGCGCCACCAATTGCGCCCCAATTGCGTCCCAATTGCATTTCAACCCACCGGAAAATCTCATGGCTGAATCCAGCAAAACCATTGCCGTCGTCGTCGGCAGCATCCGCAAGGAATCGATCAACAAAAAATTGGCACGGGCGCTGGAAAAAATGTTGCCCGCCGGATATGCGTTCAAACATATCCGAATTGACGATCTGCCGCTGTACAACCAGGACACCGAGCAAAACCCCGGCGAAGCCGTCACGCGTCTGCGCGAGGAAATCAAGGCCTGCGCGGGCGTGATCTTCGTGACGCCGGAGTACAACCGCTCCTACCCCGGCGTGCTGAAGAACGCCATCGACCACGGCTCGCGCCCCTGGGGCAAGAGCGTCTGGGCGGGCAAGCCGGCTGGCGTGATCGGCATCGCCGCCGGCGCCATCGGCACCGCGCTGGCCCAGCAACATCTGCGCAATGTGCTGACCTATCTGGACATGCCCACGCTGAACCAGCCCGAGGCCTATCTTCAGGCCAAGGAAGGGTTTTTTACCGCCGACGGCGGCATCGGCGAGGCCAGCCGCGAATTTGCCGAAAAATGGCTGGCCGCCTACCTCAAGTGGCTGGGTCGCTGCGCGGCCTGAGCGCGGTTGCCTCTACAGCCCCCGCGTGATGATGATTTTCTGCACGTCGCTGGTTCCCTCGTAAATCTGGCAGACGCGCACGTCGCGGTAGATGCGCTCGACCGGAAAATCGCTGACCACGCCGTAGCCGCCCAGCGTCTGGATGGCGGCGGAGCAGACCGTTTCGGCCGCTTCGCTGGCAAACAGCTTGGCCATGGCGGCCTCCTTCAGGCAGGGCCGGCCGGCGTCGCGCAGGCTGGCGGCGTGCCAGATCAGTTGGCGCGCGGCCTCCAGCCGGGTGGCGCATTCGGCCAGGCGGAATCCCACCGCCTGATGGTGGATGATCGCCGTGCCAAAGCTCTGGCGCTCCTTGGCGTAGGCAATCGCCACCTCCAGCGCGCTGCGCGCCATGCCCACGCTTTGCGCGGCGATGCCGATGCGCCCGCCCTCCAGCGCCGACAGCGCGATCTTGTAGCCCTCGCCTTCCTGGCCGATCAGGTTGTCATGCGGCACGCGGCAGCCTTCAAACAGGATCTGCGCCGTGTCGCTGCTGTGCTGGCCCAGCTTGTCCTCCAGCCGCGCCACCTGGTAGCCCGGCTGGTCGGTGGGCACCAGGAAGGCGCTCATGCCTTTTTTGCCCGCGCCTTTGTCGGTCACGGCGATCACCACCGCCAGCTGGCCGTTCTTGCCGCTGGTGATGAACTGCTTGACGCCGTCGATCACCCACTCGTCGCCTTCGCGCCGCGCGCTGGTGCGCAGGCCCGAGGCGTCCGAGCCGACCTGCGGCTCGGTCAGGCAGAAGGCGCCCAGCATCTGGCCGCGCGCCAGCGGCGTGAGCCAGCGGCGCTGCTGCGCGGCGCTGCCGTAGCGCATCAGAATGGCGTTGACGGGGCAGTTGGTGACCGAAATCGCCGTGCTGGTGCCGCCGTCGCCCGCGGCGATTTCCTCCAGCACCAGCGCCAGCGTCAGGTAGTCCAGCCCGGCGCCGCCCAGTTCCTCGGGCACGCAGATGCCGTAGGCGCCCAGTTGCGCCAGGCCCTGGTGGGCGTCCTTGGGAAAGTGGTGCTCCTTGTCCCAGCGCGCCGCATGGGGCCACAGCTGCTCCTGGGCAAAGGCGCGCACCGCGTCGCGGATCATTTCCTGGTCGGGGCTGAGAATCATGACGTCTGTCCTGGGCTTGTCGATGCGCCGATTGTGCGGCGCCCAGGTGCACCGGGGCTGACGGTCAAGGGCGCGTCAAGCGCTACACAATTAGTAGCTCCCCGTGGTGATATTTATTGGGCTTAAGGCCGATAGGGTTCTGAAAAATGGCCTTAGAAAGGCCGTTGGCGGTCTGATTTTCAGAAATTTTGTAGATGTTTCTACAAATATGTAGAAGTTTCTACAAAAAATACTCGAAAAACAGCCTGATTTTGGTATCAAAAAGGCGAATTCTTCAAGAAGCATCACCACGAGCAGCTGCGTTTTCAGGAGCGATCAGCGACGCGCCTTCATGGCCGACAGCGCCTCCGCCAGCGGCGCCACGCTCACCGACAGCGCCCCCCGGTAGGGGTTGAGCGAGGCCAGCACCAGGCCCAGCAGCAGGCCGGCGACGGCGGCCTTCAGGCCCAGGTCGGCGCTGCGCACGCGGGCGTTGGGCATCACCAGCGCGCACAGCGGCAGCAGCAGCGCCAGCACGGCCATGGCCGCCAGCAGCGCCGCGTTCTGGGCGTGGCGCATCACCTCCACGCGCTCCTGGCGCAAGGCCTCCAGCGTGTCCACATGCGCCACGATGCCCGGCAGCAGCGCCTGCTGGCGGGCGGTTTGCGGATCGGCCAGGCGCGCGGCCTTGGCCAGCGCCCAGGTCAGGCCTTCCATCTCGGGGGCGTCCAGGCCGGCGCGCAGGGCCGGCCAGTCGATGTTGACCACGCCCTCGGCGTAGCCGTGCAGGTTGCCGCGCGCGGCGTAGGAGAACTCGTTGGCAAACGACAGCAGCGAGCGGTCCAGCGCCGTCATGCCCGCCGCCTCGCGTGCGGTGCGCGCGTGGGCCTCGCGCCAGACGGTGCTCGCCTGCACCAGCGTGAGCACCAGCAGCAGCACCAGCGTGGCCAGCACCGCGTGAAAGCCCACCGCCGCGGCCTCGGCGCTGGGCGCCAGCCGGTCTTCCCACAGCAGCGCGCACAGCCGCGCCGCGCCCCAGGTGAGCAGGCCCAGCAGCAGCGCCAGCGGCAGCGCGGCCCACAGGCCCAGGGAGTTCAGGAGGTTGGCGAAGGCGTTCATGGGCGAGGCGGATCGGGGTCGGTGGGGTGCGCGCGATTGTGCGTCAGCGTGGGCCAAAAAAAAGGGCCGCTTGCGCGGCCCTTCACTGCACGAGGCAAGGCGGGGATTACATGCCCATGTCGCCCATGCCGCCCATTCCACCCATGCCGCCGGGCATGCCGCCGCCGGCGGGCGCGTCGTCCTTGGGCGCCTCGGCGACCATGGCTTCCGTCGTCAGCATCAGGCCGGCCACGGAGGCGGCGTTCTGCAGCGCGGTGCGGGTGACCTTGGTCGGGTCCAGAATGCCCATCTCGATCATGTCGCCGTAGGTGTGGTTGGCGGCGTTGTAGCCGTAGTTGCCGGAGCCTTCCAGCACCTTGTTGACCACCACGCTGGGCTCGTCACCGGAGTTCAGCACGATCTCGCGCAGCGGCTGCTCGACGGCGCGCAGCACGATCTTGATGCCGGCGTCCTGGTCGTGGTTGTCGCCAGCGATCTTGCCCGCGGCGGTGCGGGCGCGCAGCAGCGCCACGCCGCCACCGGCGACGATGCCTTCCTCGACGGCCGCGCGCGTGGCGTGCAGCGCGTCTTCCACGCGGGCTTTCTTCTCCTTCATCTCGACCTCGGTGGCGGCACCGACCTTGATGACGGCCACGCCGCCGGCCAGCTTGGCCACGCGCTCTTGCAGCTTCTCGCGGTCGTAGTCGCTGGTGGCTTCCTCGATCTGCACGCGGATCTGCTTGACGCGTGCTTCGATGTCGGCCGCAGCGCCGGCGCCGTCGATGATGATGGTGTTTTCCTTGCCTACTTCGATGCGCTTGGCAGAACCCAGGTCAGCCAGCGTCACTTTTTCGAGCGTCAGGCCCACTTCTTCAGCGATGACCTTGCCGCCCGTCAGGATGGCGATGTCTTCCAGCATGGCCTTGCGGC
>DAIOSZ010000134.1:0-3767 GCA_036752305.1 Burkholderiaceae bacterium
ACCTTGTCGCCCGCCTCGGCCAGCGTCTTGCGCACGCTGTGCAGCATGGCGTCACCCTGGTTGCGCGCCTGCACCACCTCGAGCTTTTTCTTGTCCTCGGCGGCGTTGAGCTCGGCGTCCTTGACCATTTTCTGGATCTCGGCTTCCGACAGGCCCGAGTTGGCCTTGATCGTGATCTTGTTTTCCTTGCCGGTCTTCTTGTCCTTGGCGCCCACGTGCAGGATGCCGTTGGCGTCGATGTCGAAGCTCACCTCGATCTGCGGCAGGCCGCGCGGTGCGGGCTCGATCCCCTCGAGGTTGAACTCGCCCAGCAGCTTGTTGCCCGTGGCCATCTCGCGCTCGCCCTGGAAGACCTTGATCGTCACCGCCGGCTGGTTGTCGTCGGCGGTCGAGAAGGTCTGCGCGAACTTGGTCGGAATGGTCGTGTTCTTGGTGATCATCTTGGTCATCACGCCGCCCAGGGTCTCGATGCCCAGCGACAGCGGCGTCACGTCCAGCAGCAGCACGTCCTTGCGGTCGCCGCTGAGCACCTGGCCCTGGATGGCGGCGCCCACGGCCACCGCTTCGTCAGGGTTCACGTCCTTGCGCGGCTCCTTGCCGAAGAACTCCTTGACCTTGTCCTGCACCTTGGGCATGCGCGTCATGCCGCCCACCAGGATCACGTCGCTGATGTCGGCGGCCGAGACGCCCGCGTCCTTGATGGCGGTGCGGCACGGCGCGATGGTGCGCTCGATCAGGTCTTCCACCAGGCTTTCCAGCTTGGCGCGCGTGAGCTTGATGTTCAGGTGCTTGGGACCGCTGGCGTCGGCCGTGATGTAGGGCAGGTTCAGATCGGTCGAGGTCGAGCTCGACAGCTCGATCTTGGCCTTCTCGGCCGCTTCCTTCAGGCGTTGCAGCGCCAGCACGTCCTTGGACAGATCGACGCCCTGGTCCTTCTTGAACTCGCCGATGATGTATTCAATGATGCGCTGGTCGAAATCCTCGCCGCCCAGGAAGGTGTCGCCGTTGGTGGACAGCACCTCGAACTGCTTTTCGCCATCGACGTCGGCGATCTCGATGATCGAGATGTCGAACGTGCCGCCGCCCAGGTCATACACGGCGATCTTGCGGTCGCCCTTTTCCTGCTTGTCCAGGCCGAAGGCCAGCGCCGCCGCCGTCGGCTCGTTGATGATGCGCTTGACATCCAGGCCCGCGATGCGGCCGGCGTCCTTGGTCGCCTGACGCTGGCTGTCGTTGAAGTACGCCGGCACGGTGATCACCGCCTCGGTCACCGGTTCGCCCAGGTAGTCCTCGGCGGTCTTTTTCATCTTGCGCAGAATTTCGGCGCTGATCTGCGGCGGCGCCAGCTTCTTGCCGCGCACTTCCACCCATGCATCGCCGTTGTCGGCCTTGATGATGGAGTAGGGCATCAGGCCGATGTCCTTTTGCACTTCCTTCTCTTCAAACTTGCGGCCGATCAGGCGCTTGACGGCGTAGATCGTGTTGCGCGGGTTGGTGACCGCCTGGCGCTTGGCCGAAGCGCCCACCAATACTTCGCCGTCTTCCTGGTAGGCCACGATGGACGGCGTGGTGCGCGCGCCCTCGGCGTTTTCAATCACCTTGGTGGTGTTGCCTTCCATGATGGCCACGCACGAATTGGTGGTGCCCAGGTCGATGCCAATGATTTTTCCCATGATGTTCTCCTGCGGATGGTGTGAATTCAGATGTTGAAAAAATGTGGATAACTTGTGCGCATTTCAAGAGGCGGCTGTGGGCAACTGGCCCATTCAGCGCGGCGCCGCCACCGTAACCAGCGCCGGACGCAGAATGCGGTCGGCGATCGTGTAGCCCTTTTGCAGCACCGACACCACCGTGTTGGGCTCCAGGGCCGAGGGCACCATGCTGATCGCCTGGTGCAGCGCCGGATCAAAACGCTCCCCGGCGGCGGGCGCCACTTCCAGCACCTTGTTGCGCTCCATCGCGCTCTTGAGCTGGCGCAGCGTGGCCTCGGCGCCCTCGCGCAATTGCACGGGCGTGGCCGACTGCACCGCCAGACCCGCCTCCAGGCTGTCGTAGACCGGCAGCAGGCTCTCGGCGAAGGACTCGATGGCGAACTTGCGCGCCTTGGCCACGTCCTCGTCGGCGCGGCGGCGCGCGTTCTGCGCCTCGGCCTGCGCGCGCAGCGCCTGGTCGCTCAGCTCGGCCACCTTGGCCTTGAGCGTGGCGACCTCGGCCTGTGCGGCCGCCAGCGCCTGCCCGTCGGCAGCGCCTTCGGCCGCCTCGGCGCCGGGTTGAAAGGGGTTGTCCGAGGCGGATTCGCCCGGTGCGGGTGCGCCGGGGTGTCCGTGCGCGGCGCTGGCTCCTGGGTGTTGGGGTGTCATGAAGCGTTGAAGTTGTCAGAACAAAAAAGCAGAACGCCCCACAACTGGGGGCGTCCCGGGAGGCTTCAAGAGCCCCCTTTGAAAAAAAGGCTTTGGCCCGAAACGGTTGAACCAGGCGCCGAGGCTAGCCCAGCCCCAGCAGCTCCACATCAAACTTCAGCGTCGCATTCGGCGGAATCACGCCACCGGCGCCGCGGGCGCCGTAGCCCAGTTCAGGGGGGATGATCAGCGTGCGCTTGCCGCCGACCTTCATGCCGGCCACGCCTTCGTCCCAGCCGCGGATCACCATGCCGGCGCCGAGCGGGAACTCGAACGGGTCGCCGCGGTCGCGGCTGGAGTCGAACTTGGCGCCTTGCTGGCCGTCCTGGTGCAGCCAGCCGGTGTAGTGCACCCGCACATGCTGCCCGGGCGCGGCGGTCTCGCCGGTGCCGTGGTGGGTGTCTTCGTACTGGAGGCCGGATGCGGTGGTGACCATGGTGAACCTGATGGGAGTGGACGGTGGGGCGCCATTGTCGGTCATGCGGCAAAGGCGCCCGGCCGCTCAGGGCGCGGGCCCCCAGGGCGCCGAAAGCAGCAGTTGCACCTCCTGGCGCAGCAGCAGCGGCCGCAGTCGGGCGACGAAGGGCGCGAAGCCGGCGTCTGCGGCAAGGCGCGTCCAGAACGCGCGACGCGCCTCGTCGCTGTCAAAGCGCCACAGGTGCACGAGCTGGTGCAAGGCCCCGGTGTCGGAGATGAAATAGCCCACCAGGTTGCGGTCAAAGCCGCCCGCCTGCATGGCCGGGTAGCCGCTTTCCTGGTACAGGCGGATCACCTCGGGCATCTGGCCGACGGTGACGTCATAGGTGCGTTTTTCGTAGATCGCGGGCATGGCGGGTGCGGTCGATATGATGACCCGGCCATTCTGGCGGAGAAACGCTTCATGAAAACCCCTCTGCGGGCTGCTGCGCCCCTGGCCAGCGTGCTGGTGCTGTGCCTGTCGGGCTGTTCGGTCGGCCTGGGCTTTGCCATTCCGGTGCTGCCGGGCGTGTCCATCGGCGTGGGCGTGGGGCCGGGCGGGCTGAGCACCGGGGTGTCGGCCGGGGTCGGCCCGGTGGGCGTGGGCGTGGGGATAGGGCCGGGCGGCGTGAGCACCGGCGTGTCGGCGGGCATTGGCCCGGTGGGCGTGGGCGTGGGCGTCAACCAGCGCGGCCAGGTGGGCGTGGGCGCCGGGGTGGGCGTGGGTGCCGGGCCGGTGGGCGTTGGCGTGGGCACCGGCACGACGATCTACGACCCGCAAAAGCGCCCCGCGCCCGAGGCCGATGGGGCGGTGCGCTGGAGCACCCATCTGGCGGGCACGGTACGCGCTGCGGGCGACCTGGGCGCAGACGAGCGCGCGAAGCTGCAGCGCACCGCTGAGCGGCTGGCCGG
>DAIOSZ010000134.1:3777-5530 GCA_036752305.1 Burkholderiaceae bacterium
CCACGGGCGGGTAAGGGGCAACCGTGGATACTTCAATATTGATAGCTGCCCGTGGTGATGTTTACTAGGCTATAGGCCAAAAACACCTTTAAAAATGGCCTCCCACCGAGCTTCAGACGCCGGTTTCAGGTTGTTTTTGTAGATGTTGTGACAAATATGTAGAGATTTCTACAAAAATTGCCGAATTTCGCGCTATTTTTGGCATCCGATAGGCGTTTTGTTCAAGCAGAACAACCACGACCAGCTATCTATTTTGAAGTCACCCCGCAGCTGCCGGGCTTATCGCCGCCGGGCGGCGTCGTTGCGCGTCTCCACCGGGGGCGGCGGGGTCTTGGCGGCCAGTTCGCGCGCCTGCGCAACGAGTTTGTTGTGCGCGTCGAGAAAGGCCGCGGCGATCACCTTGCCTTCGTTCGTGTTGCTCCAGCCGATGCCGGCCGCGCCGGCCCCGGCGCCCGCGCCGAACGCCAGCCCGCCCAGGCCCAGATCGGTGCTGCGGGCGGCGCCCGTGGCGGCGGCAACCTGTTCGGTGGTCTGGTTGTCGGTCAGCAGCAGCGCGACCTGCGCTTCCTTGAACTTGACCTGCTCGACCAGCCCGATCAGCCCGGCGATGTCGCGCAGCACCGGGATCATGCCGATCACGCCGCCGATGGCGCGGCCGGCATCGCGTTCGCTGAAGGTCAGGCTCGGCGACAGCGTGTACTGCGCCTCATAGCCGCGACCTTTTTGCACGGTGTTGCCGTTTTGGCGCAGCACACCGGATTCCTTGAGTTCCTGCTCCTGAAGCGTGCCGCGCAGGCCGGCGGCGCGGTCGAGCACGCGAAAGCACCCGCTTTGCTGGGCCATCAGCCGGATCAGCGGCACCGGAGAACTGGGCAGCCCGGCCACGCTGACGGTGTAGCCCGACGGGTTTTCGGCCAGCGCGACGGTGGCCACCGGCGCGTCGCAGTGCACCAGCGTCTTGTTCGCGCCCACGGCGCCGGCCGGGCCGGCGGAGCCGGTCACTTCGGAACTGCCGCCGCCTATATCGGTGGACGATTTTCCGCAACCGCAGAGCACGGCGACGCAAGCCAAAGCTGCCAGCAAGGGCGGGTTGAGGAGCGGTCGCGGATGCTTCATGGGATGTGCGTGGTAGCGGTTTGGCCGCCATGGCAGGGCGCTGGCAGGGCTCTGGCAGCGCCGTCCCGGCCGATCAATACGTGGCCCGTCCGCCCGAGGCGTCGAACACGGCGCCGGTGGAGAACGAGCATTCGTCCCTGGCCAGCCAGCAGATCAGCGCGGCGATTTCGTCGATCCCGCCAAAGCGACCCATGGGGATTTTGGAGAGCATGAAGTCGATGTGCGCCGGGGTCATCTGGTCGAAGATGGCGGTGCGCACGGCGGCGGGCGTGATGCAGTTGACGGTGATCGGCGTCTTGGCCAGTTCCTTGCCCAGCGACTTGGTCAGTCCGATCACCGCCGCCTTGGAGGCGCTGTAGGCCGAGGCGTTGGGATTGCCCTCCTTGCCCGCCACCGAGGCCACATTGACGATGCGCCCGTACTGCTCGCGCAGCATGTAGGGCACCACCGCGCGGTTGCAGTGGAAGACGCCGTGCACGTTCACGTCGAACACCCGTTGCCATTCTTGCGGCGGATATTCCACCAGCGGCGCGTTGGGGCCGGTGATGCCCGCACAGGCCACCAGCACGTCGATGCCGCCCAGCTGCCCGGCGGCCTCGCGCGCGGCGGACTCCACGGCGGGCCAATTGGCCACATC
>DAIOSZ010000134.1:5540-10943 GCA_036752305.1 Burkholderiaceae bacterium
AAGGTGGGCGCAGGCGGCTTCCACGGCCAGCGCCGAGATGTCCCACACGCAGACCTGGCCGCCCTCGGCCACGATGCGCTGCGCCACGGCAAAGCCAATGCCCGCCGCGCCGCCGGTGACCACGGCGCGGCGCCCCGCGAAGCGGCGGGCATAGAGGAGGGGTTGCGACAGGTTGTTCATAGGCTTGCGGTGATGCCACCGTCCACGTAGAGAATGTGACCGTTGACGAAGCTGGACGCCTCGCTGGCCAGGAAGATGGCCGCGCCGGCCAGTTCGCGCACCTCGCCCCAGCGGCCCGCGGGCGTGCGCTTGGCCAGCCAGTCGCTGAACACGGCGTCGTCCACCAGCGCCTGCGTCAGCTCGGTCTTGAAGTAGCCCGGCCCCAGGCCGTTGACCTGGATGCCAAAGCGCCCCAGGTCGATGGCCATGCCCTTGGTGAGCATCTTCACCGCGCCCTTGGTGGCCGCATACGGCGCAATGCCCGGGCGGCCCAGCTCGCTTTGCACCGAGCAGATGTTGATGATCTTGCCGCGCCCGCGCGCGATCATGCGCTGCGCCACCGCGCGGCCGACCAGGAACACGCTGTCAATGTTGGTGGCGCTCAGGCGCCGCCAGGCATCGACCGGAAACTCGGCAAACGGTGAACGGTGCTGCATGCCAGCGTTGTTGACCAAAATGTCGATGGGGCCGATCTCGGACTCGATGGCGGTCACGCCGCGCTCCACCGCGCCCTCGTCCGTCACGTCAAAGCAGGCGGCGTGCGCCGCGATCCCGCGCGCCACCAGACCGGCGCGCGCCGCCTCCAGCCGCGAGGCGTCGCGCGCGTTGAGCACCACGCGGGCGCCGGCGCCCGCCAGCGCCTCGGCCAGCGCCAGGCCGATGCCTTTGCTGGAGCCGGTGATGAAGGCCGTGCGGCCGGTGAGATCGAAAAGCGTGGAGGGGTTCATCGTGCGTGAGTGGGGCGCTCGGGTTGAGGGTGGCGGGCATCTTAGCCGCCACCCGTGCCGCGCGCTCCCGCACATTCCATAATGCGCCGATGATCGACGAAGGCAAACCCCTGCAGCAGGCCGCCAGCGGCCTGGCGTGTCTGTGCGTGGTGATCCACGCCCCCGGTGACTTGCGCATCGACGAGCGCCCGCCCGAGCCGCTTGGCCCCGGCCAGGTGCGCGTGCGCGTGGGCTTTGGCGGCATTTGCGGATCGGACCTGCACTACTTCCACCACGGCGGCTTTGGCACGGTGCGCATCAAGCGGCCGATGGCACTGGGCCACGAGGTGGCCGGCACCGTGACCGAGGTGGCGCCCGACGTGGCGCGCGTCAAGCCCGGCGACCGCGTGGCCGTCAACCCCAGCCGCCCCTGCGGACATTGCCGCTATTGCCTGGAGGGCCTGCCCAACCAGTGCCTGGACATGCGCTTTTACGGCAGCGCCATGCGCGACCCGCATGTCGAGGGCGCGTTTCGCACCTGGCTGACCTGCGACGCGGTGCAGTGCGAGCCCGTCGCCCCGGGCGTGCCGCTGGAACACGCGGCGCTGGCCGAGCCGTTCTCGGTGGGGCTGCACGGCGTCTCGCGCGCCGGCTCGCTGCTGGGCAAGCGCGTGCTGGTCTCGGGTTGCGGGCCCATCGGCGCGCTGGCCGTGGCCGCCGCGCGGGTGCACGGCGCGGCCGAGATCACCGCCGTGGACCTGACCGACGAAACGCTGGCCGTTGCCCGCGCGATGGGCGCGCAGCACACCATCAACGCCGCCACCGACCCCGGCTGGACCTTGCGCTACAGCGCCGACAAGGGCACGTTCGACGTGATGCTCGAATGCAGCGGCAACGCCCGCGCGCTGGCCGCCGGGCTGGACGTGATGCGCCCGCGCGGCATCGTGGTGCAGCTCGGCCTGGGCGGCGACGTGGCGCTGCCGCAGAACGTGGTGGTGGCCAAGGAACTGAGCGTGTGCGGCAGCTTCCGCTTCCACGCCGAATTCGCGCTCGCGGTGCGCCTCATCAACGAGGGCCGCGTGGACATGCGGCCCATGATCACCGGAGCTTTCCCGCTGGCGCGCGCCCGCGAAGCCTTTGAACTGGCGGGTGACCGCCGGCGGGCGATGAAGGTGCTGCTGGCGTTTGAGGAGGCTTGAAGAGGGCTGCGAGCGCTTGGTGCCCGGGTTTTCTGGAGTCCTAAATTGATAGCTGGTTGTGGTGGTATTCATTGGACAAAGTGCCAATGGGCGCCATAAAAACCGGCTCCAGACGCCTTCAAACCGGGGCAGAGGCAGGTGTTTTGTAGATGCTGCGACATATTTGTAGATGAATCTACAAATTCCGATGTGAGCAACCGTCCGGGTGTCGCTCCTCGCCGCCGTTTGCCACGATCCGCGTTTCCGTCACACCCGCGTTTTCACCGTCACAATCCCGAGCCGCGGCATATTCACCTCGGCGAGACATGACGCTGCGCAGAAGAAACCCGGCTTCGACTCATTTGAGGGCCGCGCTCAAGTCCTTGTAAAAATACATGTGAGAGCCCATCGAGACAAAGCTGCCATTGGTGTCGCGCATCGAAGGCGAACAGGTGACGAAAAAGAAGAAGTTGTACAGCCCGACCGGATCGGCTGCCTTGAATACATAAGAAATCGCGGCCTCATTCGACGAGAAAAAGATGATTTGCGTTTGCTTTCGATTCACGCTCACGTTGGATTTGATTTTTTTGAAACCCGCGCGCCAGGGTAATCTTTCCCCGATCGTCAACAGTCGTTCCATACACCTTCCCATCGGGGAAAACAATGCCCGAGTAAAGGTCAATCTGTTCATTGGACTCCAGACAGACTCCCGGCTCAATACCGTATGTGGGTTGATCCAAGGAGACCGTGATGGTCAAAATATCCTGCAGATCAGGCAGTGGGGAAAACTCAGGCGAGGGTAGAAAGAACCACCTCGACTGCCCCATCAAGGGATCGCTCAATTTCACGTTCGTGAAAAGATCTGCTGACTGGGCCATGAAGCTGGATGCCATCAGAATGGCTGACACCGCTGCCCGAAACCATAAAAGTTGCATAGAAAGCACCGCTAGGGAAACCAGGCATTGAACCTAGAAACCGCAGTTGACCGCTACCAGCGACCAGAAAATCCCATATGAATCTGTGCCGCGCGGGCTTCAACGGGAGTCCCGCACCGGGTGACAGCGCTACGCGCCCGATCACACATCACGCTGGGCGCGCCACGCGGCGTTGCTCGTCTTTGCAGGCAGTAGCCTGCTGCGTCCTCGCGCCTTGCCTGACGCTCCCAACGCGGCACGCTCGGACGCGTCCAACTGCGGTTTCTAGGTTGTTGCTTGCATGGTCGTTGCAAGAAAGGTCTCTTTGGCACGACTCGCCCGAGTAAACAAAATTTGCCATCGTCTCCTTATCAGGATTTTGATTGCAAGTAACGCTTTGAGTGTTCGAACTGCAACTGCCATTGTCTTGATGGCCTAAACCGAAAGCATGGCCAAGCTCGTGGGCAATTGTCGCACCAACGTCATATAGGTACGGCAATTGCGGTTCAGCCGGGTCCACTGAATATGATTTTTGCGCATTCAAGACAATTGACCAGTTCCGAGGTGATGCGGCCGGATCGTGAGGAAGAATGTCGGCGAATCACTCAAGTTTCACACCTGTAAATTCAAGCAAACTCTTCCCGTCACGCATCTCTTTTTCCAGTATTTTTTCGAATTCAGCGGGCTTGCTTCCGACGGGTATGTAGCCACGAGGAGCCGCAAAATTATTTCTGAATCCTTCGTCCTCCTGCATGACCGTGCGGAATTCATTGGCTATACGTTCTTTTATGGCTGCCGGAGTTCCTGCCGGAGTAGCAATACCCGTCCAACCTCCGCTATATGGGAGGGAATAACCCAGTTCACCCAAGCTCGGAACATTTGGAAGTAGCGGGCTCCGTTTGTTACCCAGCACTGCAAGCGGTTGGAGCTTTCCGGCTTGAATGTTTGTTAGCGCAAACCCAAGCCCAATAAATCCCATGTCCACTGTGCCAGCCAATGCGTCGTTAAAAGCCTCAACGGAACCCTTCGCTGGGATATGCCGAACCGACACTTTTTCCGACTTGTTGATCCATTCATAGACAAGATTCGGTGCCGACCCCGGTCCCCAAGATGAGTAGGTCAACTCCTCAGGTTTGGCCTTCGCAGTATCAATGAAATCTTTGAATGTAGAAAATTTACGTTTCGGGTTGCTGTAAAAAACGCCTGAAAACGTCAAAATCTGCGTGACAGGTTCAAGCGTGGCATAGCGTTTGTATTTATCCGGCTCCAGAACAGATGTATAGGTGAATGGCTCAGGAAAGATGGAGCACAAAGTGTGGCCATCAGCAGGTGCTTTTGCACATGCCTCAAAAGCCACAACGCCACCAGCACCGGACCTGTTATCAATGACAATGGGTTGCCCCAGATTCCTTGCAACCTTGTCGGTCAAGGCACGAAGAATGGTGTCACTCACGCTGCCAGCAGCACCCGGGACGATGATTCGTATTGGCTTAGTTGGATAGCTACTTTGAGCCCCGACTGAACCGATCATTCCAATGGCCACCACGATGGCCGAGATTTTTGATTTCATTTCAATCTCCGTTGATTTGGATTTTTAAATTTAGAAGGGTAGCTTCACCGGTACGGAGTCTCGGTTTTCACCGATGTAGAGCGATGGCAGAAAACGGGACAAAAATGTGAATTCGTTGTAGCAATGCTGGAGCAGCGCTTCGGCCGCCTCCACTGAGACCAGCTTTCGAATTTCATCCGCCGATTTGCCTTGTAAGGGCAAGTCTGCGCCCATAAAAAAGTGGCTACGAAGAACACATCCCCAATCGGTATCCCTGGCAATGTGGAATAGTCGATTTCCAAGCATTCGACCGTCTGCATCCCGAGGAGCGTCCCATGACCGGCCGGAACGAGCACAGATGGCCGCGCTGATATTTTTTTCTTGGCAAGCCTGCTCGTAAGCGTCTTTTGAAAAGAATTCCAAAGGGTCTCGAAACTGGATGAGCAGCTGCATCATGGGCATGCCGGTGAAGAACTCTTCAACCTTATGAATGGACCCTATGTGGGTACCAGGCGTGCCTTCCATGCGCGTGCTGGAAACATGGTCTACGGGGTGCCACCAGATGTACTGTTGCGTGTTGATGTGATGGCGAAACCACCAGGTCAACATTTCGCCCGTGCATCGGTGCATATCAGTTCTGACTGCAAGATGGATGGTTCCGTCATCCAGCCTTTCGTAGCCCATTTCTAGTGCCATTGGCTTTGGGTTCAAAAGCCGATCTACTTCTGCGACTTTCATCATGCTCCTCGTTCAGTCTCGGTTCGCGGTGTTCAAGAGAACTTGCTCTCAAGAAACACCCGCTAACTGATTGATTTTGCTGGCGTTCTCAAGCGGTG
>DAIOSZ010000135.1:0-1306 GCA_036752305.1 Burkholderiaceae bacterium
GTGGAAGACCGCCGCGACGACGGCGGTGGTGGCGGGGGCGGTGGCGGGGGCTGGGTTCCCGGCGGGGGGGGGATCGGCCTAGGGACCATCGTCATCGCCCTGCTGGGGGCCTTGATCTTTGGCGTCAACCCCATGACGATCATCGGCGCGCTCGGTGGCGCGGGCGGCGGCGAGCCGCCCACGGTCAAGCAGGCCCCGGCGCAAAGGCCACCATCCAGCGACCCGCTCGCCACCTTTGTCTCCAAGGTCCTGGCCGATACCGAGGACGTGTGGCACAAGTTGTTTCGCCAATACGGGCGTGAGTACCAGGATCCGAAGCTCGTGCTGTTCCGCGGCGCCACACGCACCGCCTGTGGCGCGGGGCAGGCGGCGATGGGGCCGTTTTACTGCCCGGCCGATCAGAAGGTCTACATCGATCTGAACTTCTACCAGATGCTGCGCGACCGGATGGGTGCGCCGGGCGAATTCGCCCAGGCCTACGTGATTGCGCACGAGGTGGGCCATCATGTGCAAAACCTGCTGGGCATTTCCGACCAGGTCGATCAGATGCGCGGCCGTGTCAGCCAGGCCGAATTCAACGCGATCAGCGTGCGGCTCGAACTGCAGGCCGACTGCTTTGCCGGTGTCTGGGCCAACCACGCACAGGCTGAGCGCAAGATTCTGGAAAACGGTGACATTGAATCGGCCATGAACGCCGCCGCCAAGATCGGCGACGACGCCATGATGCGCAACGCCGGCCAGGCCGTGGTGCCCGAGCGCTTCACGCACGGCAGCGGCGCGCAGCGCCAGCGCTGGTTCATGCAGGGGCTGCAAACCGGCTCCATGAAGGCCTGCGACACCTTCAACGCCCGCGCGGTCTGAATGTCCGGATGCGAATAAGGCCATTCATGGGCGTCAGATGGGTACAACCAGCTATTAAAACAGGAGCTTTACCGCGAGTGCGACAATACGCGGTTACATGTCAAGTCCTTTTTCTTCTCTAGCGCTGGCTGAGCCGCTGGCGCGCGCCGTGGCCGAGATGGGCTACGAGCAGATGACGCCGATCCAGGCCGAGGCCATTCCGGTCGTCCTGCAGGGGCGCGATGTGATGGGCGCGGCGCAGACCGGCACCGGCAAGACCGCCGCTTTCTCGCTGCCCCTGCTCCAGCGCCTGCTGCCCAGCGCCAACGCCTCCACGTCGCCGGCGCGCCATCCGGTGCGCGCGCTGGTGCTGCTGCCCACGCGCGAACTGGCCGCGCAGGTGGCCGACCAGATCAAGCAGTATGCGCGCCACACCCCCCTCAGGAGCGCGGTGGGCTTCGGCGGC
>DAIOSZ010000135.1:1316-8756 GCA_036752305.1 Burkholderiaceae bacterium
CGCGCGAGCTTGCCGACCAGGTGGCGCAGCAGGTGGCGCAGTACGCCAAGTACACCAAGCTGCGCAGCACCGTGGTGTTCGGCGGTATGGACATGAAACCGCAGACGCTGGAGCTGAAAAAAGGGGTCGAGGTGCTGGTGGCGACGCCCGGGCGGCTGCTCGATCACATCGAGGCCAAGAACGCGGTGCTCAACCAGGTCGAGTACGTGGTGCTCGACGAGGCCGACCGGATGCTCGACATCGGCTTCCTGCCGGATCTGCAGCGCATCCTGTCCTACCTGCCCAAACAGCGCACCACGCTGCTGTTTTCGGCTACGTTCTCGCCCGAGATCAAACGCCTGGCTTCGAGCTACCTGCAGGATCCGGTGACGATCGAGGTGGCGCGGCCCAACGCCACGGCGTCCACCGTGGAGCAGCGCTTCTACAGCGTGGGCGACGGCGACAAGCAGCGCGCGTTGCGCAGCATCGTCCGTCAGGACGGCATCACGCAGGCCTTTGTCTTCGTCAACAGCAAGCTTGGCTGCGCCCGGCTGGCGCGCGCGCTGCACCGCGATGGCGTCAAGGCCACGGCACTGCATGGCGACAAGAGCCAGGCGGAGCGGCTGGAGGCGCTTGATGCCTTCAAGAAGGGCGAGGTCGATCTGCTGGTCTGCACCGACGTGGCCGCGCGTGGCCTGGACATCAAGGACGTGCCGGCCGTTTTCAACTTCGACCTGCCGTTCAACGCCGAGGACTATGTGCACCGCATTGGCCGCACCGGGCGAGCGGGTGCGGCAGGGCTGGCGGTCAGCTTCGTGGGCGGTGGCAACGACGCGCGTTTGCTGTCCGACATCGAAAGGCTCACGCGCCAGAAGGCCGAACTGCTGGCCGTCGAGTTCGACGAAGACCGTCCGCGCGGACGCATCAACACCGGCCGCCGTCACTGGGGCGAAGACGATCCGCGCGACGGCATCGACCAAGGCCGCGCGCGCGAGCGAGCGCCCTCGCGCCCGAGCGAGCGCCGGGCTCCGGTGGACCCCTTCTTCAATCAACCCTACGACGAAAACGCCGTGCGCGAAACCCCGCCCGCCTGGGAGGCCGCGCAGCGCCCCGCGGGGCGCAGTGGTCTTTCCGCCAACATCAAGACACGCCGCAAGGTGGCCGCGCTGTTCAAGACCTCCTGAGGGCTTGGCGGGACGTCGGCGGCATCAACCTGCCAGGCGCGACAGCGCATACATCGCCAGCCCCGCCAGGCCACCGACGACGGTGCCGTTGATGCGGATGAACTGCAGATCGTGGCCGATCTGGCGCTCCAGTTCGGCGGTCAGTTCGCGGGCATCCCACTGGCGCACACGCTCGGCCACGTAGCGACGGATGTCTTCCCGGTAGCGCGCGATCAGCGGTGGCGCCGCGGCCAGCAGTTGCGACTGCATCCAGGCGCGCATGTCCGCGTCGTCCGACAGGCGCCGTCCCAGCCATTCGGCCAGGCCTGCAATGCGCGCGCGCAGGGCGGAGTCGGGTTGCGTCAGGTCGGCGCGCAGCCATTGCAACAACTCGGTCCACAGCTTGCCGGCGTAGTCGGCCACGGCCGGGTTGTCGATCAGTTCGCGCTTGAGCGCCTCGGCGCGCGCCTGGAGACCGGGGTCGCCAAGCAGGCGGCTGGTCAGGCTGGCGGCAAAGCCGTCAAACCGCAGGCGCAGCGGGTGCACCGGGTCGGCCGCCATGTCGGCGAGCGTGCGCGCTATGGCCTGGATGAGCCTGCGTGTGGCCGCGCGCGCCGCGGGTTGGTCCAGGCCCAGCACGCGCATGGCGCGCGATTCGCGGGCAATCTCGTCGGCGATGAACTGCGTGATCTGCCGCTGCGTCTCCTCGTGTGCCAGCACCTCGGCCAGGCGCACCAGCGCGGCGTCGAGCAGCGCCTGGTGCTTGTCCTCCGAGGTCAGCCCTTCGAGCAGGCGACCCGAAAGCCTGGCCACGTCCACATGCTCCAGCCCCGCGCGCGCGAGGTCGGCGGCGAACGCGCGCACCCGCGCATCGTCCAGCGCGGACAGCGCCCAGCCCAGGTAGGCCGCCGCCAGGTCGCCCAGGCGCGCGGCATTGGCCGGCCGGGCGAGCCAGCCGGCCATCTGCGTGGGCAGGTCGAGCGCGCGCAGGCGTTCCAGAACCAGGTCGCTGGACAGAAAGTGGTCGCACAGAAAGTCCGCCAGGTTCTGGCCGATGCGATCCTTGTTCTCCGGGATGATGGCCGTGTGCGGAATCGGCAGTCCCAGCCGGCGGCGAAACAGCGCCACCACGGCAAACCAGTCGGCCAGCGCGCCCACCATCGCGGCCTCGGCGAAGGCGCCGACGTACCCCCAGGCGGGGTGCGAGCCGCGCATCGCGTGCGCCAGCGCGGCCAGCAGCGCGGCGGCAACCAGCAGCACCAGCGCGAGGTTTTTCAACCGGGCTCCTGGGCTTGCGGGCAGTTGACCGTGATGCGCTCGCGTTGTGCCGGGTCGGCGTGCCAGCGCAGCGCGGTCAGGCATCCGCCCCACACGCAGCCCGAATCCAGCGCGAGCAGCCGATCCCTTCCCAGCCAACCGAGCGTGGACCAGTGCCCGAAGGCAACGGTGTCGGATGCGGTGGCGCGGCCCGGCACCTCGAACCACGGCATGAAGCCCGGGGGCGCCGCGTCCGCGCCGTCCTTCGCGTCGAAGTCCATGGCGCCGTCGGCGGTGCAAAAGCGCAGCCGGGTGAGCGCGTTGACGATCATGCGGATCCGGTCCATGCCTTCCAGCCCATCGTGCCAGCGCCGAGGGTGATTGCCGTACATGGCGCGAAGAAAGGCGCCGAGTCCAGGGCCACGCAACACCGCTTCCACCTCGCGCGCCAGTTCCAGCGTGCGCGGGGCTGTCCACTGCGGCAGCACGCCCGCGTGCACCATCAGGCAGCCGTCCTCCCACAGCGCCATCGGGCGCCGGCGCAACCAGCCGAGCAGGCGCTCGCGGTCGGGCGCTTGCAGCACGTCGGCCAGCGTGTCCTTGCGGCTGGGTTTGCGCGCGCCCGCGGCGGCGGCCAGCAGGTGCAGGTCATGATTGCCCAGCAGCGCCTGCGCCGCATCGTCAAGTGCCATCAGGCGTCGCAGCGTGGCCGCCGACGCCGGACCGCGGTTGACCAGATCGCCCAGAACCACCAACCGGTCGCGGCTGGCGGAGAACTCCACTTCGGCCAACAGGCGCGCAAGCGGCTCGTCGCAACCCTGCACGTCACCAATGAGATACATTGCCATGAGGTGATTTTGCAACCGGACGCATGGACGTTTTACTCATCGTGCTGTTGACCCTGCTCAACGGCGTTTTCGCGATGTCGGAGATGGCGCTGGCCACCAGTCGCAAGGCACGGCTCTCGGCCATGGCGGAGGCCGGTGATCATGGCGCGCGCGCGGCCCTGGTGCTGATGGAGCACCCGACGCATTTCCTCTCGTCGATCCAGGTGGGCATCACCTCGATCGGCATGCTCAACGGCATCGTCGGCGAAGCGGCCTTCAGCGGCCCGGTGGCGGCGTGGCTGCAAGGCCAGGGCGTGCCGGCCAAGCCCAGCGAAATTGCCGCCACGGCGCTCGTCGTGGGCGTGATCACGTTCTTCACGATCATTTTTGGTGAACTGGTGCCCAAGCGCATCGGGCAGCTCTATCCCGAGGTCACGGCGCGCTGGGTCGCGCGGCCCATGCGCTGGGTGTCGCGCATCGCACGGCCCTTCGTGCTGCTGCTGGCCAGCGCCACGGCGGCCGTGCTCAAACTGCTGCGCATCGACACCACGGCCTCGCGAGCGGTCACCGAGGAGGAAATCAGCGCGAGCCTGGTCGAAGGCGTTGACGCGGGGGTGATCGAGGAACACGAGCACCAGATGGTGCGCAACGTGTTCCAGCTCGACGACCGCCCGTTGACTTCGCTGATGATCCCGCGCTCCGAGGTGGAGTGGTTCGATGCGGCGCGGGACGTGCGCGAATGCCTGGCCCAGGTGGCGGCCGCGGGTTCGGAGGGCGAGGACCGGTATTCGCATTCGTGGTACCCCGTCTGCCGCGGCTCGCTCGATGACGTGGTGGGTGTGATCAGCGTCGCCTCGCTGCTTGCGCTGGTGCAGGCGGACGCCGCAACGGTTGGCCAACATGCGCAGCCCGCGCAATTCGTCCCCGAAACGCTGTCGGGCATGGAGCTGCTGGAGCAGTTCCGCGCGCGCTCCGGTCGCATCGTGTTCGTCGTCGATGAATACGGCGTGGTGCAGGGCATCATGACACCGCGCGATCTGCTGGAGGCCATCACCGGCGAACTGCAGCCCGGCGCGCCGGCCGATGCCTGGGCCACCGAGCGGCCCGACGGCAGTTGGCTGCTCGACGGCATGATGCCGGTGAGCGAACTCAAGGCCCGCCTGGACATCCGCGAACTGCCCGACGAGGCCAAGGGCCGCTACAACACCGTCGCCGGCTTGCTGCTGTCGGTGTCGGGCCGCCTGCCGGGCATCGCCGAGGTCATCGATTGCGCCGGCTGGCGCTTCGAGGTCGTCGATCTCGATGGCCGGCGCATCGACAAGGTTCTCGCCACGCGGCTGGCTCCCGCCGAAATCGAGGACATCTGAAAGGATCGCTCCCATGACCCTGTCCGACCCCGACGCCCCGCATCTGCTGCGCGAGCAGCGTGGCCAGACGCTGTGGCTGACCATTGCCCGCGAGGAGCGCCGCAACGCGCTCAGCCCGGCGGTCGTCGAGGGATTGACGCAGGCCATCGCCGCGGCCCAGCACGAGCGGTCCGTGCGGGCCATCGTGATCACCGGCGCGGGGCACAAGGCCTTCTGCGCGGGCGCCGACCTGCAATCGGGCAAGGCTTTCCAGTTTGACTATTCACAGCCCTCGCAGGCCTTTGCCAACCTGCTGCGGCAAGCTCGGGCCAGCCATGTGCCGCTGGTCGCGCGGGTCAATGGCGCCTGTCTGGCCGGTGGCATGGGGCTGCTGGCCATGTGCGACCTGGCCGTGGCCACCAGCGGCGCGACTTTTGGTCTGCCCGAGGTGAAGATCGGCCTCTTTCCGGCGCAGGTGCTGGCCGCGCTGCAAGGGCTGATCGGCAAGCGCGCGCTCACCGAGCTGTGCATCGGCGGCGCGACCATCGGCGCCGACGAGGCTTTGCGCATCGGCCTGGTCAACCGGGTGGCCGACGACCTCGACGGCGCGCTCCAGGCGCTCCTGGAGCGCGTGCAAGGCAATTCGCCCGCCGCCATCCGCCGCGGTCTGTATCTGATGAAGCACATCGACACGATGGATTTCGAGGCGTCGATGGCGTTCTGCGAAAGCCAGATCGGCCTGTTCGCGCTCACCGACGACGCCCGCGAAGGCCAGGCCGCGTTTCGAGAGAAGCGCGCGCCCAACTGGAGCGGTTCATGAGCGGCGCGCGGCAGCCCATCGTCCGCATCGGCGGAGCGAGCGGCTTCTGGGGTGACTCCAGCCTGGGCGCTCCGCAACTGGTGGGCAGCGGACAGATCGATTACCTGGTGTTCGACTACCTGGCTGAACTCACGATGTCGATCCTCGCCGGCGCGCGGCTGAAGAAGCCGGAGCTGGGCTACGCGACCGACTTCGTGAGCGTGGCGATGAAAAGCGTGCTCAGGGACGTGCTGGCGCGGGGCATTCGCGTGGTCAGCAATGCGGGTGGCGTCAACCCCGAGGGTTGCGCCGAGGCCTTGCGCCTGCTGGCGGCCGAGCAGGGCCTGGCGCTGCGGATCGCCGTGGTCACCGGCGACGACGTGATGCCGCTGCTGCCCGCCTTGCGGACGGCCGACCCGCCCGTGGCCGAACTGCAAGGCGGCCAGCCCCTGCCCGCGCGCGTGCTCACGGCCAATGCCTATCTTGGCGCGCTGCCGATCAAGGCCGCGCTGGACGCTGGCGCGCAGGTCGTCATCACCGGGCGCTGCGTCGATTCGGCGGTGACGCTGGGCGTGCTCATGCACGCCTTCGGCTGGCAGCCGCATGAATACGACAAACTCGCCTCTGGCAGCCTGGCCGGACACATCATCGAGTGCGGCTGCCAGGCCACCGGCGGCCTGTTCACCGACTGGCAGCAGGTGCCCGACTGGGCGCACATCGGCTACCCCATCGTGGACTGCGCGGCCGACGGCACGTTCACGCTGACCAAGCCCGCCGGCACCGGCGGCCTGGTCACGCCCGCCGTGGTGGCCGAGCAGATGCTCTACGAGATTGGCGATCCGGGCAGCTACCTGCTGCCCGACGTGGTGTGCGACTTTCGCGCGGTCACGATGGAGCAGGCCGGCGAACACCGGGTGCGCGTGAGCGGCGCGCGCGGCCGCGCGCCCACGCCCAGCTACAAGGTCAGCGCCACCTACGTGGAGGGCTTCAAGCTCTCGGCGCAACTGACCATCGTCGGCTTTGACGCGGCGGCCAAGGCCCGGCGCACCAGCGAGGCGATCCTCGAGCGCGCGCGCGACTGGCTGGCGCAGGCTGGCCTCGGAGATTTCAGCGCCACGCGCGTCGAGGTGATCGGCGCCGAAACCAGCTACGGCCCGCATGCGCGCGCGCTCCAGGCGCGCGAAGTGGTCATGCGGCTGTCCGTGCGGCATCCGCGCAAGGAGGCGCTGGAATGGCTGGCGCGCGAGATCGCGCCGGCCGGTACCTCCTGGGCACCGGGCACGACGGGAGGCGGCGGTGGGCGTTCCTCGCCGGCACCCTCGATCTGCCAGTACGCCTTTTTGCTCGACAAGTCGGCGCTTGCGCCGGCGGTCACGCTCGACGGCGTGGCCGTGCCCGTGCCGCCAATTCCGTCCGGCCAGCCGCTCGCCGCGCCGCCCGCGCTGCGGGAGCAGCCCATTGCCGCGCACGAAGCGGGCGCCGAGCGGGAGCTGCCGCTCATCGCGCTGGCCCATGCCCGCAGCGGCGACAAGGGCGACACGTCGAACATCGGCGTCATCGCGCGCGAGCCGCGGTGGCTGCCCATCCTGCGCCGCGAATGCACGCCCGAACGCGTGGCGGCCTACCTGGCGCATCTGGTCGATGGCCCGGTCACGCGCTACGAGGTGCCCGGCATCCACGCGCTCAATTTCGTCTGCGAGCGCGCGCTCGGCGGTGGCGGCATGGCCTCGCTGCGGCTGGACCCGCTGGGCAAGGGCATGGCGCAACTGCTGCTCGGCATGCCGGTGCGGGTGCCGGCGGGCATGCTGCCCTAATCCGGCCCTTGTTCGCGGGGCTGCCCCGCCGCGACTCCAGGGCACGGCGTGCCGCCGCATGCGGGCGCGGTCAGCGCCTCGCGCAGCGCGCGGCCCTGCGCCTGCGCCGGGGGGCGCACGTGCAGCACGCGCGCCAGCGTGGGCGCCAGGTCGGCCACCTCCACGCGGGCGTTCTGCATGCCCGGCTTGAGCCAGGCGGGGCCGTAAAACAGCAGCGGAACGTGGGTGTCCTCCGCGTGGGGCGAGCCGTGCGTG
>DAIOSZ010000135.1:8766-10938 GCA_036752305.1 Burkholderiaceae bacterium
CCGCGCCGCCGCCGAACATCCAGCCCGGCTTGAGCGCGTACTGCACTTCGCCCGACACGTCCGGATGCCAGGCGTGGCGCATCGCGCGGTACAGCGCCGTGTTGGCGGCCGTCAGGCCCGGCGGCGGCTCCGCGGCCAGCAGCTCGGCGCGGGTGAAGGCGGTCAGGAGGCCCGGCTCGGTCAGCAGCAGCTCGCGCGCCAGTTCGGCGGCGCGCTCTACCGGGACGCCTTTCTCGGCCAGCAACGCCTTGTTCAGCAGCAGCGTCGCGCCCGACAGGCCATGCAGCCATTTGCCTTCTCCGGCGCCCAGGCGCGCCGACAGACCCTGGTTGAGGCGGCCCACCAGTTCGGCGCCGGTGATGCGCCCGCCGTCGCGCCCGCGCGAGGCCAGATAGGGCGGCGCGGGCGTGAAGCCATGGTCGGCGCTGAGCGCGATCAGATACCGGTCCTTGCCCACCGTGGCGTCCAGCCGCGCGAAGAAGGCCGCCAGCATGCGGTCCAGGTGCAGCAGATGGTCCTGCGACAGCCGCGACTCCGCGCTGAAGGCGTGGTTGATGTAGTCGTGCGCCGACAGGCTGACCGACAGGATGTCCGGCGCGTCGTCGGCGCCCAGCCGCTCGCCTTGCACCGCCGCGTAGGCGAAGTCCAGGCTCATCTGGTCGGCAAAAGGGCTGCGCAGCAGGTCGGCGTAGTACGGCGCCGTGGGGGCCGCGTCACTGTCCCGGCCCATCCGCATGGGCAGGCTGCGTTTTTCCTGCGTGAACCAGGCCTGGTTGTCGGGCAGCGACTGTGCGTAGGCGTCCTCGGCGAGGATGGGGCGCCACTCGGTCTTGAAATAGCTCGCGGCGGGCTTGGCGGCGTTGAAGGCCTGCACCCAGGCCGGATGCTCCTTCATGTAGTAGCTCGTCGAGGCAAACTGTCCGGTCGTGCTCTGGTACATGTAGGCTTGGCCCTGGTGCCCGGCGGGCAGGATGGCGCCGCGGTCCTTGCCCGATACGCCGATCACCTTGGAGCGCGGGTCCAGGCCGCGCAGCACGTCGCCCAGCGTCTCGGCCTTCAGGCGGCGCGGGCTGGTGCCGTCGAGCTTCTTGGTCGGATGGCCGATGTAGCTCTCGGCGGCATCGCCGGTGTTGTAGACCAGCTCGCCGGTGGCGGGGTCGCGCCAGTCGTTGCCGATGATGCCGGTGCGCCAGGGATAGGCTCCCGTGAGCACGGTGGCGTGTCCCGCCGCCGTCACGGTGAATGCATGCCCGTAGTGCGCGTTGGCGAACCAGGTGCCGCGGTCCAGAAAACGGGCAAAGCCGTCGGGCCCGAACTGTTGGCGAAACTGCGTGATCTGGCGCATGGGCAGACCGTCGATGACGATGAGGACGACGAGCGCCGGGCGCGTGGCTGGCGCGGCGGTCTTGGCGCCGCCGTCCAGGCTGGCGCAGCCTGACAACAGCGCGCCCGTGAAGGCGGCGGCGAATGCGGCAACGGGGAATATTTTCATGCCGGGACTGTACGCGCAGACCAGCGCCTGTCAATCCGGCCGGCCAAGCGCGTAAGCTCGCCTCTCCCTCTGGCTACGAAAGGCCCGTCCATGCCCCGCATCGCCCTGATCCACGCCCTGCAGCACTCCATTGCGCCGATCAACGCCGCATTCGCACGCGACTGGCCGCAGGCTCGGCGCCAGAACCTGCTGGACGACAGCCTCTCGGCCGATCTGGCCCAAGGAGGCCGGGGCTTGGACGCGGCGATGCACGCGCGGTTCCAGACGCTGGCCCAGTACGCGGTGGACCAGGGGGCCGGGGGCATTTTGTTCACCTGCTCGGCCTTTGGCCCCTGCATCGAGGCGGTGGCGCGGCGCCACGCCGGCTTGCCCGTGCTCAAGCCCAACGAAGCCATGGTCGATCAGGCGGTGGCCTGGTCGGCGCCCTTCAGCACCGCCCACCTGCTTGCCAACGCATGGATCGACCCGGACGACCCAACCTACCAGGGACGAGCGAGCTAGTGGGCGCGTACGCGATCCGCAGGGCCTTGATAAACATCCCGGTCATCTGGCTGATTGTGACGCTCGTCTTCTTCGCTACCAACGTCCTCCCGGGTGACTTCGTCGCTCGCCGGATCGCACAGCAGAACCCGGCGGGCGGCGTGGACGCCGCAGCCCAGATCGCCCAGATCAAGCGCGAG
>DAIOSZ010000136.1:0-10827 GCA_036752305.1 Burkholderiaceae bacterium
GCTCCCAAGCGCGAATCCCGCAGCGCCGTGCGCGGAGGGTAGTCCAGTGAGCACCTCTGCCTGACCGGGCATCATGGCGCCCAGCGGACAGGATTTCGGCATGAGCCCGGCATCGGCGGTGGACATGACGGCGGACATGGTGCCCGACGTGGTGGTGGTGGGCGGCGGCTCGGCCGGCGTTGCGGCGGCGGTGGGCGCGGCGCGCGCGGGCGCCCGTGTGCTGCTGGTGGAGCGCTACGGCTTTCTCGGCGGCGCGGCCACGCATGCGCAGGTGTTGTCGTACTGCGGCTTCTTTGTCGCCAGTAGCGGCGAGGCGCCCGAGCGCAGCGTGGGCGGCGTGGGCTGGGAGCTGCTGCAAAGCCTGGCGGCCCTGGGCATGGACATCGCGCCGGTGCGCTCCAAGAGCGGCAACCCCATCGTGCTGATCGACCCCGAGGCGCTCAAACTCGCGCTCGACCGTCTGGTGCTGGCCGAGCCCGGCCTGCAACTGCGCCTGCACACGCAGCTGGCCGCCGCGCACCGCTCGGGCGAGCGCCTGGAGGCCGTTGACCTGGCCGATCACCAGGGCCTGCGCACCGTGCGCGCGCGCGCCTTCGTCGATGCCAGCGGCGAGGCCGACCTGAGCGCCTTTGCCGGCGTGCCCATGAGCCAGGGCGGCGGCGACTCAGCCCGGGTGCAGCCGGCCTCGCTGCCGCTGCGCATCGGCGGCGTGCCGCCCGGCGTGACGCTGGACCGCGCGACCATGGCCGAGCTGATCCAGGCGCACAACGCCCGGGCGCGCCACCCCATCGCGCGCGCCGACGGCGGCGTCTTCATGCGGCTGCCGGGTGGGGATGAGGTCTGGTCCATGGCCGTCGATCTGCCGGTGGACGCCGCCAGCACCGCCGACCTGACGCGCGCCGAGGCCCAGGCGCGCGAGCAGGCCTGGGACTTCATGGCCGTGCTGCGGCGCCATCCGGGCTTTGAGCAGGCGCGCCTGATTGCCACGGGCCCGCAGCTGGGCATCCGCGAAAGCCGCCGCCCGCGCTCGGCGCGCGACGTGACGCAAGACGACGCCCTGTACGGCCGCCCGCAACCCGACGGCGTGGCCCGCGCCAGCTGGCCCATGGAGGTGCACGAGGCGCCGGGCCGCCAGCGCTTCGTCCCCATCGGCGGACCTGGCTGGTTCCACGTGCCGCATGGCGCGCTGCAGGCCCAGGGCCTGAACAACCTGCGCCTGGCCGGCCGCGTGACCGGCGCCGATGCCCAGGCCTACGGCTCGCTGCGCGTGATGGGCACGGCGTTTGCCACTGGGCATGCGGCCGGCGTATCGGCTGCGCTGTGGGCTCAGGGTGACAGCAGCGCGCAGCCGCCCGTGTCGGCGGTGCAGGAGGAACTGCGGCGCCAGGGGGCGTTGATCTGAATGCTCCAGGTATTCATCAAAAATGATAGCTGCCGGTGGTGGTATTTCTTGATTAAAACGGCTGTTGGAGGGTGAAAATCAGGGTTTGAGCTGAGATTTTTGTAGAGACATCTACATAAAATGTTACATCATCTACAAAAATGGTGGAAAGGAGGGTTGGAAGCGGTGCATTGGAGCCTCGGACATGGGCACCCCCCCCCCCGAGAAATCACAAGTGGATGCAATGATTGTCTAGGGATCAAACGTCAGCGGGAGCTGGCGAAAACCCAATGTTCATGCGGGTTTCAGAGCTTTTGCAGGGCCGACTGCTGCTATTGCTGGTACACAGCATCCCGAGTGCGAAGCTTGGCAATCAATTCGTCCAGGGCCCCGGCTGCGCCGTTTGCGTCGCGCTGTCTGAGGCACAGCACAAGCTTTCTGCGGAGGGGAAACAGGTCGGGTCGAGGAATGACGGGTATGACATGGGTCATCCGTTCGCGCAACACCGAGGTCATGGTCTGGGCCATGAGATTGAGTACTTCGTTGTGACCGGCCTTGGCAATTGCTGAGAAAAACCGACTGGTGGATTCGATGCGCAAGTCCAAGGCGTCATCAGGACCGCAGTGTTCAATGTCAGCCACGGCGGCCTCCACCTCATCCAGCTCTGCTTCGCTCGCACGCTCGCATGCCAGCCGAAGCAGCGTGCCGTACAAGGTGCGATAAGCCTCATCCATGTCCGAAGTGCCAAGGGTGCCTTCGACCACCAGCTGGCGCAGTGACTCCGCCAATATCCGGTAGGCGCCTTTGTAGAACACCAGCGCGTGGTCTGCACTACCTTCGCCCATGTGTTTGACTTCGCCGATGAAAATGTAGTGATCACCGGCATCATGCCGAGCATGTACGCTGCACTCGAAGCTTGCCAGGCAGTCCTCGATGATGGGCATCGCCAATGGGCCAGCATGCCAGGCGACGCCTTCGAATTTGTCAGCGATTTTGCTGGACGCGAAACGACTGGACAACGAGTCTTGACGCTGGGAAAGGATGTTGATGGCAAAGCCATCGGACTCGGAAAACGTGCTCACCAGACTGCTGGCTTTGCGCAGACTGAACAGAACCAGGGGAGGTTCGAGCGAGACTGAGCTGAACGAATTGCATGTCAGCCCCACGGGCAGACCCTCGGCGGTGATGGTGGTGATGACTGCCACACCTGTCGGAAAACAACCCAGAAGTTGCCGGAACAGTTTGGGCTCGATGGCCGAACCGTGCGCCGTTGCGCGTTGTGCAACGGGTGACATGACGTCGGTCATGATGCCTCCTTGGTGTACTCAGTAGAGGTTGACCAGGGAGGCCTTGAGGAAGCCGCCGTCAACCACGAGGTCTTGTCCGTTGACATAGGTGGCAGCGTCGCTGGCCAAAAAGGCCACGGCATCGCCAATGTCGTCAGGGCGACCAATGCGCCGAGCTGGAATTTTGGAGACTCGACGCTGCAAGGCGTCTTTGTTTTGATAATGTGCCTCCGACAAGGGCGTTCGGATCATTCCCGGGCTCACAGAGTTCGAGCGGATCCCTCGAGGACCCCATTCGACGGCCATTTGGTGCGTCAGCGCGCGAAGGGCTGCCTTGGTGGGGCCGTATGCCCCTACCAGGGTGGAAACTTGGGCCGATATCGAGGCCACGTTGACGATGCTTCCACTGCCACGTTCAAACATCATGGAAACGAGCGCTTGCGCACAAAGCAAGGCGCCACGCAAGTTGACCTGAAAAATCCGGTCCCAGACGTCGATGGGGAAGCTTTCCAGCGCTTGGGGTGACGATGAAATGGCCGCGTTGTTTACCAACACGTCGCATCGCCCAAAGCGCGATTGCACCAAAGCCGCCATGGAGGCGGCGGAGGCGGGATCCGCGATGTCGCAGCGAAGGGCCAGCATGCCTGCGTGTTCTTGGACATCTTCCTTAAAGCTGATATCGACTTGCACCACTTGCGCGCCCATGGCTTGAAGCCTTTGGCAAATGGCCAATCCGATACCCCCAGCGGCCCCGGTGACCACCGCCACCTTGCCGGCCATGGCCTGTGCGCTGAAGACACTGCTTTCAGGCGACGGAGTGGTTGAGTCAGATTCGCTGGCATTGCCAAAGCTCAGGTGTGCTCGCACGCGCCCTTGCTCGTCCAGCCAACCTTTGCTGGCTGCGTAACCGATCATGCCGTCGAACTTGGTGTTCCACTCGGTTGAACCGGCTTCGCTGGATAGAAATCGCAAGACCGACGGGACCAGCCACACATGGTCATCGCCATCGCGGCTGCCCAAGCGAGCCAGCGATCGATCGAGCTGCTCAGGCGTTTGCGGCTCGACGAACACATCCAGCCGATTGAACACCGCAGGGTCACTCATCGTAATGGCGCCAGCGGCGGCAAGGTGCACACGCATTGCGATCTCTTTCGGCGGTTCAAACGGGATTCAAGCTGTCACCGTGTTGGATGAGGCGATTTCTTTCTGGATGGCCGGGATGATCTTCTCGCCCCACAGTTCGATTTGTTTGAGCATGGTCTTCTGGTCAAAGTCCCCAAGCTGGGTTTGCAATGCGATGTGCTTGGGGCGCAGGATGCTGATTTCCTCCAGCATCTTGTCGATGACCTGATTCACCGAGCCCACAGGCAGGTTCTGGCGCAATTGCTCCATGCTGGGATCGGTGGGCGACGGCACTTCCTTGACCATGTAGCCATCGTCAGACTGCGCGCGACGGTACTTGAGGCTCTCGGAAATGCGGCGCTGGAAGCGCGCGCAATCCAGGTACGCGTCGATCTCGCCTTGGTTGTCGGAAGCATAGGCACAGCGCAGGAAGCCGAAGTGCACGTCGTCATCGAGATCCTTGCCGTTGTCGTTTGCGACCTTTTCCAAGCGACCACGCAGTTCCGTGACGGCTGGTGTGCCATTGAGCAAGGCCGTGACAAAGAGGTTGTGACCTTCGCGTACGCCGCGGCCCAGCGCGACGGGGTTGCCCGACGTGACCCAAATCGGCGGCATCGGGTCTTGTATACAGCGCACAGCGATGGAGCTGGGCGGCAATTTCAGGAACTGACCGTTGTACTCGACGATCTTTTGGGTCAAGCCCTTCGGGATGATGTCGAGGAACTCGTTGTAGATGGCGGGGGCGTCGGCGATTTTCACGCCAAAGCGCTCAAACTCGAACTCTTGGTAGCCAGACCCGATGCCCAGTTCCAGGCGCCCATTGGAGACAGTGTCCGCAAAGCCCACCTCTGCCAAGAATCGTGCAGGGTGGTACAGCGGCAGAATGCAAACCCCAGTGCCCAGGCGGATGCGCTGGGTCCTGCCTGCCATATGGGCCACCATCATCAACGGAGAAGGTGAGAGCGAGTAGTTGTTGAAATGGTGTTCGGCATACCAGGCGGTGCTGAAGCCTGCTTGCTCCGCCACCACGGCTTGTTCGATCGAGTTTTGGATCACTTGCTGCGACGTTTGGTGATACCCGCGTTGCTGCGCAAGAATGAAGACGCCGAAATCCATGTGTTTCTCCAATTGATTGACTGTTGATGGACAGTGAAAATTCTCTTGTTGACCGGCCATTGAGTGAATACCGAGAGTTGGTGATTCACTCCTGCAAAAAATGCAGGAACGCAGGGATGCGTCCGGAAAAATGGGGCAAGGTGCCCTGGTGTTTGTGCGGAAGCGCTTTTCCCGTCACTTGTCTTTCAAATCGACTGTCGAAGCCAAACCTTGCCAAAGCGCAGCGTCTGCTTTGATGGACTCTGCGAACTGCTTGGCCGTCTGGCTGGCCGGTACGCTCATGTTCTGACCTTCGATCTTGGAGCGCACTTCCTCGGTTTGTTGCAGGCGACTGATTTCGGCGTTCAGTCGGTCAATGATCACTTGAGGTGTACCAGCCGGCGCAAAGATGCCGTACCAGCCATCTGCATCGAATTTGAACCCCTGCTCGGTCAGGCGTGCGACGTTTTGTGTGGCGGGCCAGCGTCGCGATCCGGTTGTGCCCAATGCGGTCAAACGCCCTTCTCGGATATGAGGCACGGGAGAGGCGATGTCGGCAAATCCAACCCCAATGTTGTTGCCGATGATGTCCATCACCTCGGTCGAGAGTGTCTTGTAGGGCACGTGCGGCATAACCAGGCCGTACTTGGCCTTTATGCCCTCCATGGCAAGGTGGCCAGACGAGCCATTGCCCCAAGAACCGTATGCCAGTTTGCCCGGATTGGCCTTGGCGTAGGCCACCATGTCTGCCAGGTTCTTGAATCCCATGCTCGGGTTGGCCACCAGCAAGATGCCGGCAGCGCCCACTTGCACGATGGGGGTCAGATCTTTCTCGGTGTTGTAGGGCAGCTTGCTGTGCATCATCGGATTGATCAGGATGGTGGACGACGGCGCAAAGAGCAAGGTGTAACCGTCGGCTGGGGCCTTGGCCACCATGTCCGCTGCAATGATGCCGTTGGCGCCGGGCTTGGGTTCCACTACCACGGGTTGATTCAGGATCTTCTGAAGGGGGGTAGCCACCAAACGCGCAAAAATGTCACCCCCTGCGCCGGACGAGCCTGCCAGCACGATGCGGATGGGCCGATTGGGCCAATTGGCAGTGTCCTGTTGCGCGTGGACGCCGGCTGCCATCAACAGGGTGCACAACAGGACGGCCCGGCGAGGGAAAGAAGCGAATTTCATGGATGTCACCTGATTTGATTGGCTGGAATGAACTTCCACGATGCAGCACACGGCATGCATGCATCGAGTGAGGCAGGGGGACGCCCTGCGCGGTTTTTGACTCAAGCGGGCGGTGGCGCATTTTTCGCAGACGGATCGCGATGCAACTCCTTCTGAATGGACGGGATGTGGCTCCGTAAAATCTAGTCCGCCTTGAGCGTCGTCAAATTCTAGGTGGCGACGAGAAGTTGGCTTCTTCATATGTTGAAGATCAGAACTGCGTAAATTGGAGTACTCGATGGACAGGTTGCGCGCCATGGAACTTTTTTTGTCCATTTCTCAGACGCAAAGCTTTTCTGAGACGGCGCGCCGGTTTGGCGTGTCTGCCACAGCCGTCTCACGCATGATCACTGACATCGAGAATGATTTCAAAGTCAAGCTCCTGCTGCGCTCCACCCGCCAAGTGGTGCTGACAGAGTCCGGCCTGGAGTACGCCCGTGAGCTCGAAGGTATTCTGTGGCAGATCAATGAGTTGCGCACCAACATCACCGCCATCAGCAGTGCCCCACAGGGACTGCTGCGCGTCCACTCGCGTGTGATGTTCGGCCTGGGGGTGCTCCCTCCGCTGATCGCTGAATTCCGCAAGCGCTACCCCGCCATCCACATCGAACTCACGTTGGCCGAGGCGCAGGTCGATTTACGGCGCAATCAGGTTGATATTGATTTTCGAATTTCGCCACCTGTGGAGGCGGGTGTCAAACGCCGCATGCTGTTTCAAAGTCAGCGGCATCTCGTGGCCTCACCGGCCTATTTGGCCAACAGGCCCGCTTTGGTGCGTGACGAAGACATCCTGAATCACGAGTGCCTCGCTTACCAGTTGCCAGGTACAGAATATGCGTGGCTGTTCAAACAAGGCGAAACGGCGACCACTGTGGCTTTTCAACCCAGGCACGTGAGCAACAGTGGCATGGTGTTGCTTGAGTTGGCCCGCCTGGGGGAAGGGTTGGCGCTGTTGGACGACTACACGGTTCATGCCGACATACGCCAGGGCCGCCTGGTTCGTGTGCTGGAGGACTACCGCATCACCAACACCAATTTCGACCAGGGGATGTACGCCACCATCACGGACACGCCGATCATTCCCGCCAAGATTCGTCTGTTTCTCGACTTCGTTGCTGAGCATGTGGCAGGCCCAGAACTGCGGTTTTCGGCTCACGGCAAGGCCGCTGGCATGACGGCACCATGAAAACTTCGGGTGCCCTGGCTTGGTCAATGCCAATGCAAGGGAAAGCCGCACATGTGTCGCGGCAGTCCCCGAAAGCCCAAGCCACTGAGCTTGATCACCGCGCCGTCCAGTGGACCGTCGGCGCTCAGCCGGCCGCTGTCTCGAATGCTGGTGACGTACAACTCGTTCAAGTCATCGCCACCGAAGCACAGGGCGCTGGGGTGGGCAACGGGCAGGTCGATGCGGTGCGTGAGTTGTCCCGCCTCGTTAAAGCGGGCCAAGGCGCCGGCTCGCACGAGCGCCGTCCACAAGCCGCCTTCGGTGTCGAAACAGCAGCCGTCTGGGCTGGATCCCAACGGCGCCGTGTTGGCAAACACCCGCTTGTCGTGGAGCGCGCCATTGGCGTCGATGGCATAGGAGTAAATCAAACGGGCTTCGCTGTCGGCCACATGAAGACGGGAATTGACCGGGCTGACGCATGGGCCGTTGGTGATGCCATACCCTTGATCGATTTGTACCCAATTCATTGACCGGTCGCCGTCCCGTCGTTGAAGCGCAGGTGCGGCAAGGAGCATCCCAGCTCAGCCAGCGTGAGGCGCTGGCCGGTTTGCAGATGGAGTGCAATCACCGCCTCCTTGGTGGCCACCACCACGGAGCCGTCATCGTTGAAGGCCCACGAGCCTAAAGGTGGTGGCAGGGTGTAGCGCTGCTCGACTTTTCCTGATCCCGTGTCCAGCGCCAGTAGCGTCCCTTCGCGGCAATCCAGCATCCAAAGCCGATGCTCATGCCACACCGGGCATTCGCCCAATTGGGTCTGAATTTGACCAACACGTTGAATGTTCATGAAGTGAGTTTCGTTATGTTGCGTGCGGGTGGCGTCGAATGTTTGACCAAATTGATTGCCTGGATGGCTGGCAACACGCTAGCATTTGGTCGCAAATGCTAGCGTGCAACGATGCAAAAACTTTTCTATGAATCCTTCATTTTTCGCAGAACACACCCGCGAAAAGCGGGCCCAATCTCTGGGCTAGTATTTCGGTGGAGCGGTTGCACCAATTTCGTGAAATTGATGTTGCCTGCGGGTGGTGCGCATTGTTGGTCATGCGACGGTGGCATCGTGTTGACCAACATTTGACGTTGTCAGTCCAATCGTTATGCCAACTGTTTTGATTACGGGCGCGGGCTCGGGCATTGGGCGCGACACCGCGCGCGTGTTTGCGCACGCAGGTTGGCGCTGCGTGCTGGTCGATCGCAACGATCAGGCTTTACAACAACTGGTGGCAGAACTGCCCGTGCAAAGCCACATATTGCGCGCCATTGACCTCACGAACGCCATGCAGGTGGCCTCGCTGGAGCAGGGTATCCCGCCCTTGGATGCAGTCATCAACAACGCCGGTATGTCGGACGCTTCGAACACCGCGTTGGTGGATCAGCGGGCGGCGCAGTTGGACCGCCTTCTGGCGCTCAACCTCGCGGCGCCCGCGGCGGTGGTGGACGCCTGTGCTTCGCATTTGGTTGCGGGGGCGCGTATCGTCAACGTGTCGTCTGGGGCGGGGCTGAATGCCATTCCATGGCGCGGTGCCTACAGTCCAAGCAAGGCTGGCTTGATTGCGCAGTCGCAAGCGCTGGCGAAAAGCCGGCCCGAGTGGTGCGTGACGGTACTCGCGCCAGGGTTCGTTCGCACCGAACTGGTAGACAGTCTGATCGCGGCGGGCCGCATTCAACCGCAAAACGCTGTTGCCAAGATTCCGCTGGGACGCATGGCAGAACCCGCAGAGATGGCGCAGGCGCTGTTTTTCTTGGCCAGTTCCGCGGCAGGTCCGCTCAGTGGCCAGGTGTTGGCTGTGAATGGTGGCTCCTCGGTGTACGGTGGTAGCCAACCGTTCGCGCCAACGGCGTGGCAGACGCTACCGTTGGACCTGCCATTGCATCTGGCCGTCACGGGCAGCGACGAACCGACATGGACTGCGCTGTCCCGGTCCGCGAATACCGCTGACAGCTATGTGGGTGTTCTGGACGTCTCGCCGTTGAAGGCCCCGGTCGGGGGACTGCTCACAGCGGTCCATGCGGCCGCGGCGGCCTTTGCCGAGCGGCATGCCCATCAGGCCAGCCTCACCCTGTTGCTCCCGCGCGCACCCAGCATGGAGAACATTGCTTGGCAACGGGCTGGAGATCATGCGGCGGCCCGGATGCTGGTGGCCACACTGGCATGTGAGTGGGGAGTCAAGGCGTTGCGAGTCAATGCCATCGTGGTACCAGATGACGTCAATCTCAAGGCGCTGCGAGCCGTGTTGAACTACGTGGCTGGCGCCGCAGCGCAGTATTTGACGGGGCAGACCTTGTCATGGCAATAAATTCATCCGTGCCGGACACGACACAGGGGGCCACTCCCGCGTTGGACAAGGCCGCCATCAAGGCCGAGTTCGTCGCCGAGCGCGGCTACTGGCGACCATGGACAGAAACCATGCTTGAAGCCTGCCCGTCGTTCGTCGCGCAGTACGCACGCTATGCCGGCTATCCGGCGCGCACAGGCCCGCTCTCTGCGCGAATGGTGGAACTGATCTACATTGGTCTTGATGCGTCTGCGTCGCACCTCTTTGAGTCCGGGCTCAATACGCACATGAAGCGCGCGTTAGAACTGGGCGCCACGGTTGGAGATGTGTTTGATGTTCTGCATCTGGTGGCGCTGCAAGGCGTGAGTCAGGTGTGTTTGGCCGCCAATATCTTGGCCGAGTGTTCAGGCTCGCCACCCATGCCTACCCCTGTGGACGATGCGAGGCAGGAGCGTCTGGAGCGTCTGGGGCCTGCGCATGCCATGGAACTGGGGGCCATGCATCACATGGACCCGGACTATGTGGACATGCTTCTGGATTTTGTTGAACACGGGCGGCCATCGCAGGGTCTGAAGCCCGCGGAGCGCTGTCTGGTGCAAGTGGCTCTGCACGCATGCTTCACTGCATTCAACCCCGAGGCTGTGCGCCAGCTGATCACCACGGCCTTGGCGCAAGGTGTTCCGTCCAGTGAGTTGTTGCAAGCCATTCAACTGGGTGCGCACCTGTCAGTGCATGGATCGGCCCTTGGAGCCAACGTGTTCCGTGGACTGACTTCAGAACCTTGATCACGAACCTTCCAGAGGCCGTGACACCTCATTCCCCTCGTCATCCGCCCGCCCCGCGATTCCCACCGCCGTCTCCTCCAGGCAGCTCAGCATGAGCCGAGCCGCTGGGCTCAGGTTGCGGTTCTTATGCCACATCACGCCAGCGGGGCGGATCAGCAGACGCGGCAGGGCCAGGGGAAGCAGGTAGAGCGGTTGGGCCACGTCGCGGTGGGCCGCGCCGCCGCCCATGACGCCAATGGCGTCGGTCAACTGGATGTAGGCGCGGGCCAGATGGGTGGAGAGGGTTTCAATATGGTTGTTCGACAGGCTCAGGCCGTGCCGTTCCAGGATGCGCTCCAACGGGCCGCGCAGCAGCGAGCCGGTGGGCGGCAGCACCCACGGGTAGTGCTTGAGGTCCGACCACTTGAGTTTCTTTTTCTTCGCCAGCGGGTGGTCGCGG
>DAIOSZ010000137.1:0-9304 GCA_036752305.1 Burkholderiaceae bacterium
TCTTCATCGGCATACAGCTCTCGCACTTCATCCCCAAGCGCGCGCAACTGGCTGCGGTGCTTGAGCTGGCCCGACGTACGATGGCCGAAGAATTGCGGGCGCAGCCGGTGATCAACAGCCCCGACGTGCTCAAGAGCTACCTGCGCCTGCACCTGGGCCAGCTTCCGCACGAAGTGTTCGCCGCCTTGTTTCTCGACACCAAGCTGCGCCTGATCGCGCTGGAGGAACTGTTTCGCGGCACGCTTGCCCAGACCAGCGTGTACCCACGCGAAGTGGTGCTGCGGGTGCTGCACCATCACGCCGCCTTTGTGATCCTGGCCCACAACCACCCCAGCGGCGACCTGGAGCCCAGCCCGGCCGACGAGTCGCTCACGCGCCAATTGCAGGCGGCGCTCGCGCTCATCGACGTGCGCGTGCTCGATCATGTGATCGTCTCCTCCGAAGGCGCGCTCAGTTTCGCCGAAACGGGGCGGCTGTGAAGCTCAAGTCGCTGACCGACCTGCGGCTGGTCAAGCGCCAGATCGACGAGGCACGGGCGATCGCGCACGCCGCGGCCGAACAGGCACGCCAGGACGCGTTGCGCCGGGCGCAGGAAGCGCGCTGGTTCGCCCACGCGGTGGGGCCCGTGCAGGCGCTGCGCGGCGGCGCGCGGCGCCTGCACCACCCGCCCGTGCCGCCGCCCGTGCGGCCCGTGCAGCGCCAGCTGGACGAGGCCGCCGTGCTGCGCGAGTCGCTCTCCGACGGCTTTGACGTGAGCAATCTGCTGGAAACCGATGAAACCCTGAGCTTTCGCCGCCCGGGGACAGGGCTGGATGTGCTGCGCAAGCTGCGGCGCGGCGCGTGGAGCATCCAGGCCGAGATCGACCTGCACGGCCTGCGCCGCGACGAAGCCCGCGACGCGCTGGGCGGCTTCATCCGCGCGGCAGCCAAAAGCGGCTTGCGTTGCGTGCGCGTGGTGCACGGAAAAGGGCTGGGCTCGCCGGGCCGCGAGCCCGTGCTCAAGCACAAGGTCCACAGTTGGTTGGTCCAGAAGAACCAGGTACTGGCTTTTGTACAGGCCACCGCCGCCGAGGGGGGCGCGGGCGCCTTGGTGGTGCTGTTGCAGCCACGCCTGGCGCGCCAGGCACGGGGCGGCTAGCCGCCCCGGTTGCGCATCCAATCCGCCGTCTGGAAAAAACTCTCGTTCAAGCGCAGGCGCAGCGCGTCGGGAACTTGCGTCTCGCGCATGGCCTGATCCATGCACGCCAGCCACTGGTCACGTTCCAGAATGCCAATCGAAAACGGCATGTGGCGCATGCGCAGACGCGGGTGGCCGAAGCGCTCCTCGTAGTAGCGCGGCCCGCCCAGCCAGCCACAGAGAAACCAGAACAGCTTGCGCCGCGCGTTGGACAGATCGCTGCCATGGCTGGCCCGCAGCGCGGCGTAGCCCGGCTCCAGGTCCATCAGGTCGTAAAAGCGCTCGACCAGATCGCGCACCGCCGCCTCGCCGCCTATCCACTCGTACGGCGTGTTCGCGGGAAGGGTCGCGGCGTCCTGCGCGGCGGGTTCCGATGGGTCGTTCGCCATGATCCTGATGAATGTCACCCACTTTCGCTCTGAAAGTCGGTATTAAAATAATAGCTGCCCGTGGTTATTTTACGGTCGATAGAGGCCAAAAATGCGCAAAAAAATCGGCCAAAATTGCCGTTGAAACCCTGGTTTCACCATGATTTTGTAGATATATCTACATTTTTGTAGATGCATCTACAAAATTACCGCTCCTCACCTGCCTGCGCCCTTACTTGCCGACCAATTCGCTCAGTTTGTCCGCGGCGAAATGCTCCCGGCGGGAGGCATCGGGCGGCACACAGTCACCCGGCGGCGCGCCTTGAGAGAGCTTTTCGATGGCTTGCCATAAGAGCGCAATCTGGTGATCCTGGTCTTTCGCGCCGTCGATCAGGCCGCGCAAGGCCAGGCTCACCGGATCGTCGTCCTGCTGCGTGATGCCATAGGCGTTGAACTTGGGCGCGCCCTCGGGCGTCACGTCGGCGGTGGCGCCTTCCTTGGACGGGATGATGCGCGCCGGAATGCCCACGGCCGTCGCGCCTGCAGGCACTGGCTTGATGACCACCGCGTTGGAGCCGATCTTGGCGTTGTCGCCTACCGTGAAGCCGCCCAGCACCTTGGCGCCGGCGCTCACCACCACGTTGCGGCCCAGCGTCGGGTGCCGCTTGGCACCCTTGTACAACGAGGTTCCCCCGAGCGTGACGCCCTGGTAGATCGTGCAGCCATCGCCGATTTCGGCCGTCTCGCCGACGACCACGCCCATCGCATGGTCAAAAAACACCCGCTCGCCGATCACCGCGCCAGGATGGATCTCGATGCCGGTCAGCCAGCGCGAGAGATGCGAGACGAAACGCCCCAGCCACTTGAACCCGCGCACCCACAGCCCATGCGACAGCCGGTGCAGCACCACCGCGTGCAGCCCCGGGTAGCAGGTCAGCACCTCCCAGGTGCTGCGGGCGGCGGGGTCACGCTCAAGGATGCAGGCGACGTCGGTGCGCAGACGGCGGAACATAGGGGCGCGAGTCTAGCCGTTCCCCGCGTCTCGCGTTGGCGCCGACGGCGTGGCCCGCTCGGCCACGCTCTTTTTGAGCATCGCGCGCGCAACACCGCGCAAGATGTGCACCTCTTCGTCGCGCAGCGCCGCCCGGTTGAAGAGCTGGTTCAGGCGCGGCAGCAGTTTCTTGGGCGAGGCCGGATCGAGGAAGCCGATCTCGACGAGCGCGCTCTCCCAATGCGCCAGCAGGCCGGCCACCTGCGCGGCATCGGCCAGGCGCTCGGCGGCGCGCGGGTCACGCACCGCAAAGCCGGCCCCACGCGCGGCCAGCGCCTGGCGCCATTCGTAGGCGATCACCTGCACGGCAGCCGCCAGATTGAGCGAGCCAAAGGCGGGGTTGGTGGGGATCGAGAGCGCGGCATGGCAGCGATACACATCGGCGTTGGACATGCCAAAGCGCTCCGAGCCAAACAACAGGCCCAAGGCGATCGGTGTCCAACATTTCTCTGAAGATTCGGCCTCAATCCCTTTAAAACCGTCCACGGGAAGCTCCTTTTTCAGGAGCATCTCAAACCAGATTCGAGGGGCAAACACCGGTGGGCCAAAATCCCGCGGCGTCATCGCCGTGGCGGCCAGATGCGTCAGGCCATCCAGTGCCTCGTCCAACGTGGCAACGATGCGGGCCCGCTCCAGCACATCGTTGGCGCCGCTGGCGCGCTGGCGGGTTTCCTCGCGGCCGAGCACGCGCGCATCACGCGGGGCTACGAGCACCAGGTCTGCAAAGCCCATCACCTTCATCGCGCGGGCACAGGCGCCCACGTTGCCGGCATGACTGGTGCCAATGAGGATGAAGCGGGTGGTGGCGGGATCGTTCACAAGGAGTGGATGCCTAGGGTAAACACCGAGCGACACGCTCGGCGGGCGATAGAATCGCGCGAATTGTCGCCGCTGGCGGCCGGCTTTCCCGGGGCTCCGCCGGGGCTCTCTCGCGCATCCATCTCTCCCATGACGTCGTCAACCCTGCACCCCATGCTCAACGTGGCCGTCCGGGCCGCGCGCGCCGCCGGCGCCATCATCAACCGCGCCGCGCTGGACGTTGAAAGCGTGCGCGTCTCGCAAAAGCAGGCCAATGACTTCGTCACCGAGGTCGATCACGCCAGCGAGGCCGCGATCATCGAGACGCTTGCCACCGCCTACCCCGACCATGGCTTCATGGCCGAGGAGTCCGGCACGCAGCATGGCAAGCCAGGCGCCGACCATATCTGGATCATCGACCCGCTGGACGGGACGACAAACTTCATCCACGGCTTTCCGGTGTACTGCGTCTCCATTGCGCTGTCGGTGCGCGGGCGCATCGAGCAGGCGGTGATCTACGACCCCACGCGCAACGACCTGTTCACCGCCACCCGCGGGCGCGGCGCGTACCTCAACGACCGCCGCCTGCGCGTGTCCAAGCGCACGCGCTTGCAGCAATGCCTGATTTCCACCGGATTTCCCTTCCGGCCCGGCGACAGCTTTCCACGCTACCTGCAGATGATGTCCGACGTGATGCAGCGCACCGCGGCGTTGCGCCGTCCGGGCGCGGCGGCGCTGGACCTGGCCTACGTGGCGGCGGGCTTCAGCGACGGGTTCTTCGAGCTGGGCCTGTCACCCTGGGACGTGGCGGCCGGTTCGCTGCTGGTGACCGAGGCGGGCGGCCTGGTGGGCAACTTCACCGGCGAGGCGGATTTCCTGGAGCAGAAGGAGTGCCTGGCGGCGCCACCGCGCATCTACGGGCAACTGGTCAGCCTGCTCGGGCGCTACAGCAAGTTCGCATCGGCCGAAGACAAGGCCTCCGCCGACAAAGCCATTGCCGAACTGCGCGCGGCAACCAGCATCGAGGAAAACAGCCCCGACGCCTGATCACCGGGCGCGGGCCGCTCATGGCTGGGCACTGGGCGCTTCCGAATCGATCGTGAACCAGAACGTCGCACCCTCGCCGGGGACGGCCTGTGCCCAGATGCGCCCGGCGTGGCGCTCGACAATGCGCGCGACGATGGCCAGGCCAACGCCGCTGCCTTCCTGATCGACGGTCATGCGCTGGAACACGCCGAAGATTTTTTTCGCATACGCCATGTCGAAGCCGATTCCGTTGTCGCGCACGTAGTAGGCACGGCTGGGCCCGTGGTAGCCGGCCTCGACGCGCGGCTCGTCGCTCTTGGCCGAGTACTTGAGCGCGTTGTCGATCAGATTGCTCCACAACTGCCGCAGAAGCGTCGCGTCGCCCCGCACCGGCGGCAGGGCGCCCACTCGCACGCGCGCCTTCGGCCATGCGGGCGCCAGCGAGTCGGCCACCGTGCGCGCAAGCGCCTGCATGTCCACCGGATCGTCGGCGGGCTCGGCGCGCATGACGCGAAACAGGCCCAGCAGGTCGTCGATCATGCGGCCCATGGCACTGGCCGACAGCGTGATGCGCCGGAACATGTCGCGCGCGTTCGCGCTGAGCCGGTCGCCCTCGTCCTGTTCGATCAGCGTGGCGAAGCCGTTGACGGAACGCAGCGGAGCGCGCAAATCGTGCGCAATGGAGTACGAGATCGCCTCCATGTCTTTCATCGAACGCTCCAGATCGGCGGTGCGTTCGGCCACGCGCAACTCCAGCGACTCGTTGAGATGACGGATTTCGCGCTCGGCGCGCACGTAGTCGGTCACATCGGCGAAGGTGCGCACGTAGGCCCCCGAATCCAGGCGCCGCGTGCGCACCTCCAGGATGCGGCCCTCCTTGGTCTCGCGCAGGTACTCGTTGGGCGAAAAGCTCAGCCCACCGTCCTGGGACTCCCACACGACGGCGCGAACGCTCTTGGGCAGCAACTCGCCATGTGGCCCGAAATCGCCTCGCTCAAGCTGAAAGCGCATGAATTCATGAAACGTGGGTTGCTGGCGCAGAAAGTCCGTCGGAAGGTGCAACAACGCCGCCACCCGGTCATTGAACTTCGACACGCGGCCCTCGGGAGACACATAGACCACGCCCTGGCTCAGGTTGTCCAGCGTGCGGTCGAGCAGGACGCGCTGCTCGGCCAGCGCCGCTTCCGCCTGCTTGCGCGAGGTGATGTCCAGATGAATGCCGGAAAAAAAACGCCCCTGGGCGCCGCTCAGGTGGTGCAGCATGAGGCTGCCACGCGAGAGCACCCACACCCACCGGCCGTCCTTGTGGCGAATGCGAAAGTCGATTTCGTAGCTGTCCGCCTGGCCGCCGACGACCTCATCGAGCAGCGGTTGCATGCGCAGCAGATCGTCCGGATGGATCATGGCACGCCAGTCGTCGAACCGGGAATACGCCACTTCGGACAGCGCGTAGCCCAGCATGCGGCCCCAATGCTCGTCCAGTTCGACCTGGCCGCTGGCGGTATCCCAGACCCAGGTGCTGGCGCGGGTGCTGGACAGGACGAAGTCGAGCTTGCTCTGCTCGTCCACGAGTGCCTTGCGCGCACGCACGTACGGCGTGACGTCGGAGTAGGTGCGCACCTCGCTGCCGTCGTAAATCCGCCGCGCGCTCACTTCGATGTAGCGGTCATCGCGCGTGCGGCGCAGGTACACGCGGCTTTCGTCGCCCGGGTCGAGGTCGTAGAAATGGATCGCCTCTTCCATCGTCAAGCCTGGCGGCAGATCCATGAAGTCGCCGCTGAGATACTGAATCCGCACAAGCTCCCCGAACGCCACGCCCTTGCGCAGAACGTCATCGGAAAGGTTGAGGATTTTCGCGGCGCGGCGGTTGTGGAACTCCAGCCGGCCGTCCGGATTGAACTTGGTCACCCCCTGGTCCAGGCTGTCGAGCACCTGCTCCATGAGCAGGGTTTGCAGGCTGAACGCATCGCTGGTCTCGCGCAAGGCCAGCTCGGTGTGCTTGCGCTCGGTCACGTCCACGCGGGCACCAGACATGGCCAGCGCGCGGCCCCGCGCGTCACGCGAGAACACGCGCCCGCTGTCGCGCACCCAGATGTAGCGCCCCGTCGCGTGCCTCACGCGAAACTCGCACTCGAACCGGTCGGTGTGATGCTTGAGGTGCTCGACCATATGCGCCCGCGCCCAGGAAACATCCTCGGGATGGATCAGCGCATTCCAGGCGGCGATGCGCGGTTCAAGCTCACCGGCTTGCACCCCGGCCACTTCCAGAAAGCGTGCATCGACCGTCAGGCCACCGGTGGACAGATCCCATTCCCAGGTGCCCGCGCCCGTGGCCGCGAGAATTCGGCCCAGGCGCTCGCGCTCGGCCGACAGGGCTTCGCGCGCCTGATGCTGAAGCGTCACGTCCTGGCAGGAGCCGCGCACAATGATGCGGCCATGTTCCTCCGAGACCCGCGGCACGCCGCGCAGTCGCATATGGCGCGGTCCCGTCGGCGTGCTCGCTTGGAGATCGAACTCAAACCCCTCGCCGTCGCGCAAGGCAGCGCGCAGGGCCGCGTCAAAACGATCGACATCCTCCTTGGCGTACAAGGTCGAGAACTCGGCCGCGCTGAGTTCCACTCCCGGTGGCAAATGGTGCATGCGGCGCATTTCCTCGGTCCAGCGGAAGCCGCCCAGCGCCGCGTCGTACTCCCAGCCACCGACACCGGCCACCTCGCTCATGGAGCGTCGCAAATGCTCCATGGCATCGGCCTCGCGCTGCCGCATCAGCCGCGCGACGACCTGATCGACCTCCGAGGCCAGCAAGATATCGGCCTCGGCGCTGCCGTCGTCCACCCAAAAACCGGCCAGGCCCATGCGCCACGCCTGGGCCAGTTGATCCTGCCGCGCCGGCTCTACCCGGGCGATGGTTGCCTGCGGCGCCATCGATGACGCCGCATGAGCAAGCGTCGCAGGGCTGGAGGTCATGCAGAGCACCGCCAGTCGCAAGCCCCGGTCATCGCCGCGCTCCGGCGGATCGTCGCCCGCCAGCGCATGCACGACGTCAAGCCGCAACCCGCGAACGCCCAACTTCGCGCACGCTGCCGCGACAAATGCCGCACGCGGAGGATCGGTGCAGGTCCAACGCAAACACAGGGCGGCGGCGCCCGTCCCGGGAAGCGTGGAATCGATGGCAGACATGGCGGAGGTCAGTGTAGCTTCCGCCCATGCCGCGGCCGAAGACGCTCCCGGCTCCGTGACCGACTGTAAATAGATCACAACGAACGTTGCGCGCAGGTTACGCGCCAATCGCCGTGTCGTATCTACACTCAGCTACCAGATCGTCACACAAAGGACGGAGCGCCCCCAAAGCGGCGTGCACAGGGGGCTTGAGCCAGGAACAGGGAGTAGGAGCAGGTTTCGGCGCGGAGGGAGGCCCGGGCGGCATGACCGCCCGGGCCGCGCACGAGACGCCGGACGCGGGATGGCATCCGGCACAATGCGCAGCTGTTGCCACCCTCACTCCCGCCCGTCATGGACGTTCCCAACCCCAACGGAGTTTCACGCCACCTCAACGCGCTGGCTGCACGCGGTCACATGCGGGGTTTTCGGCGCAATGTCCTCATCCTTCAAGAAGGCGAGCAAGGCGACGCGCTGTACATCGTCGTTTCGGGCCGCGTCCGGGTGTTTGCTTCCGATTCGAGCGGTCGTGAAATGACGCTGGCGGTTTGCGGGCCATGGGAATACGTGGGAGAGATGGCACTGGACGGTGGGTACCGCTCTGCCAACGTGGAAACGCTGGAGGCCACGCGTTGCGCGGTGATTCCGCGCGCCACGCTGTTGAGCTATATCGCGGACGAGCCCGAGTTCGCATTGGAAATGCTCGCGCGCCTGATTCGCCGCGCGCGCGTGACCACGGAAAACGCCCGCAACATCGCGTTGATCGATGTGTACGGCCGGCTGACGAAGTTCCTCAACCAGCTCGCCGGTCCGGCGAGCAACGATGGCTCCAAGGCGCTGGCCGAGCGGATCACGCACCAGGCCATTGCCGGCCATCTGGCCTGCTCGCGCGAGATGGTCAGCCGCTTGCTGAAGGATCTGGAACGCGGCGGCTATATCCGCATCGACGAGGACAGGCGCATCGTGCTGCAGAAAGCCTTGCCCTCGCGCTGGTAGCCATTCAAACGGCGCGGCAGTGTGTCCTGCCGCCGCAGGCCCTGGCGGTCCTGCGGCACGGTATGGCGCCCTCGGCTGGCCATGAAACAATGGCATTTCACATGAAGAACCCAGACGCACATCCGACTCACAGTCCGCATCCGGAGCCGGAAAAGCACACACCGATGATGGCCCAGTACCTGGCCATCAAGAAAGACTTCCCCGATACCCTGGTGTTCTATCGCATGGGGGATTTTTACGAGCTGTTCTATGGCGACGCCGAGAAGGCGGCGCGCCTGTTGGACATCACGCTCACGCGGCGTGGCCAATCGGCGGGCGAGCCGGGGGTCATGGAGGGAGTGCCCTTTCACTCTGTTGACACCTATCTCGCGCGGCTGATCAAGGCGGGCGAATCGGTGGCCATCTGCGAGCAAGTGGGCGACGTGGCAACCGCCAAGGGTCCGGTGGAACGCAAGGTGCTGCGCGTGGTCACGCCCGGCACGCTGACCGACTCGAGCCTGCTCGACGACAAAAGCGAAACCGTGTTGCTGGCCGTGCACCAAGGCGCGCGCGCGCAGTCCAAATCGGGTTGCGGGTTGGCGTGGCTGTCGGTCACGCAAGGACTGGTGCATCTGGCCGGGTGCAGCGCCGACGATTTGCCCGATTGGCTGGCTCGTATCTCGCCCAGCGAATTGTTGATCAGCCAGGAAGCGACGTCGCGCTTCACCTCCGCGTTGCGCGCCGCCGCCG
>DAIOSZ010000137.1:9314-10770 GCA_036752305.1 Burkholderiaceae bacterium
CACCACGGCGCTGCCCCCGGACGGCGCGATCAGCGCGGCGAGCACGCGCACGGTCGTGGTCTTGCCCGCGCCGTTCGGCCCGAGGAAGCCGAAGACGGTGCCGGCCGGGATCGCCAGCGTCAGGTCCTCGACGGCGGTGCGCTCGCCGAAGCGCCGGGTCAGGTTGGTTGTCTCGATGGCATTGGCGACCATAGCCCGCTTCTCACCAGCCGAGGCGCAACCGCGCCGCGCCAGCTTGACGGCGCGCGGCGGCTGGCAGTTCGACGCCGGCCTTGGACGATCCCAACTGGCGGCGCGCCTGGGCACCGCCAGTCTGGAGGCCTGGCAAGCCACCGACCTGAGCGAGGCGCACGCCGCCGCCGCCGCGCTGCTGGCCTATGCGGAACACACGCAGGGCCAGGCGCTGTCGCACCTCGCGGGCCTGCAAGTGCACCGCGATGGGGAGAGCCTGGGACTGACCGCGTTGACCCAACGCAACCTTGAGCTCACCCAGACGCTGCGCGGCGAGAGCGCCCCGACCTTGTTTTCGTTGCTCGACACCTGCATCACCAGCATGGGCAGCCGCCGGCTCAAGGCTTGGCTCCTGGCGCCTCCGCGGGAACGTTCCCTGGCACAGGCCCGACAGGACGCGGTGACCGTCCTGCGTGGGGGAGCGGGGCAAGACCAAGGGCCATGGCGCGCCTTGCGTGAAGCATTTAGAGGCATGGCCGACGTGGAGCGCATCACCGCGCGCGTGGCGCTGCGCCAGGTGCGTCCGCGTGAGCTGGTGGCGTTGCGCGATTCGCTACAAAAATCAGAGCTCCTGATGGTCGTTTTCAAAGCGGAATCGGCACTTCTGACCAGTATTTCCGAGAATCTGAAGCCCCCCGAAGGCTGCCACGGGTTGTTGGCAAGCGCCATTGCCGACGAGCCCGCCGCGCTGGTGCGCGAGGGTGGCGTGATGGCGGCCGGATTGGATGCCGAATTGGACGAGTTGCGCGCCATCCAGACCCATTGCGACGATTTCCTGCTGGACCTGGAAACCCGTGAGCGTGCCCGGACCGGCATCGCCAATCTGAAGGTGCAATTCAACAAGGTGCATGGCTTCTACATAGAGGTCACGCAAGGCCAGCTCGACAAGGTGCCGGACGACTACCGGCGCCGCCAGACCTTGAAGAACGCGGAGCGCTTTCTCACGCCAGAACTGAAGGCTTTTGAGGACAAAGCGTTGTCGGCGCAGGAGCGCGCATTGGCACGTGAAAAATGGCTCTATGAGCAATTGCTGGAGCGCCTGCAGGGGCATGTGGGCGCGTTGCAACGCCTGGCTGCGGCACTTGCCGCGCTTGATGCGCTGACCGCCCTGGCCGAGCGCTCCGTGAGCCTGGACTGGTGCGCCCCACAACTGGTGGCCGAGCCATGCATCGAAATCCGTTCTGGCCGGCACCCGGTGGTGGAAACGCGGCTGGCGCAGACCAGC
>DAIOSZ010000138.1:0-3776 GCA_036752305.1 Burkholderiaceae bacterium
GTGCTGCCATATCCCAGCTCGGCCATCGGGCTAACCGGTCGGGGCGTCGGACGGCGCGGTGGCGCCCGGCGGGACCGCCTCGTACTTCGACGGGCACTGCACGAACAGCTCGTCGGCCTCGAACGTGCCGTCCGCCGCCAGCCGGCCCCCGACGGTGATCGACTCGGCTCGATCGAACGTGTCCGGCACGAGGCCGCGGTAGCGGACCGCCAGGTGCCGCTCGTCGTCGGCCAACACGAACGCCAGCCCCAATCCTTGGTCGGTGCGCGCCACGGTCGACGCGTTGAAGAATTCCACGACACCCGCCGAGGTTGCCGCCAAGCGCGGCAAAACGGTGGAAGAGTTGTTTGCCTGAGAGTGTCAGCGATGAGCCAGCAAACCAATACCGTTAAGGTTCAACTCGTGCGCAGCCCCATTGGCTGTAAAGAATCACACCGCGCGACCGTGCGAGGCCTGGGGTTGCGCAAGCTCGGCAGCGTGCGTGAGTTGCAAGATACGCCGGCCGTTCGAGGAATGATCGACAAGATCGACTACCTCGTCAAAGTGCTGTGAAAGGCCGAATGTCATGAAACTCAACAGCATCAAGCCCGCTTCGGGCTCTAAACATGCCAAGCGTCGCGTGGGCCGGGGAATTGGCTCAGGGCTGGGCAAGACAGCCGGGCGTGGCCACAAGGGCCAGAAGTCGCGTGCGGGCGGTTATCACAAGGTCGGCTTTGAAGGCGGCCAAATGCCCCTGCAACGTCGCCTTCCCAAGCGTGGCTTCAAATCGGCCTCGCTGAAGTTCAATGCCGAAGTCAATCTCAACGAACTGGACGCTTTGGGTGCGGCCGAGGTTGATTTGCTCGCACTCAAGGCGGCGGGCCTGGTTGGCGCGCATGCCAAGGTTGTCAAAGTTGTCAACAGCGGCAAGCTCAGCCGTGCCGTCAAACTCACGGGCATCGGCGCAACGGCGGGTGCCAAGTCGGCGATTGAGGCCGCGGGCGGTAGCTTGGCCTGATGAGGGCGGTGGCCAAGGGAAGATCGACACGTGGCAACGAGCGCTAATCAACTGGCAAAGACCGGCAAGTACGGGGATCTGCAGCGCAGGCTCATCTTCTTGCTGCTGGCGCTCGTGGTTTACCGCGTCGGTGCGCATATTCCCGTGCCGGGAATCGATCCTGAGCAGTTGCAGCAGTTGTTCAAGGGGCAACAGGGTGGCATCCTGAACCTGTTCAACATGTTCTCAGGTGGGGCGCTTTCGCGTTTTACCGTGTTTGCGCTGGGCATCATGCCCTACATTTCGGCTTCGATCATCATGCAGCTCATGACGTATGTGCTGCCGATGTTCGAACAGCTCAAGAAAGAGGGCGAAGCGGGGCGGCGCAAGATTACGCAGTACACGCGGTACGGGACTCTTGGTCTGGCAATATTTCAATCATTGGGTATTGCGGTGGCACTGGAGAGTTCGGCTGGACTGGTTCTGAACCCTGGTTTCGGTTTTCGTCTTACGGCAGTCGTGAGTCTGACGGCTGGCACGATGTTCCTGATGTGGCTGGGTGAGCAGATCACCGAGCGCGGTCTGGGCAATGGCATCTCTATCCTGATTTTTGCCGGTATTGCGGCGGGATTGCCAGGCTCCATTGGTGGATTGTTGGAGTTGGTGCGCACAGGAGCGATGAGCATCATCGTCGCGCTGTTCATCATTGTGGTCGTGGCTCTGGTGACCTATCTGGTGGTGTTCGTAGAACGCGGGCAACGCAAGATATTGGTGAACTATGCGCGCCGTCAGGTGGGCAACAAGGTCTACGGCGGCCAGTCTTCTCATCTGCCGCTCAAACTGAACATGGCAGGTGTGATTCCGCCGATTTTTGCTTCGTCGATCATCTTGTTGCCGGCCACCATCGTGAGTTGGTTCTCCAGTGGCCAGTCCATGACCTGGTTGAAAGACATCGCTGGCGCTTTGGCTCCAGGTCAGCCGGTCTACGTAATGCTTTACGCGGCAGCGATCGTTTTCTTCTGTTTCTTCTATACGGCGTTGGTGTTCAACAGTCGTGAAACTGCGGAAAATCTGAAGAAGAGCGGGGCATTTGTGCCAGGCATTCGTCCTGGTGAGCAGACCGCTCGCTACATTGACAAAATTCTGTTGCGGCTGACGTTCGTTGGCTCCATCTATATCACTTTTGTGTGTTTGTTGCCTGAATTTTTGATTCTGAAGTACAACGTACCGTTTTACTTTGGCGGCACTTCATTGCTGATTATCGTGGTTGTCACGATGGATTTCATGGCGCAGGTGCAGAACTATTTGATGTCTCAGCAGTACGAGTCACTGCTTAAAAAGGCCAACTTCAAGATGACCCTCGGGGGTTGAAGGGAGATGGCCAAGGATGACGTCATTCAGATGCAGGGAGAGGTACTCGAAAATTTGCCCAACGCGACCTTCCGCGTAAAGCTTGAAAATGGCCATGTGGTGCTCGGCCACATTTCCGGCAAGATGCGGATGCACTACATCCGCATTCTTCCTGGCGATAAGGTTACGGTCGAGCTCACGCCCTACGATCTCACGAAGGCACGAATTGTATTTCGTGCCAAATGAATAGATAGACACCTGTTTCAGATTTTAAGGAGAAGCACATGAGAGTTTCCGCTTCCGTGAAGAAGATCTGCCGTAATTGCAAGATCATTCGCCGCAAGGGCGTGGTTCGCGTCATCTGTACCGACCCGCGTCACAAGCAGCGTCAAGGTTAATTAGCAGCGAGAGCACGCAACATGGCACGTATTGCTGGTATCAATATCCCGCCGCATCAGCACGCCGAAATCGGCTTGACGGCTATTTATGGCATTGGCCGCCCGCGCGCCCGCGACATCTGCGAGGCCTGCGGCATTCCGTTCAATAAGAAAATCAAAGATCTCACGGACGGTGATCTCGAGAAGATTCGCGATCAGATCGCAAAGTACACCATTGAAGGTGATTTGCGTCGTGAAACCACGATGAACATCAAGCGCCTGATGGACATCGGCTGCTACCGTGGGTTCCGTCATCGCCGTGGGCTGCCGATGCGCGGCCAGCGCACGCGAACCAATGCACGTACCCGCAAGGGGCCGCGCAAGGCAGCGCAAGCACTCAAGAAATAAGTTCATTCAAAGGTAAGCAATGGCCAAGGCTCCGTCCAACAACGCCGCCCAGCGCGTACGCAAGAAAGTTCGCAAAAACATCGCGGACGGCGTGGCGCATGTGCATGCGTCGTTCAACAACACCATCATTACGATCACCGACCGTCAGGGCAACGCGTTGTCCTGGGCATCGTCCGGTGGTCAGGGCTTCAAAGGCTCGCGTAAATCCACGCCTTTTGCCGCCCAGGTGGCATCGGAGGTGGCAGGCCGCGCAGCGCAGGAGCAGGGCATCAAGAATCTCGATGTCGAGATCAAGGGGCCCGGCCCTGGTCGTGAATCTTCTGTGCGAGCGCTCGCCGCGCTGGGCATTCGAATCAGCTCCATCTCCGATGTGACGCCGGTTCCGCACAATGGTTGCCGCCCGCAAAAGCGCCGCCGTATCTGATTTTTAACCCAAGCCCACCGCCAGGCAGCGCATCAGCGCACCTGGCTCCCGCTCGACAGATGGTCGCGCGGAAGTTGAAGTAAGAAGGACATTCAAGTGGCACGCTATCTCGGCCCGAAGGCCAAACTTTCCCGTCGTGAAGGTACTGACCTGTTTCTGAAGAGCGCGCGCCGCTCGATCAGCGACAAGGCTAAGTTCGAAACCAAGCCCGGTCAGCACGGACGCGCCTCCGGCCAGCGCA
>DAIOSZ010000138.1:3786-10713 GCA_036752305.1 Burkholderiaceae bacterium
GCTGCGCGAAAAGCAAAAGGTCAAGCGCATGTATGGCGTCTTGGAGCGCCAGTTCCGCCGCTATTTTGCAGAGGCCGAGCGCCGCAAGGGCAACACTGGCGCCAATCTACTGGCATTGCTTGAGTCACGCTTGGACAACGTGACCTATCGCATGGGATTCGGCTCCACGCGGGCTGAGGCGCGTCAGTTGGTGTCGCACAAGGCGGTGACGGTCAACGGCCAGCCGGTCAATATTCCTTCTTATCTTGTGAAAGCGGGCGATGTGGTCGCCGTGCGAGAGAAGTCGGCTAAGCAAGCGCGTGTGCTCGAGGCCCTGCAACTGGCGCAGCAGTTGGGTTTCCCGGCATGGGTGGAAGTCAATGCCGACAAGGCTCAAGGTACCTTCAAGAAGGTGCCTGACCGTGATGAGTTCGGCGCTGATATCAACGAGTCGCTGATCGTCGAACTGTACTCCCGTTGATCGTTTTCGCGTGTCCGAGGCAGCTCCTGTTGGGGCTGCCTTCGGCGTTTTCAGCCTTACCGGTGTAACGAACCGGGGGTATTGAAAGGAAAGTAGCAAACATGCAAACCCAATTGCTCAAGCCAAAATCCATTAACGTCGAGCAGCTCGGCCTTAACAAAGCCAAGGTGACCATGGAGCCTTTTGAGCGTGGCTACGGTCATACGCTCGGCAACGCGCTGCGTCGTGTGCTTCTGTCGTCCATGGTCGGCTATGCGCCGACTGAGGTCACGATCAGCGGCGTGCTGCATGAATACTCGTCTATCGACGGTGTACAAGAGGACGTGGTCAACATCCTGCTCAACCTCAAAGGTGTGGTGTTTAAGCTGCATAACCGGGATGAGGTTACGTTAAGCCTGCGCAAGGATGGGGAGGGCGCCGTCAAGGCCTCCGACATCCAGACGCCGCATGATGTGGAAATCGTCAACCCGGACCATGTCATTGCGAATCTCTCGCAAGGAGGCAAGCTCGACATGCAGATCAAGGTCGAAAAGGGCCGTGGCTACGTTCCTGGCACCATGCGTCGGTACGCTGACGAACAGGTCAAGACCATTGGCCGCATCGTGCTTGATGCGTCGTTTTCGCCTGTGCGCCGCGTGAGCTACACCATTGAGAGCGCCCGCGTCGAGCAGCGCACTGACCTCGACAAGCTGGTGATGGAAATCGAAACCAGCGGCGCCATCAGTGCTGAGGATGCGGTTCGCGCATCGGCGAAGATCCTGGTCGAGCAGCTCGCGGCTTTTGCGCAGCTTGAAGGCAATGAGCTTGCTGCGTTTGATGCACCCGCTTCGCGCTCAAGTTCGCAGTTCGATCCAATCTTGCTGCGTCCGGTTGACGAGCTTGAGTTGACCGTGCGCTCGGCCAATTGTCTTAAGGCTGAGAATATCTACTACATCGGTGACCTCATTCAGCGCACTGAGAATGAATTGCTTAAGACGCCCAATCTTGGCCGCAAGTCACTCAACGAGATCAAGGAAGTGCTGGCCTCGCGCGGCCTCACGCTGGGCATGAAGCTCGAAAGCTGGCCTCCTGTTGGGCTGGAGAAGCGCTAATTTTAAACATCGCAGTGCATGCGCCAGTACCTGATACGGCCGGCGCCTATATATAAGGAAAGGAAAGCACCATGCGTCACGGTAACGGATACCGCAAACTCAACCGAACCAGCGAGCATCGCGCGGCCATGCTGCGCAACATGATGAACTCGCTCATTGAGCACGAGGCGATCAAGACGACATTGCCAAAAGCCAAGGAGCTGCGTCGCGTCGTTGAACCGATGATTACGTTGGGCAAGGAGCCGACGGTCGCCAACAAGCGCTTGGCCTTCAACCGCCTGCGCGACCGCGACAGTGTTGTTAAGCTTTTTGCTCAACTTGGCCCACGCTTCAAGACCCGCCCGGGTGGATACACACGTATTCTCAAAATGGGGTTTCGCGCAGGGGACAATGCACCCATGGCTTTGATCGAGTTGCTTGATCGTCCCGAACCCTCCGTATCGCAGTCGGCGAACGGTGAATAGTGGGCTGAAAGTCGTGCTATAATTGATGCTTTAACGCGCGATGGAGCAGTCTGGTAGCTCGTTGGGCTCATAACCCAAAGGTCGGAGGTTCAAATCCTTCTCGCGCAACCAAAACCGCAAAACGCCCGCTGCCAGCGGGCGTTTTGTTTTCGTGCTTTGTTTAGGTGCGCGATCGCAACGCATGCGCAAGCGCCACGTACTCGTCAACGGGTACCTCCTCGGCGCGCCGCTGAGTGTCGAAGCTGCCGGCATAGCCCCGTTCATCAAGCCATCTGCCCAGTTGGTGTCGCAGCAGTTTACGGCGTTGACCAAAGGCAATTCGTACGAGCTCCTCCAGCAAGGCCGTTTCTAGCCGAGGCAAGCCAGCCCGAGGCTGCATGCGCACGACGCTGCTGTCCACCTTGGGCGGGGGGTCGAAGGCCTCGGGCGCGACCTGCAGAACCTCCTCCATAGCATAGCGCCACTGCAGCATGACCGAAAGTCTTCCATAGGCTGCGGTGGAGGGGGCGGCGACCATGCGCTCCACAACCTCCTTTTGCAACATGAAATGCTGGTCCTCCACCTGAGCCGCAAAGGCCATCAGATGAAAAAGGATGGGCGTTGAGATGTTGTAGGGTAGATTGCCAACGAGGCGCAGGCGCAAACCCGCCGCTCCTGATTCACCAGCTGAAAGCGCAAAGCTTGACTGCAGTTCAGCATGCAGGACTTCAAAATTCACGCGCAAAACGTCGCTCTCCACGACCCGCAAATGCGGGTGGGTGCGCAAACGGGCCGCGAGATCGCGGTCGAGTTCTACTACCGTGAGACGACCGACACGTTCGACCAGTGGCTGCGTAAGCGCAGCAAGGCCGGGGCCGATCTCGACCATTGCTTCGCCTGGTTTGGGTGCAATTGACCGAATGATGGCGTCAATTACGCCCGGATCGGCCAGAAAATGTTGCCCGAAACGTTTGCGGGCACGGTGCGGCGCGGGCTTCATCCTCCTGGCGGCTCGCGAAACTCAACGTACGCGCGTCCCCGAAGCTCGCGCAGCCAGTCGGCGTAAGCTTCTTCGGCCTTGCGTTCGCGAACCTGCCCGCGTACCAAGTCGCGTTGTTGACGCTCTGATAGGGCAGCCTCGCGGCGGCCAAGCAGTTGTATGAGGTGAACGCCGTAACGCGAAAGCGTGGGTCGGGAAATTTCGCCCGGCGCAAGCTGGGTGACAACTTCCTCAAACTCCGGAACGAACGCCCCGGGATTCGACCAGCCCAGATCTCCGCCTTGTGCGGCACTGCCACTGTCCTGGGATTGTTCCCGGGCCATTTGTTCAAACGTGACCTGCTTGTCTACGATGCGTTGGCGCATCGTTTCGAGCATTTGACCTGCTTGCTGGGGGGTGCGTCCTTGCGTGAGGCGCAGAAGGATGTGTCGCACGTGCTGTTGAGTCACCGTACTGGCATCGCCGGGCTTTTGACGCTCAATCAGCTTGATGATGTGAAATCCTGCATCCGAACGGACCAAATCAGCCACGTCCCCAGGTTGCAGGTTGCTGACGGCCTTGAGAAAAAGCTCCGGGTAACGGTCTGCTGGCCGCAACCCCATTTGGCCACCGCCGAGAGGATCTGGTGCGCCGGAATACTCGCGTACCAGCGCTGCGAAGTCTTCGCCCGCGCGCGCGCGTTCCAGGGCGCGGCGTGCACGGGTTTGCAGCGTGGACACCTGTACCGTGGTAGCTCTTTCCGGAACCTCCACGAGAATCTGTGCGAGGTTGATCTGCTGGTCAGCCGGGTTGGCCGAAGCGCGCTGCTCACGCAAGTACTGATCGATGTCCGCATCGCTCACGCGCACCTGAGAGTCGACCTCGCGCTCGCGCAGGCGTTGCAAGAGCAACCGGTTCTTTAGATCGTCGCGAAAGCTTGCGACCGCCATCCCCTCAGCCTGGATGCGCCGGTGCAGCCCGCGCACGTCCAATTGGTTTTGGGCCGCGATGGTTTGCTCGGCCTCGTTGAGTGCGGCCTCGTCGATCTTGATGCCACCATCCTTGGCCAACTGGAGCTGCGCACGCTCGGTGATGAGTCGCTCGACTACCATTCGCCGCAACTCATCGCTGGTGGGCAGCCGCTCGCCTTGCGTGGTGAGTTGATCGGCCGCGCGCCGCATGCGCAACTGAACTTCAGCGTTGGTGATGGCTTCGTTGTTGACGAGTGCGACGATGTAGTCGGCTTGACGCAGCGGTCCTTCTGGCGCTGGTGGCGGCGAGGGGGCATTGAGCACCGCACCGCGAACAGGTGAAACCTGCGTGGTCAGGCGCAGGCCCTGGCCCATCGCCGAGTCAGCTGCTGCGGCGGCGAGGATCAGGACGAGCGGCGTCAGGAAAAATTGTCGCGGCATGGCGTCGTTCAATCGTAGTTGCCAAAACGGCTCGGCGGCGTGATTTGTTCGCGCAGCAACTGGTAGCGCGGAACCTGCTGCTGGAGCACCAACAACGGATTGTTGCCGATGCGTGAGAAGCCTGAGAACTCCAGTTGGAACATGATCCGCGTAACGGGCGTGGCATCGGCTCGGGTGGCGCGTTGGAGTACCAGACGGCCTAACCAACAATCCGCATCGTATTCGAGTCCTACAACCGCATCCACGAGCTTGCGGTCGCGCAAGGAATAGTTCATGCGCCCGACGGCATAGATACGCCCTTCGCCCAAGCCCAGTCCGCGCCCGAGATCGCGACCCCGGTCGCCCCACAGATCGTTGAGCGGCCATTGCCAGCCGACATCGATAAGGCGGCTTTGATCCTTTTGCATGCGATAGGCAATGGACAGCGTACGAAAGTTGGTGGGGAGCAAACGCATGCCAACGGATGTACGAACCAGCGAGCGAGTGGCCGCATCGTATTGAACCAGGGTGTCGAAGCTCCAGCGCGGCGTCCAACGGAGCGAACCGCCGACGAGCACATCCGACAGTCCGCTGGAAGCGGGCGTGCCACCGGGAAGCGTGACGCGTTGCTCTGAAAACCGCACGCGCTGCGCGATCCCCAGGCGCAGATTTTCCGCACCTGTTCCGGCATCGAACAACCGCGTCGTCAGCCCCATCGTCACTTGGTTGGCGTCGGAAATGCGGTCTTGACCGCCAAATACGTTTTCCTGGTAGATCGTTGCGTAATTAAAGTCCGCCAAGGCAGAGTCGTATACCGGCAGCGCGCTTTGGTCGCGATACGGAGTTCGCACGTAAAACACGCGCGGCTCCAGCGTCTGCACAAAGTCGCGGCCAAGGTAGCGCGCGTCGCGCTCGAAGACCAGGCCAGTATCCAGGCTGAAGGTGGGCAGCACGCGCGTGAAATTCGTTGCGCCATTGATCAAAGCGGAATCAAAGGCGTACCGAGTCGCGTGCAACTGCATCTTCGGCGTAAAAAACCCCCAGGGCGCAATCCATGGGCGCGAGATTTGCGTCATCAGGAAGCTGCGCTGCGCGTTGGGTTGATTGGTGAGCAGGCGATCGGCACTGAAGCGAGTGGTGTCGGCCTCGGTATGCCAGTCAAAACCGCCGATCTCGCGCGTATTGCGCACGGTCATCTGCGGCAGTCGGTCGTAGGGAGGTGTTATCGGCGACGATGGATCCTGCAGCACCTGGAATTTGCTCACACGCAAGGTGGCACTGGTGCTGGGATCTGCCCAGATGGCTGCCACGTCGGTCGGCAGCAGGCGTTGCTGCAGGGTCCGCAGAGCGTGGGGAAAGTCGCGCCAGTAGTTATCGTCGCTTACGCGGTTGACCGTGGCGTTCAGGCCGAAACGCCCGAACGGCCCCAATGCACCAATGCCCGTGTCCAAGATGCCGGTGTGTGTGCCGCTGACTCCCCAGCGCGTGACGCCCCGCAGCTGATCGGAGGGCATAAGGTTGGCCCGGAACTGCCCCTTGTACTCCTTCTCCAGATAGCGGAACTCCGCAGCCAGATCGACGCCGCGCTTGCTCATGACGCTGGGGTAGAAAGTGGCGTCACGGTTGGGGGCGATGTTCCAGTAGTAGGGCAACGTCACGTCTAAGCCGTTGAGGCTATCCAATCCAATGGTCGAGGGGAGGAAGCCCGACTTTCGCTCCTCCGACAGCGGAAAGCTGATTTCCGCCAGACGTGGCGAACTGACTCCCTTGAAGTGCAGGCGCCCACCCTTGGCCACGCCCTCGTCGCTCGCCATGTCGAGCGCGAGACTGTCGCCCGACACGTACCAATCGGGCACCCAACTGGGTTCGGGCCGACGGCGGCAAGTGGTGAACCAGCCGTTTTTCACAATGGTTCGGTCCGCATCCAGGAACTCAGCCACCTCTGCTTTGCCATGGCCGCTGTTTTTCAAGAAAAAGTACTCGGGCTCAAGAAACGCGCCCTCAAATGCATCAACCCGCAAGTCCATCTCCGGGCCGCGGTAGGTATTTCCCGCACGGTTGATGAGCACATTGCCGCGGGCCCGGGCGCGGTCATTGGGTTCGTCGTATTCGAGGTGATCGGCGCGAATGACAGTGTCCCCTCGGCGCAACACAGCATTGCCGTCGAGCACCGTCTCCAGGTCGACGCGGCCAGTTATGCCGTCGGCCTCGACGAATACCGGTAGCTTGGAACGCAAATCGGGAGCTACGGTCTCTTGCAGGCGACTGCTCGGCTTGAGCTGCAGCGGCCTATCCCACTCGGTCTCGCCGCTTTTCGGTTGAGGGGCAATCGCAGATGCCGGGGCTGACGCCGTACCTTCACCGGCTTGCGCCAACAAAGGATAAGTGATCGCGTCGTTCAATTCATCCGCGCTTGCGCGAGCCACAGGCGCGAGCAGCAACGCCAGCACCGCGCCGGCCAAGGCCGTAAGCGGAAAAACCGGGGGATGACGCGGAGGAAACGGCACTGACATCAGGGGCGCGCCGCCCGGCGCAAGGCCCGGAGCGGTTTGTAGAATCAATT
>DAIOSZ010000139.1:0-312 GCA_036752305.1 Burkholderiaceae bacterium
GCTGGCGTACAGGTCCAGCGCGCACAGCTCGCTCACCCGCAGGCCGCTCCCATAGAGCATCTCGACGATGGCGGCGTCGCGCGCCTCCTGCCAGGGATCGTCCGCCACGGTCGCGTCGGCCAGACGCACCGCGTCGTCCACGCCCAATGCCTTGGGCAGCAGGCGCGGCGCCTTGGGTGCGCGCATGTCGGCCACCGGATTGGCGGCCACCAGTCCCTCGCTGCCGGCCCAGCGGTAGAAGCCGCGCCAGCTCGACAACAACCGGGCCAGGCTGCGCGGATCCTCAAGATCGAAATAGTTGAGCGAACTGGC
>DAIOSZ010000139.1:322-10584 GCA_036752305.1 Burkholderiaceae bacterium
GGCTGCGCGGCTGCGCCACCCGGGGGCGCCCATGCGCAGGCAGCACCGCCAGCGGCGCCAGTCCCTGGGCCGCGCTCAGCGCGGACAGGCGCCGCAGGTCGTGCGCGTAGGCCGCCACCGTGCGCTCGGACAGTTGCCGCCGCTCGCTCAGGTGCGCCAGATAGCGCTCAAGCTCGGCGGGAAGGCTCGGCTCGGCAACGGACGCGGCCATGGTTTGCGCGCTCAGGGCCGCAGTTGCGCCAGCGCGGCGCTGGCGAGTTCGGCGATGCGCTCCAGAAATTCGGTGCCCATGCCGTCGTGAAAGCGCTGCAGGTCGGGCGAGGCCAGCACCAGCATGCCAAAGGCGGGCGTGGAGTCCTGAATGGAGCCCGGGCGCAGCGGAATCATGGCCAGCGAGGCCGCCTGCTCCGGCTCGGGCAGCCAGTCGGCGGCCTCGAAACCCACGTTGGCGCCGCAGTAGGCGGCCGACAGCGAGGAGGCGAAGGCGCGGGCATCTTCGCTCACGCCTTGCGCGAAGCCGCGGTCGGCAGAGGCGCTCTTGCAGTCCCACATCTTGACAACCGCTTGCGGCACCATGAACTGGCTCTGGATACCGGCGGCGATCTCGCTGGGCAGATCGCCCGGCGATGCGATGTCGAACAGGCCAAGCGTCCAGGTGTGCAGGCGGTTGGCGATGACCACGTTCTCATTGCCGTGGCGGATCATGTCGAGCACGCGCCGCTCCAGCACGCGGATCTTCTCGCGCAGCATCCCGGCCTGCCGCTCCTGCAGGCTCACGGCGCGCTGGCCGTGCGGGCTGCTCAGCTGCACCTTGGCAAGCAGCTCGGCATGCCGCTCAAAGAAATCGGGCGAAGCGGCCAGGAACTGGGCGATGTCGTCTTCCGTGACGGTGGGGGTCTGCGGCTGGGTCATAAATCGTCGGGGAGTTGTATCGTTCCGGTGAACACGGTTTGCGCGGGGCCGGTCATGCGCACGCTGGCGCCCTCGCCCGGCCATTCGATGGTGAGTTGCCCGCCGCGCGCCTGCACGCGCACGCGCTCGTCGAGCCAGCCCAGGCGACGCCCGGCCACCACGGCGGCGCAGGCACCGGTGCCGCAGGCCAGCGTCTCGCCCGCGCCGCGCTCGTACACGCGCAGGCGCACGGCGTCACGCGCCAGCACCTGCATGAAGCCGGCATTGACGCGCCGGGGAAAACGCGCGTGGCCCTCGATCAGCGGCCCCCAGGTTTCGAGCGGGGCGCGGTCCACGTCGTCCACGCGCAGCACGGCGTGCGGGTTGCCCATCGAGAGCACGGCCACGCGCGGCGTGGCCACGCCCAGCGCCAGCGGCCAGCGCTCCCACGGGCCTTCGGGTTCGGGGCGGAGGCCGCTCGCGTCGAAAGGCACGCGCGCCAGGTCGAACACCGGCGGCCCCATGTCCACCGTGACTTGCCCGTCGGGCTGCTCAATCAGTTCGAGCACGCCGCCCTGCACCTTGACCTTGACGGCGGTCTTGTCGGTCAGTCCGCGCTCGCGCACGAAGCGCACGAAGCAGCGCGCGCCATTGCCGCAGTGTTCGACCTCGCCACCATCGGCGTTGTGGATGACGTACTCGAAATCCACCGCGGCGCTGGGCGCCGGACGCACCGACAGAATCTGATCAGCGCCGACGCCAAAGCGCCGGTCGGCCAGAAAGCGGTATTGCGCGGGCGACAGGCCCAGGCGCGCGCGCGTTTCGTCGAGCACGACGAAGTCGTTGCCCGCGCCCTGCATCTTGGTAAACGCCAGTTCCATGCGCAAATTATCGGTGCAAGCGCCGCCCATAATCCACCGCATGGTCAGACCCTCTCAACAACTGCATGCCTGGCGCGACCCCGTCGCGCTGCGCCCCGCCGCCACCGTCTTGCTGCTGCGCGACACACCCGCCGGCCTGGAGGTGCTGATGACCCGCCGTTCGGCCAAGGCCAGCTTCGCGCCCGGCGCCTACGTGTTTCCCGGCGGCGGCATCGACGCGGCCGATGCGCAGTGCCACGCGCTGGCCGCGCACCGGCCCGCGCAGGCGGGCGAGCGGCTGACGCAGGCCATCGCCGCCATCCGCGAGAGTTTCGAGGAACTGGGCGTGCTGCTGGCGCGCCATGCCGACGGCCGCCCTGCCCAGGCACAGGATTTGGTCGCGCTGGACCGCAAGGCGCCGTTCGCGCCGCAGATCGCCGCGCGCGGCCTGACGCTGGCCGCCGACGGTGTGTGGGAGCTGGCGCACTGGATGACCGACCGCGACATTCCGCGCCGCTTCGACGTGTCGTTCCTCGTCGCGCGCATGCCCGATGACCAGGAGCCGGTGGCCGACGAGGCCGAGCAATTCGAGCCCGTTTGGGTGCGTCCGGCGCAGGCGCTGGAGCGCCACCAGGCCGGGACCTTCTTCATGATCTTCCCGACCATCCGCACGCTGGAGCGCCTGAAGGCCTACGCCAAGGTCGAGGCCGTGCTGGCGGCCTGCGCGGGCGAGCAGCCGCTGTGGACGAGCTGCCCGCGCGCGGGGTTCCTGGCCGGACGCGACGCCCGCTACATGGAGCACGAGAGCGCCTTCGGCGAACTCGAACTCGTCTGCCCCGACGGCCAGCAGTTGCATCACCTGGACTGGCGCCATGACCAACCCGCGCAACTGTTGAAGAACGTCCTGCGCCTGACCGCTCCCAATCCGGGAATGATGACCGGCCCGGGCACCAACGGCTACCTGGTCGGCGATCCGTCCACCGGCTACATCGCCATTGACCCCGGCCCGCTGGATCCCGAGCACCAGGAGCGCCTGTGGCGCGCGGCGGGCGGGCGCATCCATGCCATCGTCTGCACCCATTCCCACGCCGACCATTCGCCCGGCGCCCGGCCTTTGCAGGCCTTGTGCGAGCAAAGCGGCCAGGGCCGCCCGCCCATCCTGGGCCTGGCCAGCCTACCCAGCGCGCGGCCCGCCAGCCACTTCGTGCCCGACCGCGCGCTGGCCGACGGCGAACGCCTGACGCTGACCGACGCTCACGGCGCCATTCAGCACACGCTGCGCGTCATCCACACGCCCGGCCATGCGGCCAACCACCTGTGCCTGGTGCTGGAAGAAGACGGGCTGCTGTTCTCGGGCGACCACGTACTCAACGGCAGCACCACGGTGATCGATCCGCCGGACGGCAACATGACCGCCTACCTGGATTCGCTGGATGCGCTGCTCGCCGCCTGCGCGGCGGACGGTATCGGCTTCATCCTGCCCGCGCATGGCTACGTGCTGGGCAACGCGCGCGGCGCGATCGAGCACCTCAAGCAGCACCGCCTCAAACGCGAAGCCAAGATCGTGGCCGCCATGCAGGCCCACCCCGAGGGCACGCTCGACGATTGGGTGGCCCATGCCTACGACGACACGCCCGAACGTCTGTGGCCGGTGGCCAAGCGCTCGCTGATGGCGCATCTGGAGCGCATCGAGGCGCTGGGACTGGTGCAATAGGCGCGGCGCGCGTCGGCTGCGCCCCCATATGAAACTATCTTTTCGATAGCTGCCCGTGGTCGTGTTTTATGACGAAACGACCAATTTCATAGTGAAAATAGGCCTCCGCAGAGGCCTGAAGGATCAGTCAACCTTAGATTTTGTAGAAACCTCTACAAAATCTACTCCTCGTCCTGCACCTGATAGGCATCGGTCAGTTGCTGCTGCACCGCGGGCGGCACCATGTCGTAGTGCGACAGCGTCAGCGTGTAGCTGCCCTGGCCAGCGGTCATCGCGTTCAGGCGCGTCTGGTAGCCCGCCAGCTCGGCCATCGGCGCCTGGCCCTTGACGACCAGCGTGGCGCGCGAGCCACCGCCGGTGCCGTTGACGATGCCGCGGCGCCCCGAGAGATCGCCCGTGATGGCGCCCATGGCCGATTCCGGTGCCGTCACCTCGATGTGCGCGATCGGCTCCAGCACCACCGGCCGGGCGGCGCGGATCGCCGTCAGAAAAGCCTTCTTTCCGGCGGTGACGAAGGCGATTTCCTTGCTGTCCACCGGATGGTGCTTGCCGTCGAACACGATAACGCGCAGGTCCACCACCGGATAGCCGGCGATGGCGCCGTGCGCGAGCACCTCGCGCACGCCCTTTTCGACCGCCGGAATGAACTGGTGCGGAATCGCTCCGCCCTTGACCTGATCGACGAACTCAAAGCCAGCCCCGCGCGCCAGCGGCTCAATCCGCAGGTGCACCTCGCCAAACTGACCGGCGCCGCCGGTCTGCTTCTTATGGCGGTGCTGTGCCTCGGCGCCCTGCGAGACGGTCTCGCGGTAGGCAATGCGCGGGGGCCGCGTGTCAACGTCGAACTTGTAGACCTCGCGCAGGCGCTCCAGCAGCATGCGCAGGTGCAATTCGCCCAGGCCGTAGACGATGGTCTCGTTGGTGCTCGCGGCGTGCTCCAGGCGCAGGCAGGGATCCTCGGCCACGAGCTTGTTCATGATGTCCCACATGCGCTGCTCGTCGCCGCGCCGCTTGGGACTGATGGCCACGCCGTGCACCGGCACGGGAAAGGCCAGCGGCTTGAGGTGGATGTGGTCGTCCTCAGCGGCATCGTGCAGCACGGCGTCGAAATGCAGCTCGTCGATCTTGCCGATGGCGCAGATGTCGCCCGGTCCGGTGCGCGTGACCTCGACATGCTGCTTGCCCTGCTGAAAATACAGGTGGCCGACCTTGAAAGGCTTGCGTCCGTCGCCGATGTACAGCAGCGTGCCCGGGGTGATGCTGCCCTGGTGCACGCGCAGCATCGCCAGCTTGCCGACGTAAGGATCGATGCTGATCTTGAACACATGGGCCAGCACATGCCGCGCCGGGTCTGGCCTGGCGTGCATCAACTCGGCGCCAGGGCCTTCGCCATTGAGAAAATCGGGTGGATTGCCCTCCGTGGGGTTGGGCAGCAGCTTGACGATCACATCGAGCAACTCGGCCACGCCCGCGCCCGTGCGCGCCGAGACAAAACACACCGGGACCAGATGCCCCTCGCGCAGCGCCTGCTCCAGCGGGGCGTGCAGTTCACGGGCGTCCACGTCGCCTTCGCTGAAATAGCGCTCGACGAAAGCGGCGTCGACCTCCACCACCTGCTCCACCAGCGCGCGGTGTGCATCCGCCACGGCGCCAAAGTCGCTGTGACCATCGCGGTTGTAGAAACAGTCCACCACCTTCGCGCCGCCCCCGTCGGGCAGATTGAGCGGCAGGCATTCCTTGCCGAACAGCTCCTGGATGCGCGCCAGGAGCCCCGACAGATCGACCTCCTGCGCATCGATCTTGTTGACGATGACGATCCGGTCCAGCTGGCGCTCGGCGGCGTACTGCATCATGCGCTCGGCCATGGGCTCGATGCCGTTGGCGGCGTTGATCACGATGGCCGCCGTCTCCACCGCCTCCAGCGCCGGCAGGCTCTGGCCAATGAAGTCGGCCGAGCCGGGCGTGTCGATCAGATGCACGCGCGTGCCGTCGTGCGTGAGGTGCATCACCGACGATTGCAGCGAATGCCCGGCCTTGACCTCCAGCGCGTCGTGGTCGCTGACCGTCGTGCCCCGCTCCAGGCTGCCCGCGCTGGCGATCGCCCCCGAGCGCAGCAACAGCGCCTCGGCCAACGTGGTCTTGCCGCTGGCCGCCGGCCCCACCAGGGCCAGCGTGCGGATGTTCTCGACGGGAACGGCAACGGTAGGGCTCAGCGTGGGCATGGGAACTCCTGGAAATATCTGGCAATGGCGCAAGCATAGTGTGCGTCATCGCCGAAAGCGGGAGCTTGATCTCGATCGCGCTGGAGTTTGTCCGCTCCCCTGCAACACCCCAGCGATATCATGCCCTCATGCGTGCCTCTGCCCAAGATCCCATCTCCGCGCTCGCACAACGGGGGTTCGACATCGAATACCGCTCGCACGCCAAGTCGATCTTGATCGGCGATTTTGGGCCGCAACTCAAGGAATTGGCAGGCGTGCTATCCGACCTGTCGCTGCCAATCACGGAAATCATTGGCTCGGGCGGTGGCGAGACACGTTTCACACAGCGCACACGACGCGCGCTCACGCAACTGGGATGGGTAAAGCATCAGTTCGTAGTGACGAAAAACATCGACGGCATGGAGCGAGAGGCCACCTCCCACGAGGTCGATCACGTGAGAAGGGTTCCCGCGGTTGGCACGATCGGCTGTGAAATCGAGTGGAACAACAAAGATCCGTTTTTCGACCGCGATCTGGAAAATTTCAAGCGCCTGCACGGCGAGGGAGCGATCAGCGTAGGCGTAATCCTCACGCGCGGGTCGAGCCTTCAGGCGGGCATGCGCGGCTTGGTGCGCGAATTTGCGCAGACTCGCCGGGTGACGGACTTCGATTCTCTTTCCGCCCTTGGGGTGCTCCCAACACCCAAGCAGATTCGCAACATCCGCCAGCGGGTCGAACGCGAACAAGACCCCGTTGACTTTGCTGACGCTTGGACCGACAACTTCGTATCAAACAAGTTCGGTGCGGCAACAACCCATTGGGAGAAGCTGCAGGCACGGGTTGCCCGCGGCGTGGGCAACCCGTGCCCGCTTCTACTCATCGGCTTGCCGGCATCGATCGTTGTCTTCGACAATGCCCAAGTCGAGCCGCTGGACGAGGACTGCGACGACCTTAAGGCTGACCGGTAGCGAAGATGCCGTCTTCCAGATGGCGGCGGGAGTGGTGGCGATACGTCGGCCAATCAGGGGTATAGCTCTCGTCGGCCTGATTTCCCCACACCGACCAGCCCGGGCGTTCGCCGCGCGCAAAAAGCTCAAGAAACGGCCCGGGACTGCACGATTCGATGAGCGCATATTGCTCATCCGGCTTGCGGCTGTGCTCGCGCTTGCGAGTACCCATGTAGTTCACCTGCGTACGGCCTGGCTGCAAGGTGCGCGCATGTTTTCCCCGAACGCCGAAGAGCAACAGCTCGGTCACGTTACGGAAGTAGAAGCCGACACCCCTCCCGTCACTGCCGCCGTCCTTGCGCAGTTTGTGCCACACGATATTGGATTTGTAGTGAAAGCCCCAGGCCTTCATGACTTCGAGTCCGTCCGGGAGCAGTGCGTTGGGCACCCACATGTAGAGATGCGCAACTTCTTGCGCTGCCGCGTCCACGGGAAGCGCCTTGATGTCGTCCAACGTCATCGTCCCGTAGCGATTGAGGCGTTTGTGCTCCGGGGCTATCTTTCCCGTGCGATTCTGGAACTGCCACGGGGGATCGGCAAGAATCGTCCTGAACTGACGGCCTGCAATGAACGCGGTAAAGTCTTGCTCAGGCGAGATCTGTATATGCATACATGCATTTTAGTGTCGATCGCCCAGGCGTCAAGGCAAAAATCAGGACACGCAACGATCACTCTACTGGGTTGTTGCCACACCCACCGGCATCAATACGTCTCCAGATGCAACCGCCCTTCGCGCTTGAGCGCCTGGCCGATGCTTTCCCAGTCCTGCCCGGCTTTTTGCACGGCGTCCTTGAGCGCGAGCACCACGCCTTCCTCCATGGCCTTGAGGCCGCAGACGTAGACGAAGGTGTTGGGGTCTTGCAGGAGGGCGGCCACGTCGGCGGAGCGTTCGCGAATGGCGTCCTGCACGTAGCGCTTGGGCTGGCCGGGCACGCGTGAGAAGGCAAATTCAATGTCGATGAAGTCCTTGGGCAGCTTTTGCAGCGGGCCAAAATAAGGCAGCTCTTCACGGGTACGGGCGCCGAAGAACAGCAGGAGCTTGCCGCCTTCGAACTTGCCCGACTGGCGCAGGCGCCGCCGCCACTCCGTCATCGCGCGCATGGGGGCGCTGCCGGTTCCAGTGCAGATCATGATCACATGGCTGCGCGGATGGTTGGGCATCAGGAAACTCGACCCGAAGGGGCCGATCACCTGCACCTTGTCGCCGACCTTGAGATCGCACATGTAGTTGCTGGCCACGCCGCGCACCGGCTTGCCGTCGTAGTCCTCCAGCACGCGCTTGATCGTCAGCGACAGGTTGTTGTAGCCGGGGCGCTCGCCGTTTCGCGGGCTGGCGATGCTGTATTGACGCGGGTGATGCGGCCGGCCGCGCTCGTCCTGGCCCGGCGGGATCACGCCGATGGACTGGCCTTCCAGCACCGGAAAGGGCATGGCGCCAAAGTCCAGCACGACGTGATGGGTGTCGTAGTCCTTGCCCACCTCCGTCACGCGCACATTGCCGCTGACCGTCGCGGTGATCGATTTCTCGTGCGCCTTGGGGCCGTACAGATTGGTGTACGCATGCGCGGCGGACCATGGCGGCAGGCTGGCGCCGTAGTCGGCTGATTTGAACGCCGCTTCGCCGGCGGGATCGGCCGCCGAGGCCGCGGCCACCTGTGGCCCTGCGGTCTGCTCAAGCTGCGTCTGCGCGTCCAGTGCGCCCACACCCGCTTCCTGCAACTGCTCGGACAACTGCTCGGCCGTCAGCTCGGCCGGCAGGTCGTCCCACGACAGCTGCTCCTCCACGGTGTAGGCCCTGGCCCGCGCCACGGGACGCCAGTTGTCGATGGCGCCGGTGGGGCACGGCGAAATGCAGGCCATGCAGAAATTGCAGGCGTCGGCCTTGACCACGTAGTTGCGGCTGTCGTGCGTGATCGCCTGCACCGGGCAAATGGCTTCGCAGGTGTTGCACCGGATGCAGATGACCGGATCGATCACATGCTGCTTGAGCACGGCGGCGTGTTCGCTCATGTCCACGTTTTTGTCTCCTCAGTGGGCGCGCGGATGACGGGTGACCTTGCCGCTGAGCGGCTTCCATGACGAATGACGAAGCCCGTCATTCGTCATTCTCCAACACCCTCGATCAGTTGAAACGGACGTATTCGAAGTCCACCGGCTGGCGGTTGATGCCCATGACCGGCGGGGCGATCCAGTTGGCAAACTTACCCGGCTCGACCACGCGACCCATCAGGCTGCCGACGTAGGCGCGGTCTTCGTCGCTGGGCAGCCACTGGTTGACCTTGGCGTTCCACTCGGCGTCTGACACCACCTTGCCCTCGGGGTCGATCTTCGCGCCGGCCAACTGGCCGATGTTGCGGTGGAAGGCCTTGTGCGGCACCTTGAGCTTGAATGGAATGCCCGCCTTGTCGATGATGCGGTTCCAGCGCTCCACGCCGCCCCTGGAGTCGGTGATGTAGTCGTCGCGCAGCACCTCGTTCAAGGCGTTGAGCATCGGCACTTCCTTCTCGACGAGTTGGCCGCCCTGCAGCGCCAGCACCTTGTAGGTCTGGCCCTTGAGCACATGGTCGTCGGCGCGCTTGCCTTCCTCGAAGCGTCCCTTGAGGCCCGATGAGTAGAAGGTGGCGGCGTTGCTCGACTCGTCGGCGCCGAAGAGGTCGATGGTGACGGAGAAGTGGAAATTGATGTAGCGCTGGATCGTCGGCAGGTCGATCACGCCGGCCTCGCGCAGCTTCCTGGCGTCATCCGTCTTGAGCTGGTTCATCGCGTCCACGGTGCGCTGGATCACGCGGCCCACGCCGGATTCGCCCACGAACATGTGGTGCGCCTCCTCGGTGAGCATGAACTTGGTCGTGCGGGCCAGCGGGTCGAAGCTGCTCTCGGCCAGCGCGCACAACTGGTATTTGCCGTCACGGTCGGTGAAATAGGTGAACATGAAGAAGCTCAGCCAATCGGGCGTCTTCTCGTTGAAGGCCTGCAGAATGCGCGGATTGTCGGCGTTGCCCGAACGGCGCTCCAGCAGCGCCTCGGCCTCCTCGCGCCCGTCGCGGCCAAAGTAGCGGTGCAGCAGATAGACCATCGCCCACAGGTGGCGGCCTTCCTCCACGTTCACCTGGAACAGGTTGCGCAGGTCGTACTGGCTCGGGCAGGTCAGGCCCAGGTGGCGCTGCTGCTCGACCGAGGCCGGCTCCGTGTCGCCCTGCGTGACGATGATGCGGCGCAGGTTGGCGCGGTGCTCGCCGGGCACGTCCTGCCAGGCGTCCTCGCCCTTGTGGTCGCCGAAATGAATCTTGCGGTTCTGCTCCGCGGGGTTCAAGAAGATGCCCCAGCGGTAGTCGGGCATCTTGACGTGGCCAAACTGTGCCCAGCCCTGCGGATCGACGCTCACCGCCGTGCGCAGGTACACGTCAAAATTCTGCGATCCGTCCGGCCCCATGTCCTGCCACCACGACAGGTAGTTGGGCTGCCAGTGCTCCAGCGCGCGCTGCAGCGTGCGGTCTTCCGACAGATTGACGTTGTTGGGAATCTTCTCGCTGTAGTTGATGCTGCTCATGATCTGCTCCTGGTGGGGTGGGGTGAGTGATTGGGGGGG
>DAIOSZ010000140.1:0-10490 GCA_036752305.1 Burkholderiaceae bacterium
CACAGGAAAACCGGGAACGCGCGTTACCAGATGCGTGCCGCAGTCGGGGCAGAAGCGGAACTCGGCCGACAGCGTGGCGCCGCACGAGGAGCAGGTGCCCGCGACCGGCGCCCCGCAGGCGTGACAGAACGGCTTGCCCGGGATCAGCTCCGACGCACAGCTGGTGCAGCGCACGCGCGAGCTTCGCGCCGGCGCCGATCAGAGTCAATTCGCGGGGCCCGCGCGTTCCCGCGTTCCCACCGCCGTCGTCGCGGCGGTCTTCCACGTTGTCGGACACGCGGTGGTCATCCATTCTCATGTTCGGGCTCCTGGTGCGGCGTGGCGCTTGCGCGGGCCTGCGTGACGCTACATAACGGCGCAGGGCGGGTTGCGGTATACAGTGGCCGGATGGTATCGCGAAGCCAGCCCGCGCCGGTCAGCCAAAACCCCATGCTCGTCACCGCGTTCGAGCCTTTCGGTGGCGAGCGCGTCAACCCGAGCGCGGCGGCGTTGCATGCCCTGCGCGGCCGATCGGTGGCTGGGCACCCGTTGGTGACGTCGGTTCTGCCGGTCAGCTTCGCCGCATCGCTGCCCAAGTTGCGCCGCCTGGTGCTGCGCCATCGCCCTTGCCTGGTCTTGTGCCTGGGTCAGGCAGGGGGCCGCGCGAATCTCTCCATCGAACGCATCGCGGTCAACGTGCAGGACGCACGCATTCCCGACAACACCGCTGCCCAGCCGATCGACGAGCCGGTGGAGCCTGGCGGACCCGCCGCCTACTTTTCCACCCTCCCGATCAAGGCCATGCACGCCGCGCTGCGGGACCACGGGCTTCCGGGCGAGGTGTCCAACACCGCGGGCACCTTCGTCTGCAACCATGTGTTCTACGGCCTCATGCACCTGCTGGCGACCGAGCCCCGCCTGGCGCACACCCGCGGCGGCTTCATGCACCTGCCATGGCTGCCAGGCCAGGGCGAGCCCAGCCTGCCGCTGGCCGCGCTCACCGAAGGCATCGCCATTGCGCTGCTCGCCGCGGCCACGCACGCCACCGACCCGAAGCTTGGCGCGGGGCACACGCACTGACCCGCCTACAAGGTGAGGATCGTGCTTCCCGTGGTCTGCCGAGCTTCCAGCGCGCGGTGCGCGGCCTGCACCTGGCTCAACGGAAAGCGTTGGTCGATGCGGATGTTCACCCGCCCGTCTTGCACCACGGCGAACAGATCATCGGCCATCTGCTGCGTGGCCTCGCGCGTGGCTATGTGCGTGAACAGCGTCTGCCGCGTGACGTACAGCGAGCCCTTGGCGCCCAGGATGCCGGGGGCGAAGGGCGGCACCGGACCCGAGGCATTGCCAAAGCTGCACATCAGGCCAAAGGGACGCAGGCAGTCGAGCGACCCCTCCCAGGTGTCCTTGCCGACCGAGTCGTAGACCACCTTCACGCCTTTTCCGCCGGTAATGGCTTTCACGCGCGCGGCAAAGTCCTCGGTGCGGTAGTTGATGGCATGGCTCGCGCCGTGCGCCAGCGCGAGCTGGCATTTCTCATCCGAACCAGCGGTGGCAATCAATTGGTAGCCCAGCGCCCTGGCCCATTGGCAGGCGATCAGGCCCACGCCACCGGCCGCGGCGTGAAACAGCACGTGGTCGCCCGCGGCCAATCCTTCCGCCGGCAGCGCGCGGCGCAGCAGGTATTGCGCGGTCAGGCCCTTGAGCATCATCGCCGCGCCGGTCTCAAAGCTGATCGCGTCTGGCAGCCTGCACACCGCCATGGCCGGCATCACGCGCAGATCGCTGTAGCTGCCGGGCGGATTGGCCGCATAGGCGGCGCGGTCGCCGGCTTTCAGATGCGTGACGCCCTCGCCCACGGCTTCGACCACGCCCGAGGCCTCCATGCCGATGGCCGCGGGCAGCGGCAACGGGTACAGACCGGTGCGGTGGTACACGTCGATGAAGTTCAGGCCAACGGCCTTGTGGCGGATGCGGATCTGGCCGGGGCCGGGATCGCCCACCGGTACCTCGTCGATGACGAGTTCCTCGGGGCCGCCGGGGCGGTGAATGCGCACGCAACGCGCGGTTTGGGTCATGGTGGTCTCCGTCAGGTTGAGGGTTCGGGCGCGATGCTGCCACGAATCGTCATCGGACATTGCCCGGAGCACCGCCGTGCACCGATCGGCCGGATCGTGCGTTGTGTGGCAATACGGTCTACCATGGCGGCCATGCGCAGCACTTCCATCCTCGCCCTCGTGGGCGCCCTCGCGGGTCTCGCGGCGGGCGCGGCGCACGCTCAGGCGCAGGTATTCCGCTGCACGGCGGCGGACGGCAAGGTCACCTACACCAATGAAGGCTGCGACCGGTCGCAGTCGAGCACGACGGTGGACGCTCGCCCCAATCTGGTCGATTCGACCGAACTGCGCGAGGCTGCGGCCGCCGACCGCGCGGCAGCGGCCGCAGCCGCGGCGGCGCGCAGCAGGGCGCCCGTCGTGATCGCAGCGCCGCAGGCGCCGGACAAAACCAACACCCCAGAATGCCGCAGCGCGCAGCGCAACCTTGAGGTGGCCGCCAGTTCAACCACGCGACAGAGCATCTATGCCGAGCAGGTTGCGGTTTCCACCGCCTGCGGCCTTCCCCTTCCTGCGGCGCCGACCGTCGCCCCCGTGCAGGTGACGGTTCACCCGTCCGCCACCCGCCCGGTCTGGCAGCCCTACGGAGCGGGAGTGGTGCCGCCCACGCAATCGCTCAATCCTTATCCGAATTCGCCCAGCCCGACGAGCAAGAACCCCTGGCCGGCGCCCAATCCCTCACCCCGGTTCCCCTGAGGTCGTGGCGCCGCCGGCCGGGCGCGTCACCAGGTAGATCCCCGCCAGCACCAGCGCGGTGCCCGCCAGCAACCAAGGCGTGAAGGGTTCGTCCAGCCAGATCACCCCCATGGCGATCGTGGCCAGCGGGCCGATCATGCCGGTTTGCGCGGTGAGCGCGGGGCCGATGCGCTCGATGGCCATCATCACCAGCAGCATGGGCAAGGCGGTGCACAACGTGGCGTTGATCAGCGACAACCACAGCACCGGCCCAGGCACGGCCAGCGCGGCCAACGGGCGCAAGGCGAAGAACTGCACGATGCAGCACAGGCTGGCCGCGCTGGAGGCCAACCCGACCAGGCGCAACGCACCGAGCTTTTGCACGAACTCATCGCTGGCCGTCATGTAGAACGCGTAGGTGATGGTGGACAGAAAGATCAGGCCCGCGCCCCACAGCGTGTGCGCACCCGAGACCGACAACTCGCGCCCGAACACCAGCGCCACGCCCGCGTAGCTCACCGCCATGGCCGCCAACTGGCGCGCGCGGACCGGCTTGCCGTACAGCAGCGCGCCGAGCAGCAGCACCAGCGTGGGGTTGAGGTAGAGGATGAGCCGCTCCAGGCTGGCGCTCACGTACTGCAGGCCGAGGAAATCCAGAAAACTCGACAGGTAGTAGCCAATGAAGCCCAGCCCCATGAGCTTGAGCGCATCGCCACGCGACAGCGGCGCGCGCTTGCTGCCAGCGCCCTCGCGCCGCGCCGCCCAGCCAGCCATGAACAGAAACAGCGGCAACGCCAGCGCCATGCGGTAGAACAGCAGCGTGACCGCGTCCACGCCGTGGCGGTAAGCCAGCTTGACGATGATGGCCTTGGCCGAAAATGCCACCGCGCCCGCCGCCGCCAGCAGCAGGCCCCGCGACCGCGCCTCGGCGCTTGCCAAAGGCTTGGCCGAGCTCACCCGCCAGCCTTGGCTCGCTCCTGCAGCGCCGGCAAGCCGACCGTCACCGCGCCGTCGGGCCAGGCCGCCACGGGCCGCTTGACCAGGCTGGGATTGGCCAGCAGCGCCGCCGTGGCGCCCGCCGCGTCGATCACCCGCGCTTGCTGCTCGGGCGCCAGCTTGCGCCAGGTGCTGCCTTGGCGATTGACCAACGGCTCCCAGCCCAGCGCGGCGATCCAGGCTTCGAGCAGGGCGCCATCCAGGCCTCGCTTCTTGAAGTCGTGAAAATCGTAAGCCACGCCCTGGTCGGCCAGCCAAGCGCGTGCTTTCTTGACCGTGTCGCAATTGGGAATACCGTAGAGGGTAAGGGGATTTGCCATGCCGCAAGCTTATCTCTACAGTGCGGCGCCATGCCTCAGTCCAAGAAGACACGCCAGCAGGAGCCCGACGCGCATGGCCCACCGCTGCGCCGCTATGCCGACCCCGGCTATCAACCCCTGTGCGCCAACCTGGCCGAGGTGCGCGCCGGCATCGACGCGTTGGACCACCAGATCGTCGCGCTGATCGCCCAGCGCGGCCGCTACGTGAAGGATGCCGCGCGCTTCAAGCGTGACGCCTTTCAGGTTTCCGCGCCGCGGCGCCAGCAGGAGGTGATCGACAAGGTGCGCGCGCTGGCCGAGGAAGCCGGCGCCTACCCGCAGGTCGTGGAAGCCTGCTACCGCGCGATGATTGCCGCGTTCATCGCGCAAGAGCAAGACCACCACGAGACCATGATCGCCCTGGAGACCACCCCCCGATGACCCTCGTCCGCCGCGCATTCGCGCTTGCCTTGCTCGTTGCCGCCGGCACGGCGCTGGCGCAGTCGCCCGCGCCCGCCTGGCCGCAAAGGCCCATCCGCCTGGTCGTGCCCTTTGCCCCCGGCTCCTCTCCGGACATCCTCGCGCGCATCCTGAACGACAAGCTCGGCGCGCGCCTGGGCCAGCCGGTGATCGTGGAAAACCGCCCCGGGGCGGGCGGCAACAGCGGCACCGACACGGTGGCCAAGGCCGCGCCCGACGGCTACACCTTCGGCCTGCCGGTCAACGCGCCGCTGGTCTACAACAGCATCCTCTACCAGGGCAAGCTGCCCTACGATCCGTTCCGCGATCTGGTGCCGGTGTCCTTCCTGGCCGCCACGCCCAACGTCTGCGTCGTGCCCACCAGCCTGGGAGTGGACAGCGTCAGGGGCTGGATCGAGGCGCTGCGGCGCAAGCCCGGCCAGATGAACTTCGCCTCCACCGGCAACGGTTCGATCTCGCACCTGGGCATCGAGCTCATCAAGATCAAGACCCAGACCTACGCGCTGCACATTCCCTACAACTCCTCGGGCGCCGCCGTGCAGGCGATCCTGCAGGGCGACGTGCAGTTCGCGTGTCTGCCGGCGGTCTCGGTCATGCCGCAGGTCAAGGCGGACAAGATGAAGGCGCTGGCGATCACCTCGGCCGAGCGTTCCCCGCTGGTGCCGGGCGTTCCGACGCTGCGCGAGTCGGGCCTGCCGGACGTGCAGGCCTTTCCGTGGTTTGCGCTGGTCGCGCCGCGTGGCACGCCGGCGCCCATCGTCGAGCGCATGAGCCAGGAAGTGAACGCCGTGCTCCACGATCCCGCCGCGCAGGCCCAGCTCAGATCCGCCTACTTCGACCCGGTCGGCGGCCCGCCCGCCACGCTGGCCACGCTGATGAGCACCGAGCGCGCCCGCTGGAAGCCGGTGATCGAACGGGCCGGATTGAAGCCCGATTGAAGAATCGGGCCTGTTTTCATGGCCTATTTGTCGATTCAGGCCAATAAAAACGACCACGGGCAGCTATCGTTTTTTACTACATTTTTCATAGTCATTCGCATCACGACAAGCCAGGTTTGCGACAATCGGGCGGATGAAAACCCTAGACGACTGGCTGGCGCATGCCGAGCGCTTGCACCCGGCGAACATAGCGCTGGGACTGGAGCGCGTACGCACGGTCTGGCAGCGCATGGGCCTGGCCTTTGCCTGCCCCGTCTTCACCGTGGCGGGGACCAATGGCAAGGGATCGACCTGCGCGATGCTGGAGTCCATCCTGCAGCAGGCGGGTTACCGCACCGGGGTCTACACCTCGCCGCATCTGGTGCGCTTCGAGGAGCGCTGCCGCCTGCTCGGCGCGGTGGTCGACGCCGAGGCGCTGCTGCCCTGCTTCGAGCGCGTGGAAGCTGCGCGCTCCTCGGGCGGCGAGGTCGCGCTCACCTACTTCGAGTTCACCACGCTGGGCATCCTCGCGCTGCTGGCCAGCTCGGCCCTGGATGCGGTGGTGCTGGAAGTCGGCCTGGGCGGACGGCTGGACGCGGTGAACGTGATCGATACCGATTGCGCCATCGTCACCAGCATCGATTTGGACCACACCGAGCTGCTTGGCACCGACCGCGAGGCGATCGGCCGCGAGAAAGCCGGCATCCTGCGCACCGGTCGCCCCGCCATCGTCGGCGACCCCTCGCCGCCGCAAAGCCTGGTGGATCACGCGCGAGAAGTGGGCGCCGACGCCTGGCTGCTTGGGCGCGACTACCGTTTTGGCGGCGACCGCCAGCAATGGAACTGGGAGGGACGCGGGCGCCGCTACAGCGCGCTGGCCTACCCGGCGCTGCGCGGCGCCAACCAACTGCAAAACGCATCGGGCGTGCTGGCGGCGCTCACGGCGCTGCGCGATCGCCTGCCGGTCACAGCACAGGCGGTGCGCGCAGGACTGGCGCTGGTTGAGTTGCCCGGACGCTTCCAGATCGTGCCCGGCCAGCCCGCGCTGGTGCTGGATGTGGCCCACAACCCGCATGCCGCCGCCGCGCTGGCCGTGAACCTAGACGCGATGGGGTTTTATCCCTGCACGCATGCCGTGTTCGGCGCCATGGCCGACAAGGACCTGAGCGTGATGTTCCGGCGGCTGGACCCGTTGATCGACCGCTGGTACTTCTGCGACCTACCCACCCCCCGCGCGGCCAAGGCGCTACAGCTTCAGGAGCTGCTGATGGCTGCCACGCAACGACCCCAGGCCGCCTCGGCCATATTTCCTGATCCGGGTGCGGCCTTGCGCGCGGCGCGGGCCAGCGCCGACCCGGCTGATAGAATCGTGGTCTTCGGATCGTTCTACACCGTCGGCGGCGTGCTTCAGGACGGCCTGCCGCGCCCTGCGGCCTGAACACGGGGCCTGCCCCCTCTCGACATGCCCTTCTTCAAAACCCGCAAGCCCGGCTCCGAAGGCGCTGCCAACGTCCAGACGGAAAGCATTGAAACCCTGCGTCGGCGCGCCAAGCATCGCCTGATCGGCGCGGTGGTCCTGGTGGTCGCGGCCGTGATCGGCTTTCCCATCCTCTTTGAGACACAACCGCGCCCGGTGCCGGTGAACGTGGCCATCGATATCCCGGACAAGAACAAGGTGCCACCGCTGCGGCTTCCCGACCCGGGCAAGAGCGACAAGGCAGCGTCCAGCCCGGCGCCCGCGGCGGCTCCCCCCTCGCGTGTCAGGACGGCATCAAGCCTGGGCGCCGATGAGCAGGTCGTGCCGCCCAGCAGCCCGCCGCCTGTCGTGGCGATGGCGTCGCCCAAAGTGGAGGCCAGGCCATCCGCGCCACTGCCCGAATCCAAGCCCCAACCGCAGGCGCAGCCGCGCGCCGAGCCCAAGCCGGAGCCCGAGCCAAAGCCCAGACCGAAACCTGAGCCGAAGCCCGAGTCAAAGGCCGAGCCCAAGCCGGCCCCCACCCGCGACGACGCGGCCCGTGCCCGCGCCTTGCTGGAAGGGCGTGACCCCGACAAGGCCGCCTCCAAGCCCACCGCCGACGCCGCGGGGCGCTTCATCGTGCAGATCGGCGCCTTCGAGGACACGGCCCGCGCGCAAGAGGTGCGCCAGAAGGTGGAGCGCGGCGGCCTGAAAACCTATACCCATGTGGCCGAGACGCCCTCGGGCAAGCGCACCCGCGTGCGCGTGGGGCCCTACGGCTCGCGCGCCGATGCGGAGAAGGCCGGCTCGCGGATCAAGGCGCTGGGCCTGCCCGCCGCCATCCTGACGCTGTGATGGACACGCTCGCCACGCTGGACTGGATCCTGCTCGCCGCGCTGGTGCTGTCGGTGCTGCTGGGCGCCTGGCGCGGCCTGATGTTCGAGGTGCTGTCGGTGCTGGCCTGGGTATTGGCCTTCGTGGCGGCGCAGCTTTACGCGCACGACGCCGGGCAGGCGCTGCCGCTGGCGAGCGTATCGGACGAGTTGCGCCACGCGGCGGGCTTCGTGCTGGTGTTCGTTGGCGTGGTGTTCGCGGGCGGCCTGATTGCCGCGCTGATCAAGCGCCTGATGCAGGCCGTGGGCTTGCGTCCGGCCGACCGGGTGCTCGGCGCGCTGTTTGGCGCGCTGCGCGGCCTGGTGCTCCTGCTGGCGCTGGTGAGCGTGGTGGCGCTGACCCCGGCGCGCGCGGCGCCGCAGTGGCAGGCGTCGCTGGGCGTGTCGGCGCTGGAGCGCGTGATGCAGCACCTGCTGCCCATCCTGCCGTCGGAGTTTCGCGATCTGCTGGCCGACCACGGCCCGGCACCTGCTCCCCCCCATACCGGAAGCTGAAAAACCATGTGTGGAATCGTCGGCGTCGTCGCCGAAACCCCCGTCAACCAGTTGATTTATGACGCGCTGCTGCTGTTGCAGCACCGTGGCCAGGATGCCTCGGGCATCGTCACCCAACTGGACCGCAAATTCTTCATGCACAAGGCCAAGGGCATGGTGCGCGACGTGTTCCGCACGCGCAACATGCGTGCGCTGCCGGGCAACATCGGCCTCGGCCAGGTGCGCTACCCGACTGCCGGCAACGCCTACAGCGAGGAGGAGGCGCAGCCCTTCTACGTGAATGCACCGTTCGGCATCGTGCTGGTGCACAACGGCAACCTGACCAACGCGCGTGCGCTCAAGACGGAGCTGTTCGAGACCGATCACCGCCACATCAACACCGAAAGCGACTCGGAGGTGCTGCTCAATGTGCTGGCGCATGAGCTGGAGCGCAACACGCGCGGCATGCCGCTCACGCCAGACGACGTGTTCGCCGCCGTGGCGGCGGTGCACCGGAGGGTGCGCGGCTCGTATGCGGTGATCGCGCTGATCGCCGGCCACGGGCTGCTGGCGTTTCGCGATCCCTACGGCATCCGTCCGCTGGCCATCGGCCAGGGCAGCGACGGCTCGACCATGGTGGCCAGCGAGTCGGTCACGCTGGAGGGCACGGGCCACCGCTTCATTCGCGACATCCTGCCCGGCGAGGCCGTGTTCATCCGCTCCAACGGCGAACTGCGCTCGCGCCAGTGCGCGGTGGAGCCCAAGCGCTACCCCTGCATCTTCGAATACGTCTACTTGGCCCGGCCCGACTCGCAGTTGGACGGCATATCGGTCTATCAGGCGCGCCTGAACCTGGGCGAGACGCTGGCCAAGCGCGTGGTCTCCACCGTGCCGCCCGACGAGATCGACGTGGTGATTCCCATTCCGGAATCGAGCCGCCCCAGCGCCACGCAACTGGCGCATTTGCTCGGCAAGCCCTATCGCGAGGGCTTCGTGAAGAACCGCTACGTGGGCCGCACCTTCATCATGCCGGGACAGGCGGTGCGCAAGAAGTCGGTGCGGCAAAAGCTCAGCGTGATCACCAGCGAATTCAAGGGCCGCAACGTGCTGCTGGTGGACGACTCCATCGTGCGCGGCACGACCAGCCGCGAGATTGTGCAGATGGCGCGCGACGCCGGGGCGCGCAAGGTCTACATGGCCAGCGCCGCGCCGCCGGTGCGCTACCCCAACGTGTACGGCATTGACATGCCGACCGCCGACGAACTCGTCGCCCATGGCCGCACGGTCGAGCAGGTGCGCGAGATCATCGGCTGTGACGCGCTGATCTACCAGGACGTGGAGGCCATGAAAAAAGCCATCGGCTCGCTCAACCCCGCGCTCGATGGCTTCGACGCCTCCTGCTTCGACGGCGTATACGTCACCGGCGATATCACCGCCGAGCAGATCGCCAACATCAACCGCGAGCGCGTGAAAGCCGCCGCCGAGGGCGACGCCGACGACAGCTCGCGCCTGACGCTGCCCAACGCCGCCCAAGCTTCGCTCGACTTCGTTTCATGACCGACCCGGCCGCCTCTTCCGTGCCCGTGCGCACGCGCTTCGCGCCCTCGCCCACCGGCTTCATCCACCTGGGCAACATCCGCTCGGCGCTCTACCCCTGGGCTTTCGCCCGCGCCAACGGCGGCACTTTCATCCTGCGCATCGAGGACACCGACCTGGAGCGCTCCACGCAGGCTGCGGTGGACGTGATCCTCGACGGCATGCAGTGGCTGGGCCTGACGCCCGACGAGGGGCCGTACTACCAAATGCAGCGCATGGCGCGCTACCGCGAGGTGCTGGCACAGCTCCAGGCGGCGGGCCAAGTCTATCCCTGCTACATGAGCGTGGCCGAGCTGGACGCGCTGCGCGAGCGCCAGATGGCAGCCAAGCAAAAGCCGCGCTACGACGGTACCTGGCGCCCGGAGCCGGGCAAGACCCTGCCCCCGGTGCCCGAGGGCGTGCGGCCCGTGCTGCGCTTTCGCAACCCGGTGACGGGCGTGGTGGCCTGGGACGACAAGGTCAAGGGCCGCATCGAAATCGCCAACGACGAACTCGACGACCTGGTGATTGCCCGGCCCGACGGCACGCCGACCTACAACTTCTGCGTGGTGGTGGACGACATCGACATGCGCATCACGCACGTGATCCGCGGTGACGACCACGTGAACAAC
>DAIOSZ010000141.1:0-10479 GCA_036752305.1 Burkholderiaceae bacterium
GCCACCAGCCGGTCACACCCGGCGCCCAAGGCCAGGTGGGCGACCAGACGCTGCTGGCCGTGCAGGGCGTCGCCGATGGCACGCCGGTATTGCGCGGCGCCGTGGGCATGCTGCGCGAGGGCACGCAGGTGCGCATGACCGGCGCGCCCGAGGGCGCCGCCGCGCAGGCGGCCGCCCCCGCTCCCGCCCCCGCGCCCGCGCGCTGAAGGCCAGGCCATGTGGTTCACGCGCGTCAGCCTGCAAAACCCGGTGTTCGCCACGATGGTGATGCTCGCCTTCGTGGTGCTGGGTCTGTTTTCTTACCAGCGGCTCAAGGTCGACCAGTTTCCCAACGTCGATTTCCCGGTCGTGGTGGTGGTCACCGACTACCCCGGCGCCTCGCCCGAGGTCGTCGAGAGCGAGGTCAGCAAGAAGATCGAGGAAGCGGTCAATTCCATCGCCGGCATCAATGCGTTGACCTCGCGCAGTTACGACAACCAGTCGGTGGTGGTGATCGAGTTCCAATTGCACATCGACGGGCGCAAGGCCGCCGACGACGTGCGCGAGAAGGTGGCCGGCATGCGCGCGAGCCTGCGCACCGAGGTCAAGGAGCCGCGCGTGCTGCGCTTCGACCCATCCAGCCGCGCCATCTGGTCGCTGGCCGTGCTGCCCGATGGCCAGAGCGCCAAGGGCGCCCCGCCCAGCCCGGTGGAGTTGACCAACTGGGCCGACCAGGTGCTGAAAAAGCGCCTGGAAAACGTGCGCGGCGTCGGCGCCGTCACGCTGGTGGGCGGCACCAAGCGCGAAATCAACCTCTACCTCAAGCCCGATACGCTGGACGCCTACGGCATCACGCCCGACCAGGTGGTCGCCGCCGTGCGCGCCGACAACCAGAACCTGCCGCTGGGCGCCGTGCGCTCGCTGGAGTCGGAAAAAGTGGTGCAGATCGACGCCCGGCTGGAGCGGCAAGCGCATTTGCCGATCTGATCGTCGCGCGGCGCGCTGGCGCGCCGGTGCGCCTGGGCCAGCTGGCCACGGTGGCCGACGGCGCGCAGGAGCTCGAATCCCTGGCGCTGTACAACGGCACGCCGGTGCTGCTGCTGTCGATCCAGAAGGCGCAAGACGCCAACACCATCGAGGTCGTGCAGGGGCTGGACGCCACGCTGCGCGAGATGCGCGCGCAACTGCCGCCGGGAGTACGCCTGGAGCCGGTGACCGACGCCTCGCGGCCGATCCGCGTGGCGGTGGACAACGTGCGCCGCACGCTGATCGAGGGCGCGGCGTTGACGGTGCTGATCGTCTTCCTGTTCCTCAATTCCTGGCGCTCGACCGTCATCACCGGCCTGACGCTGCCGATCGCGCTGATCGGCACCTTTCTGTTCATGTACCTGTTCGGCTTCACGATCAACATGATCACGCTGATGGCGCTGTCGCTGTGCGTGGGCCTGCTGATCGACGACGCCATCGTCGTGCGCGAGAACATCGTGCGCCATGTGCAAATGGGCAAGGACCCCTACACCGCCTCGATGGACGGTACGCAGGAAATCGGCCTGGCGGTGCTGGCCACCACGCTGTCCATCGTGGCCGTGTTTTTGCCGATCGGCTTCATGGGCGGCATCATCGGCAAGTTCTTCCACGAGTTCGGCATCACCATCGTGGCGGCCGTGCTGATCTCGATGTTTGTCAGCTTCACGCTCGACCCGATGCTCTCCTCGGTCTGGCACGACCCGAGCATCCATGCGCACGGCCAGAGCGCCGGGCCGCCGGTCACGCTGTACGACAAGACCATTGGCCGCGTGACGGGCTGGTTCGACCATGCGACCGAGAGCCTGGCCGACACCTACCAGCGCATCCTGGGCTGGTCGTTGCGGCACAAGCTGGTGACGCTGGCGATGGCGCTCGGTGTCTTCGTGCTGAGCATCGTGCTGGTGCCGGTGCTGGGCACCGAGTTCGTGCCAAAGGCCGATTATTCCGAGACCAACGTCAACTTCTATACCCCGGTGGGTTCGTCCATCGAGGCCACCCAGGCCAAGGCGCGGCAGGTGGACGCCATCGCGCGCGAGTTTCCCGAGGTGCGCTACACCGTGGCCACGATCAACACCGGCAACACGCTGGGCAAGAACAGCGTGGGCATCTACGTGCGGCTGGTCGATCGGAACGAACGCAAGCGCAACGTCGATCAGATGTCGGCCGCGCTGCGCGAGCGTCTGGCGCGCGTGCCGGGCATCACGGTCACGCACGCAGGCCTGCTCGATCCGGTGGGCGGGCAAAAGCAGATCGAGTTCTCGCTGCAAGGCCCGGACCTCAAGGTGCTCGATCGCCTGACCGACGCCGTGCTGAAGAATCTGCGCGGCGTGCCCGGCTTGGTGGACATGGACTCCAGCCTGAAGGCCGACAAGCCGACCATCGCGGTGGACGTCAAGCGCGACGCGCTGTCCGACGCCGGGCTCACCGTGGGCGGCGTCGGCGCGAGCCTGCGCACGCTGATCGCCGGGCAGACCGTGGGCAGTTGGCGTGCCGCCGACGACCAGACCTACGACGTGAATGTGCGCCTGACGCCCGAGACGCGCGTCAGCATCCGCGATCTGGAGCGCGTGCCGCTGGCCAGCAGCGCCATCGGCGCCAACGCCGACGGCAGCCAGCGGGTGGTGCGGCTGGCGCAGGTGGCGAGCCTGCGCGAGGCCACCGGCCCGAACCAGATCAACCGCCGCGACCTGATGCGCGAGGTGGCGATCAACGGCAACGTCTACGGCCGCTCGGCCGGCGAAGTCTCCGCCGACATCCGCAAGGCGCTCGACGCCATTGCCTTTCCGCCTGGCTACCGCTACCAGTTTGGCGGTTCGACCAAGAACATGCAGGAGTCCTTCGGCTACGCGATCTCCGCGCTGGCGATGGCCATCATCTTCATCTACATGATCCTGGCCAGCCAGTTCAAAAGCTTTCTGCAGCCGCTGGCGCTGATGACCTCGCTGCCGCTGACGCTCATCGGCGTGGTGCTGGCGCTGATGCTGTTCAACTCCACGCTGTCGATGTTCTCCATCATCGGCGTGGTCATGCTGATGGGGCTGGTGACCAAGAACGCCATCCTGCTGGTGGATTTCGCCAACCGCGCCCGCGAGGAAGGCATGGAGCGCTCGGAGGCACTGCTGCACGCGGCCAAGGTGCGGTTGCGGCCGATCCTCATGACCACGCTGGCGATGATCTTCGGCATGGTGCCGCTGGCCTTCGCGCTGACCGAAGGCTCCGAGCAGCGCGCGCCCATGGGCCAGGCGGTGATCGGCGGCGTCATCACCTCGTCGCTGCTGACGCTGGTCGTGGTGCCGGTGGTGTACTGCTACATGGACGATCTGGCGCGCTGGTTCAGCGCGCGCGGCGCCAAGCGCGCCCAGCCGGGCGCCGGGCGCTCGCCCGGCGGTGCGCCGGTAAAATAGGCTACACTGTCCAACATACCCACCGGAGTATTATTCGATGAACACCGAGCTGGCCCGCTTCAACATGATCGAGCAACAGATCCGGCCCTGGGACGTGCTCGATCCACTGGTGTTGGGTACTCTCTCCGCGGTGCCGCGCGAGCGCTTTTGCCCGCTCGCCTATCAGGCGCTGGCCTTCGTCGACACGGAGATTCCGCTGCCCCCGCGACAGCATCCCAGCCAGATCATGCTCGCGCCGCGCGTGGAAGCCCGCTTGCTGCAGGATCTGCAACCCAGGCCCACCGACGAGGTGCTGGAGGTGGGCACGGGCTCGGGCTACATGGCCGCGCTGCTCGGGCGCCTGACGCACCGCGTGATCAGCATCGAGATGGAGCCGCAATTGGCCGCGCAGGCACGCGAAAACCTCGCCGCGGCGGGCATCGAGAACGTGGCCGTGCGCGAGGGCGACGGTCTGGGCGGCGCGCCCGATCGCGGACCGTTCGACATCATCGTGCTGTCTGGTTCGGTCGCGCAGATTCCGCAGGCGCTGCTGGCGCAGCTGAAAATCGGCGGCCGACTGGCGACCATCGTCGGCGCCGAGCCAATGATGCGCGCGACCTTCGTCGTGCGCACCGGCGAGAACCACTACTCGACCATGCAGCCGTGGGACACGGTGACCGCGCGGCTCAAGGGATTCGATGAAGCCACCCGCTTCAGCTTCTGAGGACCGCCGCGCCGCCCCCGATTGCGCGCCGCGCCGACCATGGATCGCCTGAGCCCCGCCCAGCTCGCCTCCTGGTGCGCCGAGCATGGCCAGGCAGGCCGCGGCGCCCGGGTGCTGGATGTGCGCGAGACCTGGGAGGTCCAGCTCGCCCAGGTTCAGCCCGAGGGGTTTGAACTGCTGCACATTCCCATGTCGCGCCTGGGCGCCGAATGGGGGAACCTGGAGCCCGAAGTACCCATCGCCTGCCTGTGCCATCACGGCGTGCGCAGCCTGCAGGTGGCGAATTTCCTGGCCACGCGCGGCTTTGCCCACGTGGCCAACATCGAAGGCGGCATCGACGCCTGGTCGGCCAGCGTCGATCCGCGCGTGCCGCGTTACTGACCCCACCGTCCAAGTCCATGACGCCCTGCCCCCCCTTTTCCCTTTCGTGGCGGCACGCGGCCGTGGGCCTGACGCTCGCCTTTGGCACGGGCGCGGCGCTTGCCCAGTCGCTCACGCAGCTGTACGCCCAGGCCCGCGAATACGACGCGGCTGTGCAGGCCGCGCGCGCGCAGCACCAGGCCAACGGCTACCGCGCCGACCAGGCGCGCGCCGGCCTGCTGCCAGCGGCCAGCCTGACCAGTTCGGTCTCGCGCACCAATCTGGACATCTCCATCACGCCCACGCGCCAGTACAGCACGCAAAGCGTGGGCGCGAGCGTGTCGCAGCCGCTGTACCGCCCGGCCAACCGCATCACCTGGGAACAGGGGCAACGGCAGGTGGAACAGTCGCAGGCGCAATTGCAGACCGCCGAGCAGGATTTGATGATCCGCGTGAGCCAGGCCTATTTCGACGTGCTGGCCGCGCAGGACACGCTGACCTTCGTGCGCGCGCAGAAAACCGCCGTGGCCGAGCAACTGGCCTTTGCCAAGCGCAATTTCGAAGTCGGCACCTCGACCATCACCGACAGCCGTGAGGCGCAAGCGCGCTTCGATCTGGTCAGGGCGCAGGAACTCACGGCCGAGAACGACCTGAAGGTCAAGCGTCTGGCGCTGGACCAGGTGTCCGGCCAGGTCGCCGCCCAACCCTGGCCGCTCAAGCAGCCGATTGAACTGCCGGTCCCGGCGCCCGAAAACCCCGAGATCTGGGTCCAGACCGCCGAAGATCTGCACCCGAACATCCGCGTGGCGCGCATGGCGCTCGACGTGGCGCGGCTCGAAACCGCCAAGGCCGAGGCCGCGCACCGCCCGGTCATCGACGCCGTAGCCAGCGTCTCGACGGCGCGCAACGCCGGCGGCACGGTGAACTCGGCGCTCACCTCGCAATCGACGATCACGACGGTGGGCATCAACCTCAGCGTGCCCCTGTTCGCCGGCTACGCACTGCAAAACCGCGTGCGCGAAACGCTGGCGCTGGAGGAAAAGGCCAGGGCCGACCTGGAGCAGGCCCGCCGCACGATCGGCCAGAGCGTGCGCACCGCCTACCTGGGCGTGATGTCCGGCCAGGGCCAGGTGCGCGCGTTGGAGGCGGCCGAGGCATCCAGCCAGAGCTCGCTGGACGCCAACCGCCTGGGCTACCAGGTGGGCGTGCGCATCAACATCGACGTGCTCAACGCGCAAAGCCAGCTCTACCAGACCAAGCGCGACCTGGCCAAGGCCCGGTACGACGTCCTGCTCGCCGGCCTCAGACTGCGGCAGGTGAGCGGCGAGCTCGTGCCCGAGGACCTGGCCCGCGTGGATGCCAACGCGGTCAAGCCCTAGTGCAGTGTTCGATGCTATGCAGCACTTATGGCGCCGCGCCTTTGCCTCCGTGGCGTCGTTGCAAATCCTCGCGATGCCACTGAGCATCGCTGTGGTTTGCGCCTAGCCACGAAGGCAAATCCGCTGGCCCATAAGTACCGCAAAGCGTCGAACACTGCACTAGCGCCTTGCTTTCTTCTTGGTTTTTTGGGGCAATACTGGATCAGGTTCCAGCGTAGATCGAGACAATGTCCGCGGCGTTTGCGCGGCCGGATGACACCCCAAGGCATCATTGGCGTGTTTTTTGCGTTCGACGGCTTGCAGGGCTGAACCTGCACGATACCGTGCATCGGCTTTTACCCAACCCTCGGACTGCCGAGGGTTTTCTTTAACCAGGAGCACCGGATGAACAAACGAAATTGGCTCAAATCTGTACTCGCACTCGGCGCATTGGCCGCTGCCGGCACCGCCCTGGCACAGAACACGCCCATCAAGTTCCAGCTCGACTGGCGCTTCGAGGGGCCTTCGGCGCTGTTCCTGCTGCCCGCCGCCAAGGGCTACTTCAAGGAAGCCAGGCTGGACGTGACGGTGGACGCCGGCAACGGCTCGGGCGGCGCGGTCACGCGCGTGGCCTCGGGCAGCTACGACATGGGCTTTGCCGACCTGGCCGCGCTGATGGAGTTCCACGCCAACAACCCCGACGCGCCCAACAAGCCCGTGGCGGTGATGGTGGTCTACAACAACACGCCGGCGGCGGTGCTGGCGCTGAAGAAGTCGGGCATCGCCAAGCCCGCCGACCTCAACGGCAAGAAGCTCGGCGCGCCGGTGTTCGACGCCGGACGCCGCGCCTTCCCGATTTTCCAGAAGGCCAACGGCGTGGGTGCGGTGCAGTGGACGGCGATGGACCCGCCGCTGCGCGAGACCATGCTGGTGCGCGGCGACGTGGACGCGATCACCGGCTTTTCGTTCACCTCGCTGCTCAACCTGGAGGCGCGCGGCGTGAAGGAGAGCGACGTGGTGGTGCTCCCCTACGCCAACCATGGCGTCAAGCTGTATGGCAACGTGATCATCGCCACACCCAAGCTGATCAACGAGAACCCGGCGGCGGTAAGAGCCTTCCTCGCCGCCTTTGCCAAGGGCGCCCGGGAAGTGATGGCCAAGCCCGAGGCCGCCATCGAATACGTCAAGCAGCGCGACGGCATCATCAACACCGCGCTCGAAACGCGGCGCCTGAAGATGGCGGTGGACGGCGTGATAGCCAGCCCCGACGCCCGCGCCGAGGGCTTTGGCCAGGTCAACGCGGGGCGTCTGTCACTGATGGCCAGCCAGGTGTCAGACACCTTCAACACCAAGCAGCGCGTGAACCCCGACGCGGTGTGGAACGGCAAGTTCCTGCCCCCTGCCAAGGATCTGGACGTGCTGCCGCCGGCCGCCCGCAAATAGGCCCACGCAACGCCCCGCGCACCATGGACAGCTCCGCTTTCGTCGAATTCAACGACGTTTGGCTGGCCTACAACGACGAACTGCTGGCCCAGGGGCAGTTTGCCGTCGAGGCCATCGATCTGCGCGTGCGCGAAGGCGAGTTCATCGCCATCGTCGGCCCGTCGGGCTGCGGCAAATCGACCTTCATGAAGCTGGCCACGGGCCTGCGCAAGCCCTCCCGGGGCAGCATCCGGATCGATGGCCAGCCGGTCAATGGGCCGCTGAAGATCAGCGGCATGGCGTTCCAGGCACCCTCGCTGCTGCCCTGGCGCACCACGCTGGACAACGTGCTGCTGCCGCTGGAGATCGTGCAGCCGTACCGGCAGCAGTTTCGCGACCGGCGCGGCGAGTTTGCCCAGCAGGCGCGCGAATTGCTGCACAGCGTGGGGCTGGGCGGCTACGAGGACAAGTTTCCCTGGCAGCTCTCCGGCGGCATGCAGCAGCGCGCCAGCATCTGCCGCGCGCTGATCCACCGCCCCCGGATGCTGCTGCTAGACGAGCCGTTCGGCGCGCTCGACGCCTTCACCCGCGAGGAACTGTGGTGCGCGCTGCGCGACCTGCAGGCGGCGCAAAAATTCAACGTCATCCTGGTCACGCACGACCTGCGCGAGTCGGTCTTTCTGGCCGACACGGTGTACGTGATGAGCAAAAGCCCGGGCCGCTTCGTGGTGCGCCGCGAGGTGGACATGCCGCGCCCGCGCGACCTGGAGGTCACCTACACGCCCGGATTCACCGACATCGTGCATGAACTGCGCGGCCACATCGGCGCCGTGCGCAGGCCCGGCATGGCGGTGGCGCCGTGAGCGCGCCGGGCCGCTCCCAAGCGCGAATCCCGCAGCGCGACGTGCGGAGGGTAGTCCAGTGAGCGCGCCGGGCGGCTCCCAAGCGCGAATCCCGCAGCGCCGTGCGCGGAGGGTAGTCCAGTGAGCACCGCCGCGCAACGCGAGAAGCGGCGGGAATTCTGGGCGCCCTGGGTGCTGCTGGTGGGCGTGGTGCTGCTCTGGCAGGCCATCTGCACGGTATTCCAGGTTTCCGAGTTCGTGTTTCCCAGCCCCTGGCGGATATGGGAGCAGTTGCTGGAGCACAAGGCGGTCATCGCCGGGCACGCCTGGCGCACCTTCTGGGTGACGATGGTCGGATTTCTGCTGGCCATCGTGGTGGGCGTGATGCTGGGCTTCGTGATCGGCTCGTCGCGGCTGGCCTACGCCGGCCTGTATCCGCTGATGACGGCCTTCAACGCGCTGCCCAAGGCGGCCTTTGTGCCGATTCTGGTGGTGTGGTTCGGCATCGGCGTCGGCCCGGCGGTGCTGACGGCCTTCTTGATCAGCTTCTTTCCGATCATGGTCAACATTGCCACCGGCCTGGCGACGCTGGAGCCGGAGTTGGAAGACGTGCTGCGCGTGCTGGGCGCCAAGCGCTGGGACGTGCTGATCAAGGTGGGCCTGCCGCGCTCGATGCCCTACTTCTTCGCCTCGCTCAAGGTCGCCATCACGCTGGCGTTCGTGGGCACCACGGTGTCGGAGATGACGGCGTCGAACGAAGGCATCGGCTACCTGCTGATCTCTGCCGGCTCCGCCATGCAGATGGGCCTGGCGTTCGCAGGCCTGGTGGTGATTGGCGCGATGGCGATGCTGATGTACGAGTTCTTCAGCTACATCGAGCGCCACACCACGGCCTGGGCGCACCGGGGTGGCCAGAACCACTGAGCCCGCCCTCTGAAGGGAAGCTATTGATTTTGTAGCTGCCCGTGGACGGTTCTAAAGGCGTTGAGCCCTGAAATGACCTAAAAATAGGGGCTCAAAAGGTCGATTTCTGAAAGTTTTTGTAGATATTTCTACAAATTTGTCACAACATCTACAAAAATCGCGGCTTTTGCTCTCTGTCACACCGATTTTTGACCATTTTTCAGTGCAATATTGTCCGCATCTTCAACAAATACAACCACGGGCAGCTATGAATTTTGAAGTTTCAGCGCTGGGTAATACTGCCGATCAACCCGGCTTGGACAGGTGCACAGGCCCGATCGAGCCCATGACGGTGCGCGCCTCCAGCCAGCGGCGCACGCGCTCGGCGTCGCCCAGGCGGCTGAATTTGCCGGCGGAGTCGAGAAAGACCATGATGAGCTGGCGACCGGCCACCTTGGTCTGCATCACCAGGCAACGCCCGGCCTCGGAGATGTAGCCGGTTTTCTGCAGGCCGATTTCCCATTGCGGGTTGTTCACCAGACGATTGGTGTTCTGGTACTGCACCACGCGCGTGCCGGTGTCGATCTGATAGCTCGGCGAGGTGGAATAGCCGCGCACCAACGGGTCGGTAGGCGTGCGAAGCGAGCACGGCCAGATCGTTGGCGGTGGATTGGTTCAGGCTGGACAGGCCGGTCGGATCGACGTAGCGCGTCTGCTGCATGCCCAGCGCGCGCGCCTTCTGGTTCATGCGCTCAATGAAAGCGGTCAACCCGCCGGGAAAGGTGCGGCCCAGCGCATGGGCGGCGCGGTTTTCGCTGGACATCAGCGCCAGGTGGAGCGCCTCGCCGCGGGTGATGGTGGTGCCGACGGTCAGGCGGGAACGGCTGCCGCGCTCGGTGTCCACGTCTTCCTCGGTGATGGTGATCGGCGCCTCCATTGGCAGCCGTGACTCGCTGATCACCATGCCGGTCATCAGCTTGGTGAGCGAGGCGATGGGCAGCACGGCCGATCCGTTCTTGGAAAACAGGATTTCCCGCGTGTCCTGGTCCACCACCAGCGCAACGCTGGATTTGAGGTCCAGCGGATCGGCCACGGCGTGCAGGCCGGCGATCTGGCCATACGACAGGCGTGGCGGCTCCGGCGGCGCGGCGCGCACGACCGAATGCCCCCGCGAGCGCCCGTGCCGGCCGCCGGCCAGCGCCGCCACTTGCCCGCGCCGGCCACGCCGGTCCACCACGCTCGCCGTGCGCGCGCTCTTGCCCTTGGCCGACACCGCCTTGGCCGAGGCGCGAGCCGACGGCTTGGCGGCCGATGGCTTGGCCGCGGACACTTTGCGCGGCTTTGCCGCTTCGGCCGCCGTCACCCCGCCCCAGGCCAGCGCAGCGCCCACCAGGCAGGCGGACAAGCGTTTCCATGCAAGCGAGAAGCGGGCGGACGTCAGCGGCATGGCGGTTCCTTTTCTTGATTTTGGTCAGTCGGGC
>DAIOSZ010000142.1:0-10461 GCA_036752305.1 Burkholderiaceae bacterium
ACATGCAGCGGGCTGTTGAAGGTCAGGCGGGCGTCCATGCCGCGCATTCCGTTGCCCTTGGAGGCGAATTCGGTGTTGTGCCAGGCCGAGAAGCTCTCCAGCTGCGTCCAGCTCATCCAGCTCGTGGTGAAGGGACACTTGTGCCCGCTGATCTTGAGCTTGGCGGCGGCGGCGGCCACCTGAGGCCAGGTGGTGGGGGGCTTCTCGGGGTCGAGGCCGGCGGCCTTGAAGGCGTCCTTGTTGTAGTGGAACACCGGCGTGGAGCTGTTGAACGGGAACGAGAGCATCTGCCCATTGGGCGCGGTGTAGTAGCCCGCGACCGCCGGGACGTAGGCGTTGGGGTCGAACGGAACCCCGGCCTGCTTCATGACCTCGGCCACCGGCTTGATGGCGCCCTTGCTGGCCATCATGGTGGCGGTGCCGACCTCGAACACCTGCAGGATGTGCGGCGCGTTGCCGGCGCGAAACGCCGCGATGGCGGCGGTCATCGATTCGTCGTAGCTGCCCTTGAACGTGGGCACCACCTTGTACTGGGTCTGGCTGGCGTTGAACTCCTTGGCCAGGTCGGTCACCCATTCGCCGAGGGCGCCGCCCATGGAGTGCCACCATTGGATTTCGGTCTGGGCCTGGGCGGCCACGGGCAGGCTGAGCGCGGCGGCGAGCGCCAGGGGATGGAAGAGGGATTTCATGACAGGACTCCGCAAACGTGAACCGGCGATTGGGGCACGCCAGCATGACGGGGGTTTTTAACGTTGATGACGAAACGATGGCAAGCGGGTGATTACCCGTAGTAGAGCCTGTCGTGGCGCGCCCGGCCTCGTAAAATCGCCGGTTTGCTCCATCCAGGCCGCGCGCGCCTTCTGCCCCATGCCCACCACCACCTACGACGGCGTGACCGTTTCCACCCAGGCCAACGTGTATTTCGATGGCAAATGCGTCAGCCACGGCATCGTGCTGGCCGACGGCACCAAAAAGTCGGTGGGCGTGATCCTGCCGGCCACGCTCACGTTCAACACCGGCGCGCCCGAGATCATGGAATGCGTCGCCGGGCGCTGCGAATACCTGCTCGCGGGCGAGACCGCGTGGCGCTCCAGCGGTCCCGGCGAGCGCTTTTCGATCCCCGGCCATGCGTCGTTCCAGATTCGCGTGCAGGGCGAGCCCTATCACTACATCTGCCACTTCGGCTGAGCCTTCGATATGTCCACCATCCTGCAAAGCCTGCCCTCGGGGCAAAAGGTCGGCATCGCGTTTTCTGGCGGACTGGACACCAGCGCCGCGCTGCTGTGGATGCGCCAGAAGGGCGCCATCCCCTACGCCTACACCGCCAACCTCGGCCAGCCCGACGAGCCCGACTACGACGAGATTCCGCGCAAGGCGCTGGCCTATGGCGCCGAACTGGCGCGGCTGGTCGATTGCCGCACCCAGCTCGCGCACGAGGGTATCGCCGCGCTGCAATGCGGCGCCTTTCACATCAGCACCGCCGGGGTGACCTACTTCAACACCACGCCCATCGGCCGCGCCGTCACCGGCACCATGCTGGTGGCCGCGATGAAGGAGGACGAGGTCAACATCTGGGGCGACGGCTCCACCTTCAAGGGCAACGACATCGAGCGCTTCTACCGCTACGGCCTGCTGACCAACCCGTCGCTGAAGATCTACAAGCCCTGGCTGGACCAGCGTTTCATCGACGAACTGGGCGGCCGCGCCGAGATGTCGGCCTTCATGAGCGCGCATGGCCACGGCTACAAGATGAGCGCCGAAAAGGCCTATTCGACCGACTCCAACATGCTCGGCGCCACGCACGAGGCCAAGGACCTGGAATTTCTAAACAGCGGCATCCGCATCGTCAACCCCATCATGGGCGTGGCCTTCTGGCGCGAGGACGTGGCGGTCAAGCCCGAGGAAGTGACGGTGCGTTTCGAGGAAGGCCGCCCGGTGGCGATCAACGGCGTGAGCTACGACGACCCGGTGGCGCTCATCCTGGAGGCCAACCGCGTGGGCGGGCGCCATGGGCTGGGCATGAGCGACCAGATCGAGAACCGCATCATCGAGGCCAAGAGCCGCGGCATCTACGAGGCGCCGGGCCTGGCGCTGCTGTTCATCGCCTACGAGCGGCTGGTGACCGGCATCCACAACGAGGACACGCTGGAGCAGTACCGCGACAACGGCCGCAAGCTCGGGCGCCTGCTCTACCAGGGGCGCTGGTTCGACCCGCAGGCCATCATGCTGCGCGAGACAGCCGAGCGCTGGGTGGCGCGTGCCGTGACCGGCGAGGTGACGCTGGAGTTGCGCCGAGGCAACGACTATTCGATCCTCAACACCGATTCACCCAACCTGACCTACGCGCCCGAGCGGCTGTCGATGGAGAAGGTGGAAAACGCGCCCTTCACGCCGCAGGACCGCATCGGCCAACTGACGATGCGCAACCTGGACATCACCGACACGCGCGGCAAGCTGGGCATTTATTCGCAGACCGGCCTGCTGTCGCTGGGCGAGGGCGCGCAGATGCTCAAGCTCGGCGGCGACGGCAAGGCGCCCGGCCACAAGGCCTGAGCGCGCGGCGGCGCGGTGCGTGCCACCACGGCGCGCACCCGCTCAGGCCGCAGCCTGCGCCAGCACGGTGGCCAGGCGGTCGAAGTTTTGCTGGTTGGCCGGCACGCACATGGGTGCCAGCGCCTCGCAGACGGCCGCGTTCTCGAAGCGCTGGCGCCAGGTGAGCACCGTGGCGCCGTCGCCATGGGCGGCGAACGTTGCCGTCAGTTCAAACCACGGGGGCGCCTTGTGGTGGATCACCCAGCGCTCGCCGGGCTTGAGTTCCATGAAGCGGGCCTCGTTCGGGTAGTCGGTGCCGTCGGGCCCGTGCATCGTCATGCGCCACAGGCCGCCTTCACGCAGGTCGAAGGCGTGGATCGTGTTGCGAAAGCCGTCCGGTCCCCACCAGCGGGCCAGCACCGCCGGATCGGCAAAAGCCGCGTACACCCGCGCGGGCGTGGCCGCCAGCACGCGCGAGGCGAGCAGCGCGCTGGGGTCATGGGGGTCGTGCCCCGGCCGGACGGTCGGGTTGGGCGCGGCGCTCATTGCATGGAATGCAGGCCGATGCAGTTGCCCTCGGTGTCCACCACCAGCGCGCAAAAGCCGTAGGGGCCGATCGAGAACTTGGGCTTGAACACCTGGCCGCCCGCCTGCACCGCGCGTCCTTGCTCGACCGCGCAGTCCTCGCAGGAAAGGTACACCAGCGTGCCGCCGCCGCCAGAGCACACGCCGTCCATCTTGACCAGCGCGCCGGCCGCCCCGCCGGCGTTCATGTCGGCCGGAAAGGCCAGCATCTGAAAGCCGCTGGCCTGGCCCTCGGGCGCGGCCATCGGCGCAAGCTGGAACTGGAACACGGCTTCGTAAAACGCCCGCGCGCGCGCGAGGTCTTGCACGTAGATTTCGAACCAGACGACCGGATTGGGTTTCATCGGAACGCTCCTTTGAGGTTGGGGGTGATCAGGGCCGCGCCTCGACGTGGCGCTTGAAGTTGTCGAGGATGGCCTGCCAGCCACCCTGCTGCTGCTCGACGGAGAAAGTCTGCTCGGCATCAAACACCACGGTGACCTGCGTCGTGCCACCGGGCTGGGGCGCAAAGCTGACCGAGGCGTGGCGGTCGCCGAACCGGTATTCCAGCCGCGCAGGTTCGACGACCTTCGTGTAGGTGCCCGCGAAATCGAAGCCCATGCTGCCATCCTTGGCCTCCATGCGCGAGGAAAACTGGCCGCCTTCGCGCAGATCGACGCTGGCGGCCGTGGTGTGCCAGTCGTCCGAGGCCGCATTCCACTGCCGGATGTCGGCCGGGGTGGTGTAGGCGCGCCAGACCTGGGCGGCTGAGGCGTTGATGGTGGTTTGAACGGTGATTTGCATGGTGAGACGGGGGAATGGGCCGCCATCAGGCGAGTATTTGTGGAGCTATTTGTGGAGTCATCTGTGGAGTTATTTGTGGACAATGTACACATATATCTTACCGGTAAGATCGGCCCGCCCCGCATCCATGGAAACCCTCAGTCAGCCGCCCGCGCCCGCGCGCGCCACCTACCGCCACGGCGACCTGCGCCGCGCGCTGCTGGAGGCTGCCACGGCGCTGGCGCGCGAGGGCGGGCCGCAGGCCATCGTGCTGCGCGAGGCCACGCGCCGCGCGGGCGTGGCGCCCAACGCAGCGTATCGCCACTTCGCCGGGCGTGCCGATCTGTTCGACGCGGTGCGCGGCGCCGCGCTGGGGGCGCTGGCGCGCGGCATCGAGGCCGAGATCGCCGCCGCCACGCCCGGCCTTGCCGATGACGCGGCGCGCGCGCGGGCCACGCTGCATGCCGTGGGGTTGGGTTACCTGCGCTTTGCGCGGGAGCAGCCGGGACTGTTTCGCACCGCATTTGCCGCGCAGCCGTATGACGTGAGCGGCAGCGGGCGGCGCGACTTCAAGGGCGAGGGCGGGCGCGACCCGTTTGAACTGCTGTGCGACGCGCTCGACGCGCTGGTGGTGGCCGGCGTGCTGCCCGCGGCGCGCCGGCCCGGCGCCGAATATCTGGCCTGGTCGGCCGTGCACGGCCTGGCGCTGCTGGCGCTGGACGGCCCCTTGCGCGGGTTGCCGCGCGAGGCCTGCGCGCAACTGGCGGCGCGTCTGGTCGATATGGTCGAGCGCGGCCTGTGAGCGAACCGGGCGCCAACAGCCTGGCCGCGCCCGGCGAAACGCGCCGCGTGCTGTGGCTGTCGCTGGCGCAGCTCATTTCCTGGGGCAGCGTGTTCTATCTGTTCGCGCTGCTCGTTGGCCCGGTGGAGGCCGAACTGGGGCTGACGCGCGCGCAGACCTCGCTGGCCTTCAGCCTGGCGCTGCTGGTCGAGGGCATGCTGGCCTGGCCGGTGGGGCGCTGGATCGACCACGGGCATGAGCGGCTGGTGATGACCGGCGGCTCGCTGGTGCTGGCGGCGGCGCTGCTCCTGCACAGCCAGGCGCGCTCCGTCGCGGCGTTCTACGGCTGCTGGCTGCTGCTGGGCGCGGGCATGGCCGCCACGCTGTACACGCCGGTTTTCGCGGTGGTCACGCGCCGCTACCCCAAGGACTTTCGCCGCGCCATCATCACGCTGACTTTTCTGGGCGGGCTGGCCAGCACCGTGTTCATTCCACTCATCGCCTGGCTGATTCGCGAATGGGGCTGGCGCGGCGCGCTGGTGGCGCTGGCGGGGCTGCACCTGTTCGTGTGCGCGCCGCTGCACGCGGCGTGGCTGCGCGGGGCGCCGCCCCGGGCGCTGCCCGTCCAGCCGGGGCCGGCGGCGGCGCCACCGCCGCAAAGTCTGAGGCGCCTGCTGCGTGGCGCGCCTTTTTTGCTGATCGCGCTGTTCACCGTGCTGATGATGGGCATCACGGCGGCGATTCCGCCGCACCTGGTGAGCCTGCTGCGCGAGGCGGGCATGTCCGAGGCCTGGGTGCTGGCCGTGCCCGCGAGCATCGGCGTGATCCAGGTCGTCGGCCGGGTGCTGCTGTTCGTCACTGAAAAGCGCTTTGACGTGGATCGGGCCAACCGCTGGATTCCCTGCCTCATCCCACTGGGCCTGGGCGCCTTGCTGTTCGGTGGCGCGCATGTGGCGGCGGCGGCGGTGTTCGTGCTGCTCTACGGCCTGGGCAACGGCATGCTGACCATCGTCAAAGGCACGGCTGTTGCGCAATACGTCAGCCGCGCCCATGTGGCCGCGCTCAACGGCGCGATGGGCGTGCCACAGGCCCTGGCACGCGCCGCCGCGCCCTTGCTGCTGGGCCTGCTGTGGACCCCCGCGAGCGGCTACCAGTGGGGGCTGGCGCTGCTGCTGGCCGCCAGCGTGGTGGCCGTGCTGGCGCTGTGGCAGGCGCAGCGGCGAGCGATGCTATCGAAAGTGGAGTAAAAAACCATAGCTGCCCGTGGTCGGTTTCATTGATGAAAATGCCAAAACATATCCTGAAATTTGGCAAAAATCATCCATAAGACAGTTGCGAACGTACAATTTGTAGATGTTGCTACATAATTGTAGAATCATCTACAAAATCAGAGCGTTTTTGAGCCAAAATTCTTGATGTTTTTGGCTTTTTGATCAATAAAAACGACCACCGACAGCTATGGTTTCAGGAGTTCTCGCGCCTTGGTGGCCGGGTGGTGACGCAACACGGGTCTACAGCGCCTCGACCACCGCCTGGCCCATCTCGCGCGTGCCCACGCGGGTGGTGCCGGCGCTGTAGATGTCGGCCGTGCGCAGGCCTTGCGCCAGGACTTTCTTGACGGCCGCTTCGATGCGGTCGGCGGCCGCGGGCTGGTTCAGCGAAAAGCGCAGCATCATGGCCGCCGAGAGGATGGTGGCCAGCGGGTTGGCGACGCCCTTGCCCGCGATGTCGGGCGCGCTGCCGTGGCTGGGTTCGTACAGGCCTTGCTTTTTGTCGTTGAGGCTGGCCGAGGGCAGCATGCCGATGGAGCCGGTGAGCATGGCTGCTTCGTCGGAGAGGATGTCGCCGAACATGTTGCCGGTGACGACGACGTCGAACTTCTTGGGCTCCTTGACCAGCTGCATGGCCGCGTTGTCCACGTACATGTGGTCGAGCGCCACGTCGGGGTATTGCTGGCCGACCTCGGTGACCACGTCTTTCCAGAGCTGAAAGGTTTCCAGCACGTTGGCCTTGTCCACGCTGGTGACGCGCTTGCCGCGCTGTTGCGCCGCCTGGAAGGCCACATGGGCGATGCGCTCGATTTCCGGCCGGGTGTAGCGCATGGTGTCGAAGGCTTCCTCGGCGCCGGGAAAGTGCCCGTCGGGCGCGCTGCGGCGCCCGCGCGGCTGGCCGAAATAGATGTCGCCGGTGAGTTCGCGAATGATCAGGATGTCAAGCCCGGCGACGAGTTCGGGCTTGAGGCTGGAGGCGTGCGTGAGCTGCTCATAGCAGATCGCAGGCCGGAAGTTGGCAAACAGGCCCAGCGCCTTGCGCAGGCCCAGGATGGCCTGCTCGGGTCGGAACTGGCGCTCCAGCTTGTCGTATTTCCAGTCGCCGACGGCGCCAAAGAGGATGGCGTCGGCTTGCTGCGCGAGCTTGAGCGTGGCGGGCGGGAGGGGGTGACCGTGCTTGTCGTAGGCGGCGCCGCCGACGTCGGCGGTTTCCATCTCGAACGGGAGGTTGAGCGCGTTCAACACCTTGACCGCTTCAGCGACGATTTCGGTGCCGATGCCGTCACCGGGGAGGATGGCGATTTTCATGTTTGTGTCTGTTGTTGGATGACGAATAGAGACGAATGAGCCATGTCGAACGACGAATGACCTGAGCGCGCGGCGGCAGACCTCATGCGCCCTTGAAGCCGCACAGCGGCAAAGTCATGCGTCATCAACGCCGCGCAGCGGCACGCTGATCCGTCATCACGCCGCGCCCGTCAGCGTATGCGCCAGCCAAGGCTTGGTGACCAGGCGCTGGGCTTCGTAGGCCTTGATTTTGTCCTTGTGCCGCAGCGTCAGGCCGATGTCGTCGAAGCCGTTGAGCAGGCAGTACTTGCGAAAGGGCTGGACGTCGAAGGCGATGGCGTCGCCGCCGTTCTCACGCATCACGAGCTGGCGCTCCAGATCGACGGTGAGGCGGTAGCCGGGAAAGGCTTGCACTTCGTCGAACAGCTTGCCCACGGCGGCCTCGGGCAGCACGATGGGCAGCAGGCCGTTCTTGAAGCAGTTGTTGAAGAAGATGTCGGCGAAGCTGGGCGCGATGACGGCGCGAAAACCGTACTGGTCGATGGCCCAGGGCGCGTGCTCGCGGCTGGAGCCGCAGCCAAAGTTCTTGCGCGCCAGCAGGATGCTGGCGCCCTGGTAGCGCGGCTGGTTGAGCACGAAGTCGGGGTTGGGCTTGCGCTTGGCCGGGTCTTGGCCGGGCTCGCCCTTGTCGAGGTAGCGCCATTCGTCGAACAGGTTTGGCCCGAAGCCGGTCTTTTTGATCGACTTGAGAAACTGCTTGGGAATGATCGCGTCGGTATCGACGTTCTCGCGGTCCATCGGGGCCACGAGGCCGGTGTGGGTGGTGAAGGTCTGCATGGAGCGTGGGCGATGAAGTGGCGCCCGGCTTACTTGGCGACGTCCTTGACTTTTTCGCCGGCCTTCTCGATGCCTTCGCCGGCTTTCTCGATGCCGGTGCCCACGGCGTGGCCCACGGTGCGGGCGCCTTGCTCGGCCTTGTTGCCCACGACGTGGGCGTCTTCCTTGACGCCTTGCCAGGTGTTGCAGGCGGCCAGCAGCAGGGCGGCGGCGGCGGCGATGAGGGCCGTGCGGGACGATGCGTTCATGAGAAGCTCCTTGAAAATGGATAAGTCGGAACGAGGAGGGGTCAGGCGAACTGGCGGATGTCCACGAAATGGCCGTGAATCGCGGCGGCAGCGGCCATGGCGGGGCTGACCAGGTGCGTGCGGCCACCAGCGCCCTGGCGGCCTTCGAAGTTGCGGTTGCTGGTGGAGGCGCAGCGCTCGCCGGCTTCCAGCCGGTCGGCGTTCATGGCCAGGCACATGGAGCAGCCGGGCTCGCGCCATTCAAAGCCCGCGGCCTTGAAGACTTCGTGCAGGCCTTCGCGCTCGGCCTGCGCCTTGACCTGGCCAGAGCCGGGCACGACGAGCGCGAGCTTGACGTTCTTGGCAACCTTCTGGCCCAGCCGCTTGACGACGGCGGCGGCTTCGCGCATGTCCTCGATGCGGCTGTTGGTGCACGAGCCGATGAACACCTTGTCGACGTGGATGTCGCCGATCGGCTTGCCGGGCTCCAGGCCCATGTAGGTGAGCGCACGCTCAATGGCGCCGCGCTTGTTGGCGTCTTTCTCGCGGTCGGGATCGGGCACGCAGGCATCGACGCCGAGCACCATCTCGGGACTGGTGCCCCAGGTGACCTGCGGGACGATTTGCGCGGCGTCGAGTTCCACCACGGTGTCGAACGCGGCGCCTTCGTCGGAATGCAGCGTTTTCCAGTAGGCGATGGCCTGGTCGAGCTCGACCCCCGTGGGGCTCAGTGGCCGGCCCTTGACGTATTCGATGGTCTTGTCGTCAACGGCCACCAGACCGGCGCGCGCGCCTGCCTCGATGGCCATGTTGCATACCGTCATGCGGCCTTCCATGCTCAGCGCGCGGATGGCGCTGCCGCCGAATTCGATGGTGTAGCCAGTACCGCCCGCGGTGCCGATCTTGCCGATGATGGCCAGCACGATGTCCTTGGCGGTCACGCCCGGGCGCACCTGACCATTGACCTTGACCAGCATGTTCTTGGCCTTTTTGGCCAGGAGCGTCTGCGTGGCCAGCACATGCTCGACCTCGCTGGTGCCGATGCCGTGCGCCAGCGCGCCGAAGGCGCCATGCGTGCTGGTGTGGCTGTCGCCGCAGACGACGGTCATGCCCGGCAGCGTGGCGCCGTTTTCCGGGCCGATGACGTGGACGATGCCCTGGCGCCGGTCAAGGAAGGGGAAGTAGGCCGCGGCGCCAAAGGCCTTGATGTTGGCGTCGAGCGTGACGATCTGTTCCTTGCTGATCGGGTCGGTGATGCCGTCGTAGCCCAGTTCCCAATGCGTGGTGGGCGTGTTGTGGTCGGCGGTGGCGACGATGGAGCTGGTGCGCCAGACGGGCCGACCCGCTTCGCGCAGGCCCTCAAAGGCTTGCGGGCTGGTGACCTCGTGGACGAGGTGGCGGTCGATGTAGAGGACGGCGGTGCCATCGTCTTCGGTGTGGACGACGTGGTCGTCCCAGAGCTTGTCGTGGAGCGTGCGGGGCATGGCGTGAAGGTTCCGTGAATCCCAATTTTATGGCGCTCCCCAAAAAGAAACCGCCCGCGCGAGGCGGGCGGTTGGCGCCAATGGGCAAGCGAGGCTTCGCCGATTACAAAGGCTTGACGTCGCGGCGCGCGGAGCCGGTGTAGAGCTGGCGCGGACGGCCGATCTTGTACTCGGGGTCGCCGATCATCTCGTTGAGCTGCGCGATCCAGCCCACCGTGCGGGCGAGCGCAAAGATGCCGGTGAACAGCTTGACCGGGATGCCGATGGCGCGCTGCACGATGCCGGAGTAGAAGTCCACGTTCGGGTAGAGCTTGCGCTGCACGAAGTAGTCGTCTTCAAGCGCGATTTTTTCCAGTTGCTTGGCGAGCTTGAACAGCGGGTCGTTCTCCAGGCCCAGGTTGGCCAGTACTTCGTTGCAGGTTTCCTGCATGAGCTTGGCGCGCGGGTCGTAGTTCTTGTAGACGCGGTGACCAAAACCCATGAGCTTGACGCCGGAGTTCTTGTCCTTGACCTTTTCCATGAACTCGCCGACCTTGGCCACGCCGCCCTGGCGCTGGATGTCCTCGAGCATGTTGAGCGCGGCTTCGTTGGCGCCGCCGTGCGCCGGGCCCCAGAGGCAGGCCACGCCTGCGGCGATGGCGGCCAAGGGGTTGGTGCCCGACGATCCGCACAGCCGCACCGTGGAGGCGGAGGCG
>DAIOSZ010000143.1:0-10438 GCA_036752305.1 Burkholderiaceae bacterium
TGGACGGCGAGCGCTGCCCCATGCACAAGGGCGACCTGATCCTCACACCCGCCGGCATGTGGCACGAGCATGGGCACGAGGGCGAAGGCCCGGTCATCTGGCTGGACGCGCTGGATCTGCCGCTGGTCTACAACCTGGAGGTCTCCTACGCCATCGAGGCGCCGCCGCAAACCGAATCGGGCCTGGCCGATGCCTCGCAGAACCGCTACCGCCGCGCCGGCCTGCTGCCGTATGCGTCGCTCGGCCACGCGCGGCGCGCGCGCTTTGCGCAAATCCGCTATCCCTGGACCGACGTGCGCGAGGCGCTCAATGCCTACGCCAGCGTCACCCCGGCAGGCCAGCCGATCCAACTGGCCTACGTGAACCCCGAGACCGGCGAGCCCTGCCTGCCGACGCTGGGTTTTTCGGCTCAGCAACTGCGTGACGGCGAGACGATCACGATGCCGCGCCGCTCGGCCAGCAGCGTGCTGCACGTGATCGAAGGCCGGGGCGAATCGGAAATCGACGGCGTGACCATTCGCTGGAGCGAGGCCGACACCATCGCCGTGCCCACGCACGCCCGCGTCACGCACCGCGCCAGCGGCGGCGACGCCTACTTCTTCGTGGTGGACGACGCGCCGGCACAGCGCGCGCTGGGGTTCTATGAGGACTTTGAGTAGGCGGATTCGGTCAGTGTAAAAACCATAGCTGCCCGTGGTTATCCTGCATGAAAAAATGGTTATTTTGTTTGTGAAAAAGAAGCAAAAAACGAGCAATTCTGTAGAGATTTCTACAGAATTGTCGTAACCTTAACAAAAATACTCATTCTGACCGACTGGAACGGCCAGCAGGCCCTGTTTTTCAAGGTGTTTTGAGCTTCAACTGACCGTAAACCAACCACGGGCAGCTATCAATTTTGAAGTTCGAATTTGGAGGGATCTCATGGCCGTCATGGCCTGGGGCGCTGTTTCGGCCAAGGCGCTTTGCCGCCCAGACGCCTGGGTCGTCAATCGCCGGTTGACTGTCCGACCAAGGCGCGCACTTCGTCCAGCCAAGCCTCCCGCTGCGCCTCTGAACTGCCCGCCATCGGCCCATACTGCCGCCGGACCAGACGGGGAACGCCGCACAGGGCGAAGACACTGGTGCCCCAGAGCCGCTCCAGCGGGTCGCCGAACACCTCGCGTTCGCGCGCGGCGGGCGTGTTCAAGGTGTTGAATACCAGCGCCTGGCGGGCCCGCAGCAGGCCCACCGGCACGCCTTCGTAGCCCACGCCGCTGGGGTAGGCATAGGCCGTGCCGAGGCGAAACACCCGGTCGATCCAGCCTTTCAGAATGGCCGGCGGCTGGCTCCACCAGTTGGGGTGGAAGACCGCGATCAGCTCGGCCGCCTGCAACCGCGCGCAGTGCAACTCGACCAAGGGGTCGTCAGAGGCCACGTTGCCGCTCTCCGGCGTGGGCTGAACGGGGTTGAAGCCCTCGGCATACAGGTCGTGCACCCAGCAGGTGCAGCCGCGCGCCCGCAGCACCGCTGCCGCTGCTCCGGCCATGGCGTGGCTGAAGCTGTCGCCAGACGGATGGGCGATGACGAGCAGCGCATTCATGGACAGCTCCGGCCGGCGCGTCAATCCACCGGCGCGAACTCCGCGCGGCTGGGCAGGTCCGGGGCAATCCACCAGCGCCGGGCGGTGGCGTCGATGATGACGCCGGCCACGCTTTCCACCCGCGCCTCGGGCGGCAGCGCGGGGTCGCCGGCGCGGCAGATCGACAGGTAGCCGTCGGATTCGTCGCGCAGCAGCGCCGCCAGGCGCTCGCGGTCCCACGGGCCGCGCCCCTGGTGGCCGCGCGCGGTGGCCAGGCGCGGGCCGCTGGACAGGAAGTTGGCCATCGGCGACTGTTCGGCCAGCAGCGATTCGCACAGGAAATGGTTGGTGTGCAGCGCCACGCCCTCGGCGTCGGGCGCCAGTTCCGCCCAGCCGGCGGGCGCGACCTCGAAGCTCGCCGCATGGCCGGCCGCGTCGGCGCAGGGTACGTTGGAGGCAGCGGCGAAGCCCAGGCTGGCGGCCAGCCGGGCCAGCCGCTCGCGCAGGTCGGCCAGCGAGGCGCATCGGTCCAGCAGGTGCCGCAGCAGCACGTGCACCGGCACGCCAGGCTGGGCGCCGTCGCGCGGTGAGCGCAGGATGTTCAGGCCCAGCGCGAAGCCGGCGTCGTTCAGGCCTATCTTGGCCAGCATGCCGGCCTCGGTCAGCGTCCGCACGTCGCCGCCTTGGGCGCCCGGCAGGCGCAGGATGACCAGCGCGCCGCGCTGGCGGCCGATCCAGTCCCAGTTCTGCGCCATCCAGGCGTGGCCGTTGGCGCTGGCCCGTGCGGCCACCGAGATGGCGGTGCACTCGGACAGGTCTTCCGGCAAGCCGTTCGCGCCGGCCCAGCCCGCGACGCCCGCGGCCCGGTTGGCGGCTAGCGCGCCTGCCGAGGCCAGGGTTTGGCCCGAAAAGTAGTTGGGCGGCAGGATTTCGCTGCGGCAGTTGAGCGCGAGCAGCGCCTCGCGGGCCTGGCCGCAGCCTTCGGCCAAGCCCTCGATTTCCTCGACCAGGCTGGCGTCCAGCGCGCCGATCACGTCGCGGTAGCGCCGCGCCCGCTCGCAGGCCTGGGCCCAGCTCACGCCGGCCAGCGCGAACAGGTGCGCGTAGGTGGACAGGCTGCGGGCGATGCGCTCGCGCGTGGCCTGGCCGATGGCGCGGCCCCGCTGACGTGCGTCCCCCAGGTGGCGCAGGTCGATGAGGGGGAAGGGCGCGCTCACGCCGCCTCGCCCCAGGGGAGCATGAGCGTGAGCAGCGACAGGCGGTCGAACTCGGGCTCGAACTCGTCGATGATGGCCTGCGGGTGCGGGCACAGGTGCGTGTCGGTGATCACGCCGAACTGCACCTCGCCGCCGTAGCTGAGGATCGACACGCCCAGGCCGATGTTGCCGGACTGCGGCACCCAGAACATCATGTGGTCGATGGTCGATCCGCAGAAGCGGTGCTTTTCGGCCGGGCCAGGCACGTTGGTCATCACGGCGGTGGTCTTGCGCGCCAGCAGGTCCAGCAGCGCGTCCTGCGCGGGCTTGACGACCCCGCCGGCCACGGCCAGCACGGCAAAGGTCAGCGCCGGCTGCATGCTGCCCTTGAGGTTGCTCATGCGCCGGCGCACCTCGTAGACCCGCTCGATCGGGTTTTGCAGCCCGATGGGCAGCGTCAGCGGCGCCAGGCCGAAGCGGTTGCCCAGCTTGTAGGCCTCGGACACAGGACGCAGGTTGACCGGCACCATGGCGCGGATGTCCTTGCCCGCGGTGCGTTCGCCGCGCCGTTGCAGATAGGCACCGATGGCGCCGGCCACGCAGGCCAGCAGCACGTCGTTGACGGAGCAATTGAGCGCCCGGCCCACGGCCTTGACCTCGTCCAGCGGCAGCGGCCGGCACCAGGCCACGCGCTTGGCGGTGCCGGCCCGGCCCTTGAGGCTGGTGGGCGAGTCGTCGGGCATGAGCAGCAGGTTGGCCGCGTCGCTGGCCACCTGCGCGGCCATGCGCGCCGCATCCAGCGTGCGCTCCACGCCTTCCTCGGGCGCGGCCAGCAGGTGCAGGCCGTCGGCCGCGCGCTTGCCGGCACGGCCCAGCGCGCGCACGGCAACCCCGGTCAGCGGTTTGACGATCTGCTGCGCAATCCACTCCTGCGGTCCGTCAAAGGCTTGGGCCGCGCGCCGGGCGCGGGCGTGGCCTCCGTCGATCAGCGTCATCACCACCGAAATCAGCGCCATGCCATCGGCGATGCAGTGGTGCATGCGCAGGATGATGGCCGAGCCGCGCCGCCCGTCGGCGCCGCGGTAGTCCTCGATCACATGCCACTGCCACAGCGGACGCCGGGGGTCGAGCGGCTGCATGGCCAGTTGGCCGACGAGCTCCTGCAGCGCCGCTTCGTCGCTGCCCTTGCGCCGTGGCGAGGAGCGGCCGGGTAGCAGGGTGGCGGGCACGTGGTAGTCGAGGTCCAGGTCGTCGTCGTCCACCCAGGTGGCGCCGGCGGCGTCCCGCTCGACGCGCTGGCGAAAGCGCGGGTAGCTCAGCAGGCGTTCGCGCACGCGCTCGCGCGCCGCGTGCAGGTTTACGCCGGGCGAGAGCATCCACACGCCGTTGATCATCATCAGGTTGTGCGGGCTGTCCATGCGCAGCCAGGCGGTGTCCACCTTGCTCATGCGCTCGCCGCCCAGGCCGAGCCGGCCGCTGGCGGCATGCGGCAGATCGTTGCCGAAAACGCGCGCCGAGCGCTTGAGCAGGCCCGGAATCTGGCTGGCCAGCGATTCGATGGCGCCCAGCGCATCGTGGGGTAGGCGTGAGGAGTTCATTGCCGTACCATATCCGCAATCTCGCGCGCCGAAGCTAGAGAAACACCCCGATTCACCTTCCCCCCGAAAGCCCCATGGCCAGCCTCAAAGCCCAGTTCGACAGCGCCGTCGAAAAGTCCAAGACACTCTCGTCGCGTCCTGACAACAACACCCTGCTGAAGATCTATTCGCTCTACAAGCAGGCCACTGCGGGCGACAACACCGAGAAGAAGCCCGGTTTCACCGACATGGTCGGCCGTGCCAAGTGGGAGGCCTGGAACAAGCTCAAGGGCACGGGCAGCGAGGATGCGATGAAGCAGTACGTGGAGCTGATCAAGTCGCTGAGCTGAAGCCGGCATCCGCATCCCCGTCGCGGTAGAGCCAGCCCAGCAGCGGGTCGCGCTCGAAGCGGCTCGCCTCATGCAGGCGCCGCGCCGGCCCCGGCCCGGTGCGCGAACGGGCGACGAATTCCACCTCGGCATGCCGCTCGTCGATGACGCGGTGCCGACGCACCTGCAGGCCCAGCCAGCGCTCGGCGGGGTCCAGTTCCAGCGTGGCTGGCCGCGTATCCGGATGCCAGGTGCGCAGCAACCAGTCCGCGCGACCCAGCACGAAGGCGCTGTAGCGCGAACGCATCAGCGTCTCGGCGTCGGGCACGCTCTGCCCACCATCGAGGTAGCGGCCGCAGCACTCGGCCAGGGCCAGCGGCTTGCCGCGCGGGTTCAGGCGGCCACAGGGGCAGGGGGTGGACGGGGGCGTGAGGGGCATGGCGGGGCCGGCCAGTGTACGGCTGCCTACAATCGGCGCCCATGTCCGAGCGTCTGGCCGTCCTGTCGCAGTACCTGTTGCCCAAGCTCGCGCTCACGCGGCTGGCCGGCTGGGCGGCGGGGCTGCAAGGCGGCGCCTGGACGCAGGCGGCGATCCGCCGTTTCGTCGTCCGCTACGGCGTGAACATGGACGAGGCGGCCGAACCGGCGATCGACCACTACGCCAGCTTCAACGAGTTTTTTACCCGGCCGCTGCGCGCAGACGCGCGGCCCCTGGCGCAGACGGCCTTCGTCTGCCCGGTGGACGGCGCGATCAGCCAGTTCGGGCCGATCACGGGTGAGCAGGGCGACCGCATTTTCCAGGCCAAGGGGCACGACTATTCGACGCTGGCGCTGCTCGGCGGCGATGCCCAGGCGGCGGCCCGCTTCGCGCGCGGCAGCTTTGCCACGATCTACCTGAGCCCGCGCGACTACCACCGCATCCACATGCCCTGCGCCGGCCAGTTGCGCGCCATGACGCATGTGCCGGGTGATCTGTTTTCAGTGAACCCCGCCACCGCGCGGGGCGTGCCGGGCCTGTTTGCGCGCAACGAGCGCGTGGTTTGCCTGTTCGACACCGAGCACGGCCCGCTGGCGCTGGTGCTGGTGGGGGCCACCATCGTGGGCAGCATGGCAACGGTGTGGCATGGTCTGGTCAACCCGCCGCGCCCGGGGACCGTGCGCCGCTGGGACTACGCACCCGGTCAGGTCACGCTGGCGCAAGGCGCGGAAATGGGGCGTTTTTTACTGGGCTCCACCGTGGTGCTGCTGTGGCCCGAGGGCGTGATGCGCTTCAACCCGGCCTGGGCGCCGGCCGGCGCGGTGCGCATGGGCCAGGCTATGGGCGAGCGCGCCTACTGAAACGCCACTTCGGCAAAGCTGCGCAGCTTGCGGCTGTGCAGCGTTTCGGCGCCCTGCTGGCGCAGCAGTTCGACGGCTCGCAGGCCGATGCGCAGGTGCTGATCGACCCGTTCGCGGTAGAAGTGGTTGGCCATGCCGGGCAGCTTGATCTCGCCGTGCAGCGGCTTGTCGCTCACGCACAGCAGCGTGCCGTAGGGCACGCGGAAGCGAAAACCGTTGGCGGCGATGGTGGCGCTTTCCATGTCCAGCGCCACGGCGCGGCTCTGGCTCATGCGCTGTTGCGGGGTGCTGGCGACGTTGCGGCTCGGCAGCAGCTCCCAGTTGCGGTTGTCCGTCGAGCAGACGGTGCCGGTGCGCATGATGCGCTTGAGCTCCGGACCCTGCATCTGCGTCACGTCGGCCACCGCGCGTTCCAGCGCCACCTGGACCTCGGCCAGCGCGGGGATCGGTACCCACACCGGCAGTTCCTCGTCGAGCACGTGATCCTCGCGCACGTAGCCATGCGCCAGCACGTAGTCGCCCAGTGCCTGCGTGGAGCGCAGGCCCGCGCAATGGCCCAGCATCAGCCAGGCGTGCGGGCGCAGCACGGCGATGTGGTCGGTGATCGTCTTGGCGTTGGACGGGCCCACGCCGATGTTCACCAGCGTGATGCCCGAGCCGTCCGCGCGCACCAGGTGGTAGGCGGGCATCTGTGGCAAACGCGGCGGCGCGCTGCCGGCCGGCAGGCGCGCCAGGCGCCGCGCGCCGGGCAGGCCGCTGGCGTCGGGCTCGCCCGCGCGCGGCGTGAGCACGTTGCCGGGCTCGACCAGCGCGATGTAGTCGCTCGCCGGGTCCTGCATCGCCTCGCGTCCCACGCGCACGAACTCGTCCACGTAGAAGGCGTAGTTGGTCAGCAGCACGAAGTTCTGGAACGCCTCGACCGAGGTGCCGGTGTAGTGGCGCAGGCGCTGGAGCGAATAGTCCACGCGCGGCGCGGTGAACAGCGCCAGCGGATAGGGTTCCCCCGGCAGCGGCTGCCAGGTGCCGTTGGCGATGCCGTCGTCCATGGCCGACAGGTCGGGCAGGTCGAACACCTCGCGCAGGCGCGCGCGCCGCTCGGCGGACAGTTCGCCCTCCAGGTGGTCGCCGTCGGCAAGCGCGAAGTGCAGCGGAATCGGCTGGCGGCTCACGCCCACTTCGAGCGCGATGCCGCGCTCGTGGCCGTGGTTTTCGAGCAGCAGGCGCAATTGCTCGCGCAGGTAGGCGCCAAACACGTCCGGGCGCGTGATCGTGGTTTCGTAAACGCCGGGCCCGGCGACGAAGCCGAAGGCCAGCCGCTTGCCCGCCAGCGCGGCCAGGCTGGCCGACTGGGAGCGCACCCGGACATAGGGATAGCAGGCACGCACGCGGTGCGGCAGGTCGGCGCCCGCCACGAAGCGGTTGAGCGCGCCGCGCAGATGGGCAACGGCGGCCTCATACAGCGCGGCGATCTGCGCCAGCGCATCGCCCGAGCGGTGAAAGGCTATCGGGGCCGTGAAGGAAGGCTCGTCAACCACGCCAATCCATCATGAACAGCTATGAAATCAGGAGTCGCTCCTATTCGGGCTCGATGCCCGCAGACTTGATGATGCGGCCCCATTTCTGGCTTTCCGCCTGCTGGAAGCGCCGCTGCTCGTCGGGTGTATTCAGGAACACCTCGGTGCCGGTGGGCTGGAAGAAGGTCGCCGTGGCGCTGCCGCGCGCGGCCTTGTGCAGCAGTTCATTGAGCTTGGCCACCTCGGCGGCCGGCGTGCCCGCGGGCGCGTAGGCGGCAAACCAGTAGGTCATCTCGTAGCCCTTCACGCCCGCCTGTTCCAGCGTGGGCAGCTCGGGCGCCAGCGGACTGCGCTGGCGCGGCGTCACGCCCAGGGCCTTGAGCTTGCCCGCCTTGACCTGCGGCAGGCCGGTGGGCATGTCGGTGAACATCACGTCGATTTGGCCGCCGATCAGATCGGTCACGGCCGGCGGATTGCTGCGGTAGGGAATCGAGACGATGTAGGTGCCGGTGAGCTGCTTGAACATTTCGCCAGCGATGCGGCTGGACGAGCTGCCCGAGCCGAAGCTGTACTTGCCCGGATTGGCCTTGGCGAGCTTGACGAAGTCCATCACGTTGTTGACCGGCAGCTTGGTCGGGTTGACGACCATGATCTGTCCGCCGCGTCCGAGCGCCGAGATCGGTTCGAAATCCTTCACCGGGTCGTAGGGCAGCTTCTTGAACAAATGCTCGTTGGCCGCGTGCGTGGTGTTGGTGGCGATCAGCACGGTGTAGCCGTCCGGCTTGGCGCGGGCTACCTGCTGTGCTCCGATGAAGGCATTGGCGCCCGGCTTGTTGTCCACCACCACCGTGGCCTTGCCGTCCTGCGTGATCGCCTGCGCCAGGGCGCGAGCCAACTGGTCGGTGGCGCTGCCGGCCGTGAACGGCACGACAAAGGTGATGGGCTTGGACGGAAAGGCCTGGGCCAGCGCGGTGAGCGGGACACAGCCCAGGGCGGCCAGGGTGAGGACAACGCGGCGTAGAGTCATGACAGTCTGCAGGGCAGCGAAAACCGCCATCATAGATAGGGGATGCCAGTCCCCGCCAAGCCCACCAGATTGACGGCGCTCTGGTTGAGCGGAAGCTCGGCGGCGAGCGTGAGCAGCGAGGCCTGCGTGTACGTGCCGTTGTTGAGCAGCGCGACGAAGCCGGCCGCCACATCGGCGCTGGGCGTGCTGCCCACCACGTTCTTGTACAGCCAGGGCACGAATGCGGCGTGGCTGCTGCCGCCGGCCAGTTGCGCCACCAGACCGCTGTTGACCAGCAGGCTGGCGACGCTGGCCATGCTCTGGCCCGAATCGAACAGCGAAAGGCCGATGCCCGTCCACGGCGGGTTGGACAGCGCCGCCTGCGGGCCGAGCAGGGCCGAGAGCATCAGCGCGGTGCGCCCGCCGGCGTCCGTCGCGCCCATGTCGAAGGCCAGGCTGCCGTCGGAGAAGCCCAGGCGCTCGATGCCGCTCAGTCGGTCGGTCCCGTCGCGGCCGGCGCTGTTGTCGGTGACCGTCAGGCCGCCCGCCAGCGACCCGCTCACGCGGTATTCGGCGGCCTTGCCGCTGTAGCGCGCGATGTCGGTGCCCGCGCCGCCGTCGAGCTGATCGTCGCCGCCGCCGCCGGTCAGGCTGTCGTTGCCGGCCAGCGCCGAGATGACGTCCGCGCCCGCGGTGCCGGTCAGGATGTCGATACCGCTGGTGCCCGACAGACTCCCGCCGGTACCGGACTTGCCAGCCAGCAGGTAGCCGCCGGTGCCGGTGTCGTAGTCCAGCGCGCCCAGGAAGTAGGTGCCGCTGGCGGAGGGGGTGTAGCTGATGCTGGCGTTGAAGTTGCCGGCGCCATCGTCGTCGAAGGCCAGTTCGTTGCCCGCCGAGTCGTACAAGTAGAGGTAGGGGTCGGCGAGGCCGCCGGTCGCGGTGCTGGTGAGCGTGAAGGTATAGGCCGTGCCCGCAGTCAGCGCGACCGAGAACAGGTCGCCGTCGCCTACGCGCTCGATGGTGCCGCTGGTGGCCGCGCCGCCCACCGTGACCTTGCCGGTGGTGGAGAAGGACCAGGGATAGTCGTCGGTGAGTTTGGTCGCCGAGAGCCGATAGGTGCCCAGGCCCGAGCCAAAGTCCATCGCGCCCAGAAAGTAGGTGCCGGCGGTCGGCGCGGTGTACTCGATTTCGGAATCCAGGTTGAAGGGGCCGTCGTCGTTGAACGTGATGACATCGCCGGCCAGGTCGTACAGCACGAGGTAGGGATCGGCCAGCCCGGTGCTGGTGAGCTGGAACAGGTAGTTCTGGCCCGCGCTGAGCTGCACCTTGAACAGGTCGGCATCGTCGACGAACTGAATGTTTCCGGTACTGCCCGTCGCGTCCACCGTCACCACGCCGGTGGTGTTCAGGGCCATGGGGTAGTCGTCGGCCGGCGTCGCGGCGGTGCTGAAGTTCAGCGTGGTCGGGTTGTTGATGCCGGCATAGGCGTTGCCCGCCAGATCGGTGACCACGCCGCTGGCCATGCCCAGGTAGTAGGAGTTGCCCAGCGCCAGATCGGCGCTGGGGTTGAGCGTGAGCGTGTTGCCGCTGATGCTGACCTGATTCGCGTCACCCACGGAAACGGTGGCGACCGCGCCGCCCGCCGCGTTGTAGATCACGAGGTTGCCGGTGCCGGCCTGGATGGGCTCGGAAAAGTTCAGCACGATGTCCGCGCCCACCGCCACGGCGGTGGCGTTGTCAGCGGGGCTGCTGGAGCTGAGCGTCGGCGCCGTGGTGTCCACGATCTTGGCCGAGACGGTGTAGCCCCCGAAGCCCGAGTTCTGGCCGGTCACGCCCAGGAAGTAGGTGCCGGACTGGCTCGGCGTGTAGCCGATCAGCGGGATCGTCTGGCCCGCGCTGTTGTCGTCCGAGCTGATCAGG